>JANPAV010000345.1:0-7257 GCA_031430115.1 Armatimonadota bacterium | reverse complement strand
CGGGTCTGCGCCCTAAAATTAAGACACTCAAATATGTTCGGTGTGGAGAATATATATGATGCGTCGTTGTTATAGTCGTGAGTTCAAGCTCGATGTCTGTCAGAAGATCACTTCTGGTGAGATATCGAAGTCTCGAGCATGTCGTGAACATTCGCTTTCGCCTTCGGTTCTGGATCGTTGGCTTGAGCAGTACAAAGCCAAAGGAGATGCCGCCTTCCAAGGCGGCAATTGGCGTGGAGGCATTCAGACTCCGGAGGCTAGGATTAAGGAGCTTGAGAGTTCGCTTGGTCGTGCCCACTTAGAGCTTGAGTTCATGAAAGAGGCTTTGGGAAAGCTGACGCACCGGTCTGGGAAAAAAGAGCCATGATACTTGCTCGCAAAACTCCTTTACCGGTGCTGGCCTGCTGCCGAATCCTCAAGATCTCTCGGGCTAGTCTCTACCGGGTTGCCAAGCCTCGCAAAGTGGACACCAGCCACGATGCACGCCTTGAGAAGCTGGCTGGCAAGCATTCGAGGCTCGGCTACCGTCAGCTCGCAAACAAAGCAAAGCTTTCTCCTAAGAAGGTGAGATTGACGCTCACAAGGCTCGGTCTCATGATGAGGCGAAAGCCCAAGAAGCCAAGAGCCGTCTGTCCCATTCCCATGGAGGGTTCCAATTTGTTCGAGATGCCCACATGTCTTGGACAGATGCTGGTGAGCGACTTCACCTACATCGCCCTTCCAAAAGGCTTTGCATATTTAGCCGTCACCATCGATGTCTTCTCAAGAAGGGTCAGAGGCTATTCGCTCTCAAAGAACATGAAGGCAGACTTCGTGCTTGAAGCTCTTCAAGATGCATCAAGCTCTGGGCATCTGCAAGCAGATTGGGTTCACCACTCGGACAGAGGAAGCCAGTACACCGGCAAAGACTTCCGAGACCTTGTCACCAAGCATGGAGGCAGACACTCGTACTCAAGACCTGGATGTCCTCAGGACAATGCCTACGCAGAAAGCTTCTTCTCCAGATTCAAAGACGAAGAAGTTAGAGCAAACGACTACCAAGACTTCGAAGAACTAGCCCTCGCTTGTGCAAACTATATCGAGGACTACAATAGTTCAAGAGAACACTCGTCACTCGGGAACAATTCCCCAAGACAATTTGAAGGGCTAATCGCCGAACACCTTCAAAAGAGAGTGTCTTAACATGAGGGCTCACCTCAGACTGCTTTCGGCTATGCTTAGAAACAAATGTTAACGACCATGGCGATCCTTTCTGCATCCCTCATTAATCAAGTTTCGACTGACCATCTCAAGGCGACTTTAACCGAGCTTGCCACTTATCCAACCCGCAACACGAGTTCGCCTGGACTTCAAAAGTCAGCCGAGTGGGTTGCAAGCGAATTCCGAAAAATCCCGGGACTCGAAGTCGAGATCATGAAATATGAAGTCAAAGCCGGGCGAAGAATTCCTGCTGACAAAACGGTTATCCAGGTCGTGGCAACCCTAAAGGGTGAGACAGACCGGAGAATCCTAGTAGGCGGTCACCTCGACACGATTAACCTAACCGGCGACCCGTTAACTGCGATATCGCCAGGCGTCAACGATGACGGTAGTGGCGTTGCCCTCACGATCGAAAGCGCTCGAGTTCTGGCACAAAAGAAATGGCATAACACCCTGGTCTTCGTCGCCTTTAGTGGTGAGGAGCAAGGACTACTTGGCTCAGGAGCTTTAGCAAGGCGAGCGAAGGACGAGAAATGGAGCCTCGAAGCCGTCCTTTCAAACGATACAGTCGGAAGCTCACGGGCTGGCAACGTAAAAGACACCAAACGAGTGCGCCTTTATAGCGAAGAACTTCCACCGCTCAAACGAGGCGAAGTCGGTGTCGAGCACAATAGCCGAGAACTTGCCCGCTTCATCGAATGGAATAGCCGTGGCAAGCTCGGCGGATTCGCACCGTGGCTCGTATTTCGAAAAGACCGTTTCCAACGCGGTGGCGACCACACGCCGTTTAATAACGTCGGCTTCACTGCTGTCCGATTCGTGGAGGCAATCGAGTGGCTTGAGCACCAGCACACCGAAAAAGACACCATTGAGTGGATTGACTGGACTTATCTCGCCAACGTTACGAAGCTCAATATCTTGACGATGGAAGCTTTGGCATCAGCCGGAGAAGCGCCAACCGCTGTTCAATACGATGCAAAGCAAGCCCATGACACCACAATCCGGTGGAAGAGCAAACCTGGTGTCAAGTATGTGGTCTATTGGCGAGAAACAAACTCCCCAACATGGCAAGGCGTCCAGATGGCAGGTGAAACCGACCATGCCGTCGTGAAAATGAAGAACAAAGACGACCACATCTTCGCGGTTGGCGCCGAAGGCGGCATCCCAATCAGCGCGGGTTAGTCTGTTAATTCCCCTCTCCCATGCCTTGATGAGAGATGCGGAGCATCCAGAGGGGGCAAGGGGGTGAGGGCATCTTTATCTCGCTGATCCTTTGCGCGCAGGCATTTTGCGTTATGACACGAAAGCTGAAGCCGCAGATAATGCTGCCTCAATAACTCAAGAGGTTAAGGACTCACAGAATGGATTCTGTTTCCTAGAATCCCAAGTATCGGCTTTTGAGGCTAAAAAGTCTTGCCAGAGGCTGTGAATGGCTACAAACTCTCCGGAAGCGCGATCCAAGTCATATCTCAAAAACTTTAATATTCCAGTGAGCCTATCCTGTTGCCCTTTAGATCTTCAATCTTGCGGCGAATCTCCGGGACAATACCCCCAGTGACATCTTTCCATTTTAGGATGGTCACGCCGTTGACCGAATCGTCGCCCCCAAATTATGATGGGAATTGATGCTCCTTTGTCAAATCGATATTTCCTTTCGAAACGGCAACATACGTTCCGTCTGAGTTTTTGAATACGATGCCCATTAGGCTCGCTTCATTCCTTTTCCAGCTAGGTAGCTCTTGGTGAACTCGTCCTTCAACCTTTAACCAAGATTCATGCCAAGAATAGATATCCATATCCGATTCTCCAACACTGCGATCCATCCCGCTCCAGACAGGTTTATGGCCTACTAAGAATCCGAAACGAAACTGAGGTCGTGATCGAAGTACAACAACAATGAAGAGGGCTGAGACGACAACAATTGCGGTCAGAGATAGAATCACAACCTTCAAAAACTTCTCCCGTTTCATGCCTCACCTAACATAGCTGTTTTTGTTTTCAACAGCAAATAGCCATATCCGGAACTTTGACCAAGGTCCCGGCGGCAAGGGGAGAATAATGTCTATCGAAACCGAATCTGGATTTGGCTTCAAGTACCGTGGATCCAAAGTTAGCATGCCATCGGGACTGCCCGTTTTCATCATAATGACCCAGGCACCCTTTCCGTTATAGAACGTCGCAACATCGTGTCCCTCGTGCGGCATCTTCCTCTCCTTGTGCCAACCCTTCTTCAGCAATTCAGCCATAACTTCTGCTTCCACTGAAGCGAAGGACTCTTTCCAGAAGTAGCTCGCAAATTGAGCCCCGGCAGGATCAGAGACTGATTCCAATCCGAAATGGTTTGGCGCGTGATTGCGAACAAAGTCAAAATCGATGTCACTCGGCTTAGGCACCATTAACGTGTAAAGAATTGAGGTTGTTGACAAGAGGAGCACTAGAGCAACAAAGAACACTCTCCACGCTTTTCCCGACTTCATGCTTTATCTTACAGTCTAAACGGCAAACTGCCAACTTCCATCAACTAAAACCCAACGCCCGACGCGCCACCCGCAATCACAATCGGCGGCTCCCGGAATCCTTTCCGATCCAGAGCCGTCCTCAGCCTTCGCGTCTCCGCCAAGTACCCCGGCAAGGCATGAGGAGCCTTCTTTGCAACCGAGAACGCCCGCTCAAACACCGACCACATCGGTTCAATGTCGTGGCTCAAGTCAAACACCATCACTCCGTTCGACGAAGCGACAGCTGCCTGAAGCACATTCCCTAAACCGACCGGATTGTCTTTGAAGTCCATCAACGATATGCCTGCGTAAACAAACGTCTGGTCGTGGGCGGCTCGGTAGGAAAGTGTGCCTGCAGATTCAACCGTAAACCCTACTCCTCGACCTTCAACCAATGCATCGTAACCAGTCGCCGTCGGATAGTAGCAACCCGTAATCAAGAAATCGAGAGTTGGCGCAAAGCCCGTCTTTTGATACTCTGGAGTCAAGAACCAAAATCCTGCATCCATCGCTGGAGCAGCCCAATTGTTGCCGTACTGTTGATATTCACCGTACCAGGAACCAGCATAAACCCCAAGCTGCATCTTCGGCTTGATTTGCCGAATCCGCGTTCGGCTTTCGGCTACAAATTTCTGAAGTATGCCCGCTCTCCAGGCCATCCATTCGTCGTAAAAAGGACCAGGCTTAATGCCTCGATTAAGTTGAGTGCTAAAAGAGAAATTGAATTTGAAAACATCGTCTGGCCACTGGATCCGCTTGCCAATGTGCTGCTGAAACATTGTTTGAGCCAAAGGACTGAAATCGCCATTGAGTCCCGAATATCGAAGCCTATCGTCAAAAATGACGCCATCAATATCGTAGTTCGTGGTCACTTCTTCGACCAAATCAAACAACCTTCGACGCACACTAGGATTCGTCGGGCTCGTCATTAGCGGATACTGCTTGTCATTGACTGAATCACCAATTCGTACAAAAGAAGGCTCAGATTCGAGCTTAACTGTCCCATTAGCCCCTCTAACGCTTTGGAGCATCGCCGCCCCAAGACCCTGCGAGACCGCATAAAATCCACCCTTAGGCAATGGCTTCCCGTCTTCAAGAATGTTGCCGTTCCGGTCGCAAGGTATCCCATATGAATTAGCCGGAGGGGGTGTGCTTAAAAATGTCACCTTCGCTGTGTCCAACTTGGTCGAGTATTCAAACTTGTGTTCCCCAATACGAACAACCGGCTTTGCCTCGTAAAGAACCGATTGTTCATCCGGTCGATTGAATCCTGGCCCTCGATTCACCAATCGATGCCCATCACAAAAGGCATTCATCGATACAAATATCGACAAATTGTTCTTTCGAGCTTCAGCACACATTGGTCCGAGCGGATCAAAATCTCCGAGTTCTTTCCCCTTCCACTCCTTAAGCTTTGGCGCATATTTGGAGGGGTAGACCACTTCACTCGAAAGCGGTTTGACGTCGAAAACGATGGTGTTGAATCCCGCTGACTTAATTCGAGCCACAATCGCTTGAATCTTCTCAGGCGTATTGTATCTCTCAACATTAGCCGT
This sequence comes from Armatimonadota bacterium, assembly GCA_031430115.1. Classification (GTDB taxonomy): domain Bacteria; phylum Armatimonadota; class Fimbriimonadia; order Fimbriimonadales; family Fimbriimonadaceae; genus Fimbriimonas. Next base: position 2,003 of record JANPAV010000345.1, on the reverse strand, counting down.
GGCATCAATCCATATAATGCGGGCTTCAAGGCCGTATCGAGAGCAGACTTGTTTTGCTGGTCCGTTATATTGAAGTTGCCGGTCTAAAATGATCGGCGGGAGTCCGGGAAGAGGGTTTCCTGGCTGGAAACGACCTTGGGTTTGGGTTAGAAGAAATAAACCGGGCACGAAAGGCATGCCCGGTTTTACCCGCCTTTGACTAGGCGGCGAGTGCTTTCAGCACACGTTCTCGGGCATCGTCGCCTTTCTCTCGAATAACGCTATAGACCCAGTAGGCAAATTCCGTGTCCGAAGCCTGTTCCTTGAGGTCCACATTTTCGCCGCTAATGACAATGGCATGAGTCGATTTGAACGTCGCATCGAGGGGCACATTGAGGCTAACACCCTTCGGCGCTTTGGCAATTTCAAGAAATTCGAAATGGTTCTCCAACTGCCACTTTTTGTTGAATACATGCATGTTACGGGCGATATTTGCCTCGTAATCAATGTCCAACGCTGCAAAAGTTTTTGAGCCTTCGTGATAAAGGAATGCACCATCAACAACCCAGTTTGTGAAGCCAGCCAACTTAGACCGTACGCAAAGATCATCGTCCTCAAAGTTGCCAAGACCAAATACCGGATCAAATCCACCAATTGCAGTCAAACATTCAGGAGACATCAAGAAACACAAGCCCCGGATCTGATTCCACGGCGAAGCCGAAGACTTCTTGGCGTGCAAGTAGTCATTGGCCTTTCGCATCAAACTCGGAAGGTCAGAGTATTGTCCAATTTCAACTTGTTGCTTGCCTGCTACCTTGTTCGAAACCACTCCTAGAAGCCCAGGATTCTGATCCATTGACTTCAAGTTGTTATACGCATGAGCTAGCTCGCCGAGGCATCCAAGCGAAGCGTAGACATCGTCATTAGTAACTCCATAGGCATCAAAGCCGCCTTTCGCCTGTAGATGTTCCAGACCACGGTTCGCGCCTTGCCCGTATCCGGTGTTCTCTGTATTCTCCAAAAGAGACAAGAAGTGGGGCGCTTGCGCCGCAAAATCGTACCAAAGCTTTTTGTTTGCCGTATCTGTGTTGTTGAGGACAACCGCAAATTCTACTTCGCCCGGATAATAAGTAACGAACGCAGAAATGCTTTCAATTCCCATTTGGGCGTTGTTGACGGTCGGCATCGAAAAGCCAAGTTTTGGCCACTGAGGTAACTCGCCATCGCCAATAACCGCAATCGTAAACCATGCGTCGGTATCAAGCCCTTCATAAAGTCGCCCCGGAAGGGTTGTACTTTGACTAAGGAATCGAACCTGACGATCCGGGAAGTGTCGCTGGATCAACTCAGCAAACTCTTCGGCGGTCCACTCGATGGTGTGATAAGGATTAGTCGGCTTATCGCCTAGCTTTGCATTTGGATCATAAAGCTTTCGATTGGGGGTGCTGATAATGATCTTGCCCTTACATGCCTTCAGGGCATGTAAGAATTTCTCGGGATCAGGTAGGTGCTCAATGGTCTCAAAACTGGTGACGACATCTGCTTTCGAATAGTCGTAATTACAAACGTCATCCACATCAAAAGTTGCTCGCGGATACAACTGGTTTGCGTGGCTCACTGCCTCTGCAGAAACGTCAACGCCAAAGCTCTTAGATGCAAAAATGGAGGAAAAATCGGTGCCATAGCCTTCGCCACTCGCTGCGTCAATAACAACCGCGTCTTCATACCAAGGACGGAAGAAAAGGTACCGTTGCCAGTGGGTCGCTTGGGTAGCGTAGTCGCTGACGAAAGGAATCATTCGTTCCCCGGTCCACGCAAGAGGTTGAATAGGCGTACTCATCGTTACTTACTTTTCGGCAATTTAACAATTAACTTTAGGTATTTGTGTTCTCTGTTCCATAATTGGACATGACCCTCAGAGTTCCATTCGATGGATTTGTCGAGGCAGTGCGACGAAATCTTAGTACCCATGATGCCTATGTCCATTCAGACAAGGCTCGCGTCGTTATTTCTGCTGGTCAAGG
>JANPAV010000344.1:0-2422 GCA_031430115.1 Armatimonadota bacterium | reverse complement strand
CATTTGAACCAATGTCACGATCATGATGATGACGAAGAGCACCCAACCTAAGGCACTGGCGTAGCCCATCCGAGCCGATTGGAATGCCGTGGAGAAGACGTGATACACATAGAATCGGGTCGCGTCATTGGGACCACCTTGAGAGATAACGAATGCCTGAGTGAATGCTTGAAAGGCGCCGATTAGCCCAGTTATCGCACTAAAGAAAATTGTTGGCGTCAGCATTGGGAAGGTGATGGACTTAAACCGCTTCCATATTCCCGCTCCATCCAGAGTTGCCGCTTCGTAGTAGTACTGAGGAATCCCCTGTAGCCCCGCCAAAAAGATGACGGTTCCACCACCAATTCCCCAAAGGGACATGATGATGAGGGCTGGAAGTGCAGTTGACTCGGTTTGAAGCCAATCCACAGGTTTGGAGGCATCATTCATGATCCATGCACTTAGTGCCTTTCCTAGTGACCACTTCCCTTCAGGGCCGTACAAGATGAAGTTAAGGAGCCCTTTGTCTGGGTTGAGAACCCGCATCCAAATGAGTGAGCCAGCGACCGCAGATGTAATTGCAGGAATGTAGTACAGCGTTCGGTATAACGACACACCTTTGATTTTCTGGTTCAACAGGAGCGCCAGACCCATTGAGCCAAAGATTCCAAACCCAACGCTGAAAACAGTGTAAATCAGGGTCACGGTTAAGGATTTGTAAAATGTGGGATCGCCGGTAAAGGCTTCTTTGAAGTTGTCTAACCCACGCCATCGGGCAGGGGCAATGATGTCCCAATCCGCAAATGCCATGAGAAGGGCAAGAATCATCGGACCAAGGGCAAAAACTACCGTTCCAATAATCCATGGGGTTAAGAACTTGTATCCCGAACGACTTTCCGATTTTTCGAGATTTGTGAGCTTCTTCCCAAATTCTGGCTTGTACACATAAAAAAGGATCGCGGCAACGATGCACAGCGCGAATACGCCTCCCAAAGCCCAATTGAAAGGAGGAAGGTCTTCTTGCTTTCGAAGGACATCGAGCCGATCTTGAGCAACTTTTTGATTCTCATTCAGAATCTTTTCTGCTTTTCCTTGCCCGTTCCAAAGGATTTCAAGCCCCTTGTTTACTCGATCACCAACTGAAATTCCAAATTGACTGGATGGATCAAAAACTACAAAAGGAACTGCTTCGTCGGTTGCAATTCTATTCTTTGGAAATTGCTCTTCGAGTGGCGTTTCTGGCCCGGGCAACCAAATGCCTGGTTGCAAAGCCAACTTGCGGATTGCCGGTTGTGCGATTCCCGCCTTTGCCATGGCAATCATTCCCGGTGGGCCACTTAAGAACTTCGTGAGCTTCCAAGCAATCTCCGGATTCTTTGTCGTCGAAATAACCGCGTACCCAGAACCGCCAGTGGTAAATTTCCGAACTGGATTACCGTCTGCCCCGGCATATGCAGGTGCTAAACAAATGTCCCAATCAAACCACTCAGGTGAACCAGGCTTGAGCATCTTTCGCATGTTCGGAACTTCCCAAATTCCGTTCTGATACATTGCGATTTTCTGCTGAACGAACATTTGTTGAGTCGTCATCATCAACGCGCCAGATGATTCTGCGTTTGATGGGGCTAGGTGAAGCTTATTGGCAAAGTCGGAAGCAAATTGAAATGCCTTTACTCGGTTTGGGGCGTTGGCCTGTACCTTTGTGGGTTCAGCATAGTCGTCGTAAACCGGGGCACCAAGCTGCAATGCGTACATATCGGCTTGCATTTGTGGCCAACCTGGGGCATAGCCCCACTGAATATATTTCCCGTCTTTATCTTGCTTAACAAAGTGCTTACAAACCCACTGAAAGTCCTTTTCTTTCAGCTCTGGACGTTCCTTGAAGTCCCAAGTCCAAGAGCCGTCTGGCATGGAAAGCCCGGCATCCTTAAACATCTTCTTGTTGTAGTAGATGAGTCCAATGGGAGCGATGTCTCTTGGAAGAATATATATGTTGCCTCGAAAAGTATAGGAATCTACAATCGGCTTGTAGAACTCATTGATATCGAAACCAGGAGAAGAAGAGAAAAACTTGTTTAGCGGGAGAAGGGCGCCACGAGAAGCCAGAAACTGATAGTGGGTTGTGTCCATCATGACGACGTCGGGAGCGACTCCCGCGGCGTAGGTGATGATCATTTTTTGGTGGTAAAGATTGTATTCGTAGTTTTCAATCTTTACTTTGTAGCCCGGGTTTTCGGCTTCAAATTGTTTACAGACCGCCCGAATGGTTTCAAGAGCCTTGTCGCCATCCCAAACGCTGAGTCTGAGAGTCGTTTCGGCGAGCGAAAAACTTGATGCAAGCAAAAACAGCAAGCAGGCAGTAATGTGACGGTATTGCTTCTTGAACATTGGAACTCAGTGCGAAACCATTTTAACTTGATATACGGTTCAATCACATCATAAA
>JANPAV010000343.1:0-2422 GCA_031430115.1 Armatimonadota bacterium | reverse complement strand
CATTTGAACCAATGTCACGATCATGATGATGACGAAGAGCACCCAACCTAAGGCACTGGCGTAGCCCATCCGAGCCGATTGGAATGCCGTGGAGAAGACGTGATACACATAGAATCGGGTCGCGTCATTGGGACCACCTTGGGAAATAACGAAAGCCTGCGTAAAGGCTTGAAAAGCGCCTATGAGTCCGGTTATCGCGCTAAAGAAAATGGTTGGCGTGAGCATCGGGAAGGTGATGGACTTGAACCGCTTCCATATTCCCGCTCCATCCAGAGTTGCCGCTTCGTAGTAGTACTGAGGAATCCCCTGTAGCCCCGCCAAGAAGATTACGGTACCACCGCCAATTCCCCAAAGCGACATGATGATTAATGCGGGAAGAGCCGTTGCCTCGGTTTGAAGCCAGTCAACTGGTTTGTTGGCGTCATTCATGATCCAAGCACTTAGGGCTTTTCCGAGTGCCCACTTCCCTTCCGGACCGTACAAGATGAAATTGAGCAGCCCTTTGTCTGGGTTGAGAACCCGCATCCAAATGAGAGATCCCGCGACCGCTGACGTTATCGAAGGAATATAGTAGAGCGTTCGATATAGAGACACGCCTTTGATTTTCTGATTCAACAAAAGGGCGAGCCCCATCGAGCCAAAAATGCCAAACCCTACGCTAAACGCCGTATAGATTAGCGTCACGGTTAACGATTTATAGAATGTTGGATCACCGGTAAAGGCTTCTTTGAAGTTGTCTAACCCACGCCAACGGGCGGGAGCAATGATGTCCCAATCCGCAAATGCCATGAGTAGGGCAAGAATCATTGGACCTAACGCAAAAACTACGGTGCCAATAATCCAGGGGGTCAGGAATTTGTATCCCGACCGACTCTCAGACTTCTCAAGATTCGTGAGCTTCTTGCCAAACTCTGGCTTGTACACATAAAACAATATCGCAAAAACGATACAGAGCGCGAATACGCCTCCCAAAGCCCAATTGAAAGGGGGAAGGTCTTCTTGCTTTCGAAGGACATCTAATCGATCCTGGGCAATCTTCTGATTCTCATTTAAGATTTTTTCAGCATTGCCTTGCCCGCTCCAAAGGATTTCGAGGCCCTTGTTCACTCGATCGCCAACCGAGATTCCGAATTGACTGGATGGATCGAAGACGACAAACGGTACCGCTTCGTCGGTAGCAATTCTATTTTTCGGAAATTGCTCTTCGAGCGGGGTATCAGGACCAGGCAACCATATTCCTGGTTCGAGAGCAAGTTTTCGGATTGCCGGCTGAGCGATTCCTGCTTTTGCCATCGCGATCATGCCCGGAGGACCACTTAAGAACTTCGTCAGTTTCCAAGCAATTTCGGGATTCTTTGTTGTTGAGATAACCGCGTATCCAGAACCACCAGTCGTAAATTTTCGAACCGGATTACCGTCTGCACCCGCGTAGGCTGGGGCCAAGCAAATATCCCAATCAAACCACTCGGGTGATCCTGGCTTGAGCATTTTTCGCATGTTTGGAACTTCCCAAATTCCGTTCTGGTACATCGCGATTTTTTGCTGGACAAACATTTGTTGGGTCGTCATCATCAGTGCGCCGGATGATTCTGCGTTTGACGGTGCAAGGTGAAGTTTATTGGCAAAGTCGGAAGCAAATTGAAATGCCTTTACTCGGTTTGGGGCGTTAGCCTGTACTTTCGTTGGCTCCGCATAGTTATCGTAAACTGGGGCACCCAACTGTAAGGCATACATGTCGGCCTGCATTTGTGGCCAGCCGGGAGCATAGCCCCATTGAATGTATTTTCCGTCTTTATCTTGCTTGACGAAGTGCTTACATACCCATTGGAAGTCTTTTTCCTTCAGCTCTGGGCGTTCCTTAAAATCCCACGTCCAGGAGCCGTCTGGCATGGGTAGCCCAGCGTCCTTAAACATCTTCTTGTTGTAGTAGATCAGGCCAATTGGGGCGATGTCCCTTGGAAGGATGTAGATGTTGTCTCGAAACGTATAGGAATCAACGATCGGCTTGTAGAACTCATTGATGTCGAAGCCAGGTGAGGACGCGAAGAATTTGTTGAGTGGAAGAAGTGCGCCACGGGATGCAAGAAACTGATAGTGCGTAGTGTCCATCATGACGACATCGGGAGCGACTCCCGCGGCGTACGTGATGATCATTTTTTGGTGGTAAAGATTGTATTCGTAGTTTTCAACCTTTACTTTGTAACCCGGGTTTTCCGATTCGAATTGCTTGCAGACAGCTCGAATCGTTTCAAGAGCCTTGTCGCCATCCCAAACGCTTAGCCTGAGAGTCGTTTCGGCGAGCGAAAAACTTGATGCAAGCAAAAACAGCAAGCAGGCAGTAATGTGACGGTATTGCTTCTTGAACATTGGAACTCAGTGCGAAACCATTTTAACTTGATATACGGTTCAATCACATCATAAA
>JANPAV010000342.1:0-4132 GCA_031430115.1 Armatimonadota bacterium | reverse complement strand
ATTGGTTGCAGCCGACGACAAGAAAGGTCTCAGCATTCCTTGGCTGTTTGTGATCCTGACTGCTGCGGCAATCGGGGGAAATGTTGTCAACTATTGGCTTGGACGCTTTTTTGGAAAGAGGCTCTTTGCGAACCCGAAGGCTAAGTATTTTTCACCTAAAAACTTAGAGAAGACCCACGAATTCTTTGAGAACTACGGCGGAAAGGCGATCATCATCACGCGATTTGTTCCCGTGGTAAGAGCATTTGCACCGTTTGTTGCTGGTATGGGAGCGATGGAATTTCCCAAATTCATGATCTACAACGTCATTGGTGGTGTTTTGTGGGTTGGTATCTGTATGTTTGCCGGCGTGTTTCTTGGCGAATTGCCCTTTGTCCGCGATCACTTCGAAGTGGCGATCATGGTACTGGTGATCATTTCGGTGTTGCCAATTGTCTTCGAGTTTGTGATGCACAAGAGGCGAGCCAAAAAGAAGAAGAAGGACGCTGAATATCTGGCAAGTCAGCCTTATAGGGATCAAGCCGAAGGGTAATTCAGGTTAGGCCGCTGGTGCCATCAAGATTTCTTCGTAAACTTGCAAAAGGGCTTTGATGTGCCGATCCATGGTGGCTGGGTTTTGCCAGTAGTTATCGTAACCGGCTTTGCTGAATGATTCGATAACATCGTCATGCTGAAACTCTTGAATTCTCCTTACCAGGGCATCAACGCTTCCTGAATCAAACAATACGCCATGCCTAAATTTGTTGACTGCTTCAACGGCTGCGGTCACATCGGAAACGATCACCGGTATGCCCATCGCAGCGCCCTCGTCGACTACCATGCCTTGGACTTCGTACCATACGGATGGGAAAATGATGGCGCGTGCCTTTTGAAGCTTTTGACGGACTTCCTCAGGCTTTCGCCATCCTAGGAGTTGTGCTTCGGGATAAATTGGCTGAATATCGGCGGCCTGGGCACCGGTACCGATGAACATGATTGGAACACCGGCTTTTAGAGCAGCTTCGGCGGCGATAAGGGCTCCTTTTTCTGGACTGTAACGTCCGACAAAGGCATAGGATTTGTTTTTTTCTGCCGTTACTCTTGGCTCCTTATCGACGGGAATGGGATTTGGGACATGATGAATTTTTGTGCCATCCGATAGGTAAGGATTGAGGACGCGTTCACTCAGCTCACTGACCGTTATCAGGTGCTTGAGATCGGCTGGCATGTGCGCTCTTTGAACCTGAAGACTGTGGCGAAGGCTAAACCACGATTTCTTGATCATCGATGTGTTTGTACATTTCGATTGGAGGCATTGGCGGGAAAGGCCTTTGAATTGGCAAATTGTGTTGGTTCGGTGATCGAAAAAGCCGGCGATGGGGCACGCAAGGCCGAAGTCATGAGCAGTGAAGACTAATTTGAAGCCTCTCTTTTGGACTTCAGGAACGAATGAGAGAGTTGTGCCGTCTCGCCAACTATGAACGTGGACAATTGTGTCTTTGGGACTATACTGGTCAAGAACTTTTGTGAACTCGAGTGCGACTTCTTTGTTCCAGAGTCCAGCCAGAATTGAACTTGAAATTGGTTGCTCGGTGACCTTCTTTTGGTTAAGCTTGGTAATTCGTAGTTTGGGTGTCTCTTTGAGAACGTTAGCGGCTTCTCCGATGGTGAAGAAGACATGGACCTGATCCACATGTTCGGTCAACGCCATAGCCGATTCGAGAGCGACCTTTGACGCCCCGCCATTGACGAGCCCATAGTCGGTGACAATGATGATATTCATGTCTTAAATTCCGATCCAGCCAGCGGCATCGCGAATGTCGCTAAATTGTCGCATACCCGCAGGAAGATTGTCCAAGATTTGTTCGCCATACCGTTTCGTTTGAAGCCTTGGATCAAGAAGAGCGATGATCCCCTTATCATTTTCGGAACGAATAAGCCGCCCTGCACCTTGACGCATGATTATTTTTGCATTTGGCAGTGTATGGGTTTGGAAGGGGTCCATGCCTTGGTGCGCCAGGTATGCCATTCGGGCTATCTGAGACGGTTCAAAGGGAACTTCAAAAGGAATCCTGACAAGGGCGACACAGCTACAGGTCTCGCCGGGAGCGTCGAATCCGGTCCAGAACGATCGGAGGGCAAAAAGCGACGCGTAAATGTTCTTTTTGAACTGTTCGCCGACGATCGCGACTCCGGTTTTGCCTTGCATTAAGATTGGGTATTCGTCTGGCACGCTCATATAGCTCATGACTCCTTCCATTTCTTTTCTTGAATGAAAGAGAGCAAGAGTTCTGCCTTGGCAGGTCACGATTATTTCACTCAGTTCTCTAGCGATAGCCTGATAATAGAATTGCTCGGCACTTCCTTGGCGGCTGAGGGTGGGATCAGGAACGGTGTCTTTCTTTGGCACATAGAGCGCACATTGGGTTGTATAGTCGAAAGGGGATGGTAGGACTTCTTCGAACATGGCAGTCGCGCCGGTCACCCGCTTGAAGTGCTCGAATTCGTTATCCACTTGAAGAGTTGCCGACATGCAGACATAGGGCACGCGATCCCAGATGAGACCTTTAAGTGGTTCTTGAAGATCGATATAGTCTCTTCTGAGGATGACCTCGGAGCGGGGGTTGCCAATGTAGCTAACCGCAGCGCCAGATGGGCGTGAAAGTTCGTGGGCGCCGGCGGAGAAGTCTCGGACGTAGCTGACGTAGTTTCTTGAAGAATCGGCGATGCTTTTTGTCTCGGGATGATTGTTGTCTTGTCGATACCGTTCGACTCGAAGAACCGAGTCCGTTGAGTAGCGGTCACAAGCATTTCTGACTCGTTCAGCGATGAATTCGACCAGAGTTAGATGTTGCTTGGCGTGGGCTTTTTGCACGGCGGGATGATCATCTAATTCTGACGGGGTGACCACCATGATGCCGCCGGTTTCCAACTGCATGCCGAGAGCTATTAGTTCCTTTTGAGCGAGGGCGATTTCTTTCCTTAATTCATCACCTTTGCCGCGCCATTCTTGTTCTTCTCCTTGGGCTTGAGCGAGGGGAACAACCAAGTTTTCAAGTCGATTGGCGATGCCAGTCAAGGCTCCTAATCGTTTATCGCTGAGTTCAAATTCTAAGCCGTTCATGGCGGCGGACGGGAAGTCGTGGGCCTCATCAAGGATGAGGAAGTCGTACTTGAAGAGCATTCCTTCTCGATCGGTTTCGGAATCTACGCTTACGGCATCTTGGATGACGACGCTGTGGTTGGTGATGATGACTTTAGCCTTTTCTAATTGCTTTCGGGCTTTGTAGTAGAAGCAATCATCGTAGGCGGGGCAAGCCTTGGCGGGGCAGACAGGCGGAACTTGGACTTGTTGCCAGAGCTTGGTTATATCCCGATCTGGCTTACGGATAAGGCGACGGAATTCGTTTTCGATACCTAGCTCAGCTTCTTTGACAAATGGCTCGCTATCGTTTGGCATGACATCATCCATTGCCATGAGGCAGGCGTATCGTTGCCGACCGATAAGGAAGGCAGTTGGAACGTGTTCGGTGAAGAGCGAAAGGGCTAAGGGGAGGTCTTTGCGCCAATACTGGTCAGCAAGGACGTTGGTGTAAGTTGCAATTACCGTTCGCTTGTCGTTGGCGATTGCGTTCGCAATTGCGGGTACGAGAGCGGCTAGGGACTTTCCTAGACCGGTGGGGGCTTCGAACAGCCCCGTCGATCCTTGCTCAATTAGATCGCAAAGGAGCAAGGAAAGTTGGACTTGGTTTTGTCTCGTTTCAAAGCCCGAGCGGGTTGCGAGGCGATCAAACGCCTGTTGCACCAATTCTTGGGCTGTCATAAGGCAAGCTTACTGAATTTAGACCGTTACCTTTTCTTTTTCCCTTTCGATATCGGCTTGGGTCTTGCCGTGAATATCACGCGCCCGTATGGGGATTCCCTGCATATCGGGTTCTCGTTTTCGCCACTTTCGCCAATCCATCATGAGTTGTTGCTTGGTAGGGAGGTTGAGATCCCAGGCAAGGCCCAGTTTTGCTAAGGTCTTGATGACAATTGCACTTGGATCGAACTGCCACGGGAAAACACCGTGTTGCGCCCATAGTTCTGATTTGTGGTGGGTGTTGTGCCCGCCTTCGCCCAGCGCCAAGATTTCGACAAATGCGTTGTTTCG
>JANPAV010000341.1:0-7331 GCA_031430115.1 Armatimonadota bacterium | reverse complement strand
ATCGAAATCTTGAAACCTTCTTTGTCATCTTTATAGAAGCGGACAGGAGGGCTGAAATTCTTTGCGTCGGCTTTTCCGGACTTAAAGATTCCTTCCGCAAAATTGTTCGGAATCTCGCAGATGACTGGTTTCGTCCACTTGAGGGTGCTTGCGGTCGGCTTTGGAATAAGGGGAAATGGGCGAAACTGTGTCGCAAGCAAAGGCAGTATTAGCGTTGCGATCATAGCCGAATACTACCATTCAGCTGCCATGTTCAGTAAGATAAATTGAAGTGACTGACCTTGAGATTCTTCGACCGTCCTGTGCTCCTGTTCCGATTGGGCCATATAGCCCAATGATTCGAGTTGGGAACATGATCTGGGGTTCTGCTCTGGCGGGAGTTGAACCGCTGACCGGGGTTTTGGTTGGTGAAACAGCGTATGAGCAGACGGCCCAGGCAATCAGACTCTTTTCAGGAATGCTAGAAGAAGTGGGTTCTGGTTTGTGCCAAGTTGTGAGCGTAACGGTGTTTCTGAAGGACGTCGTGGACTTCGCTGAGATGAACCGGGCATATGTGGAAGCGTTTGGAGAACATCAGCCGACTCGATCCGTAGTTTCCGTAGTGGACTTGCCGAAGGCGGGTGCTCGATTGACGATGAATTTTGTTGCGGTGACTAAGGTTGGATAACCATGGGTATCCAGTAGCCACGGGCGGGATAATCCCAGAGGATTTGCTGGGAATGGAGATGTTTGCGTTAATGCCGCCGATCCGTATACCGCAAGGTTACCAGCGCCTATCAATTGTCGGGCTCTTTGTCGTATTTCCATTTCTGTCCTGGCTTTTTATCCGAATGGGCAGTTACCCGGTATTTGCCATTTTGGGCGGCTTGCTCTTGTCTGGCTCGATCACGATCTCGGTGATCCAATACATTTCATTGAATCGCTTGAGATTACAAGCTGAGGTGGATGCCAAACAATTCCAAGCCGGATCGGGAGAACGACACGTCGGCATTGCTTATTGCAATGGCATCTGGTTATATCGAGGCGAAACGAGCTGGGATCGAGGGTTTCTTGGTTTTCGAAACGGATTCTTGACATTCAGGGGGCTTGGTCCAAATTTCTGTCTTCCAACCTCGTCAATTCAAACGGCTTGGATTGCGATTGATGGTATGGGAGTCAATCAATTGCCAAGGTTATTCGTCAATTGGAATCACCCAACGACGGGCTCCAATACATTAAGTTTTGAAATTAGGAAGAATCAGAATCGGGGCAAATGCTTTGTAGAAGTCGAAGAATTGCTGGATTGGGTTAGGCGATTGCCTCGCGAAGCGGTTGCGATTGATGAAATTATTTGGCCGGTTGAGTCAACCTCGATCACGCTACCCGGGCCTCCACCTAAAAAGTTCGGATGAACTTTTCAAAAGGGCCATCTGAGTGAAGATGCAGCGCTTCTCTATTGATTTGAGTATGAATGTTAGATCTTCCTGGCGAATGATCAGTCATCTTAGCCTGAAAATATGTTTGATGTTTGGAGTGGTTTATAATGTAATCAGTTACACGGACGACCAATGAGTAAGCGCGATTATGGGAGACTTCATAGGCTTGAGGTTTCTGACTCTCATGCGCAAATGAAGGTTTTTGCAGAGCTTCCAAGAATTGCTATTTCGCAACGGATTCAGTTTTTGTCAGTTATTCCGCCGATTTTGATAATGGGTGGAATGATCTTCACTATGAACTTGGTCGGACCTGTACATCGACTATTAGATTTACTAATTGTAATTTTCTTTGGCATCCTATCACTTTGGAGTTATCCAGCCTCTAACCGAATCATCGGGGCCTATTTCGAATCTGAGCAATCAAAGAAGGACCGTCAAACTTTTAATGCTTCGCCACTGGAAAGGCATGTAGGAGTTGCTTATTGTGACTACTTTTGGATTTTTAGAAGCGATACCAGTTGGGACCGGGGATTCATTTCATACGATTCAGGATTCGTTATCTTCCGCGGATTTGGGCCTACCTTTTGTCTGCCAGTGTCATCAATTCACGACGTCTGGATTTCTGTTTCTGGCTTTGGTCCTTGGGAAGTCCCACGGGTCTTCGTTCGCTGGAATCACCCTGAGTCAGGTCTCAATACGGTTAGCTTTGAGATTCGAACTGAAACGACCCAATCGTCCCTTTTCGAAAAAGCAAGGGAACTAGAGACGTGGTTGAATTTCCTTCCTCGGAATTATGTATACGAATTGTCAGATGTTCAATGGCCGTTTCAATCATCCGGTCTAGACTTCGCAAAGTTCCCTTCTCGTCAGTTCGCCGTAAAGAGAGATGTGTGGGTGGCTGGAGCGTGGGGAATTGGCCTCTTTTTATCGTTCGTTTTCGTGAATGTTGCTATCCACCATTTTGCGAAGTTAGATGTTTCGTTTCTCAACACGCTGGGAGCAATTCTTGGGTTAACCGTATACAGAGAAGTGATTCGAAGCCGGGTCATTGCTAAGGGTAACTTTTGAGTTTGTTTCGAATTTTCAGATAGCACCGCCAATTCCAGTTTTCGGGATCGTCGCACGGTGGAGGAATTAACGCAACCAAAGGGTAGGGACAGCGCGAAGTGCTGTCCCTACCGCACAGTATGTGGACGAGGACAGGGGTTAGAGGCCCTTGGTATCCTTGTCTTTCTTGATGCCAGTCAGCTTCGCCCCAGTCAGATTCGCCCCAGTCAGATTCGCCCCACGCAGATCCGCCTTATACAGATCCGCCCCAGTCAGATTCGCCTTCTCCAGATCCGCCCAACGCAGATCCGCCACAGTCAGTTTCGCCTCAGTCAGATTCGCCCCACGCAGTTTCGCCCGACGCAGATCCGTCCCAATCAGATCCGTCTTCCTCAGATCCGCTCCAGCCAGATTCACCCCATACATCATCGCCTGAAACAGATGCGCCTCACGCAGATCCGCCCCACTCAGATTCGCCTCTGTCAGATTCGCCTTAACTAGACGTGCCCCAGACATATCCGCCTTATTCAGATCCACCTTATCCAAAACTACCCCGTTGAGCCAAGAATTACGCAGGTACTTCTCTCCCGCCTTTGCTTTTTTTAACCAACAGGCTGTTCGCTGCGATTCATCACTAATTTTGGTGCAGTCCTCTGCCGCGCCGGTCTGTGCCGCTGCGGGTCGTACCTGCCCGATCATCACGCCCTCGATCAGCAGGAGGGTAGCAAGTACGATGAAGGTTCGAGTCTTCATCACCCTAAAGGGGGTCTTCTGAAAAACGGTCTTGGTGTTTGTTGTTGTTGTTACGGGTGTCATAGCAATGAGCCTCTTTCTTTCGCGGTGCGCCGATGCGGGCAATTTTCATGCATAGGGCGGGGCAGTCGATACAGCAAGTATAGTGCGTACTCTTGCTACTAATGGTCTACTAATGGTGGATTACGCGTGAAAGTTTCTCACCTGCCCCCAGATGACTTCCTCGTCGGGCGGCGTTGCCCCGAACCAGGCACACTCGCCCTAGGCGTAGTCGGTGGCATCGTAGCACGGTGGAAGATGAAAGTAGCACGGCGCAGGAAGTAGCGCAACCTATGTCCTTGTCGGAAAACTGGGAAAGTCATTGGTCGGGTTCCTTCGCCGCCTACGAATTTCAAACAACAATTCGGTTTCTACAAAGACACTTTCGTCGCCTTTACGCGCGATAACCATATTGCAGTTTATCAATTGAAGCTTTAGACGCTATTTCTTGCCTTAACGTACGATCGCCAATCCCAGTTTTTGGGATCGTCGCAGACTCGAATAGGGAAATCGTTTCGAGTGCGAAATGACAGTTCAGCTAAGCGACTTTGAAATGCCGGGCTTGATCGGAAGGCTTGGTCGCTGTAGTCTTTGGTTCTATTGCAAAGCGCGCACACGGCACGCAGATTAATTGGGCGGTTTCAGCCGCTGCCCGAATGGTCAATTGTGGTTGCTTTTGCTCCACATTGTTGGCACTTACGCCCTTCTCGTTCGATGACTTTGAGCCTTACCCGTTCGGGAACTAGCACATCTCGACGAGGATATCCGCCGCCGAGGACATACCATAACTTTTGGCCGAGAGCGGTTTGCTTCTCGGGATCTAGGATTGCATTGGTAACTAAAGCTTGGCGGAATTGGCGCACGAAGGATGAAATCTCACGACATTCTCCGGAGCAGTAAGGGCTTTTGCTCTCGCCGACGGTGCGATCACAATTGGGACAGTTAGCGGGATCGACCGGAATGGTCTTATCGGATATCCGAAGTTTGAATTCGCTGAAAAGCAGATTGAGAACCGACCGGGTCCGCAACTCAATGTCAGATTCGGTATCTAGGAGATCCGGTGCAGGGAGGGCTTTCCTCAGATATTGAAACTTGACGTTCGACATCACACCCTATTGTATCTATCGGCAAAATAATAATTGAGCCCAGAAATGGGCTCAATTATTGCAGAAGACTATTTCTTCTTTCCCATATCGCCCTTGGGGGCTTCGGGTGGTCGATTTGCGGTTGTTTTGGCTTGCTTCGCCTTAAAAGCGTCTCCGCTTCCTGACGAGGTTTTCTTAGGTTTTCTATCTCCGATGTTGGTTTACACTCCTTGTTTACGAATCCGTTGACTCGATTTTTTAGGTGCGAGTTTGCCAACGGTTTGTTCTTTACTGCCTGACGAGTTAGGGGTGTTGCCCTTTAATTTCTCGAGAGCAGCTTTGATGTCGGCTTTTGAAGGTCGATCCATAGCTTAAGTTACTCCATTCCTGGACAAATGTTGCTTATTTTGTTCGAGGAAGCATGTTCCAATCTGCAAATGCTTTGACCAAAGCAACCTGAGCCGCTCGCTCCTCTTGGGGCGCCGCTGGCCCTCCACTGACTGCAGTTACGAGCGGTGTAAGGAGAATTGCGCCGGCAACTCTGAGTACATTCGACTTCTCATCGCTTCGACCTGTTATATTTTTGCGGTTGTAGATTACGTTGCCGGTTGCCACGTCCAAAACATAAACACTGACTGTGGCGGTAGAAATTGTTTTCGGACCTGCGTTGACCCAGATGCTTCTGGTGTGCCACGAGGTCGTACCGTAAATCACGACGTTCGCACGAAGAGTGTCTCCAAAGGTTCGCAAGATTGAAGTATTGATCAAGCTTTTGACGGTGGGAGTTCTGTATTCTGCCACTGTCCAGTTTGAATGGGCAACTTCATAAGAAACTGTCGCATAGTTTGCCTTTTGAGCAATTTCAGCAACCGTTCTATAAACCGACTTCCGAGCGGTATCGGTACCCTTTTCGAATGCCCATGGATAGGCAATGGCTGAGCCAGAAACCGAGTTCTGGACTTGATTACTTATCTGGAACGGCTTCGTGGGTGAAGCAGACGCTGCCGAAAATATGACAAAACCTGCTAAAGTCGTCCAATTAAAATGCCTTGTATTCATGGTGAAGGAAATCCTCTCTGATCTATGGACCATCAATTTAAGTCGATCCATACTCCTAATGACTCCGAATTGTTGATCTCATGACCATCCATGAATCAATGGTCACGATTTGTCCATTTTGAAACTTGTTGTTCTGTATGGTGCGAAGGAATCTTTGCTTGATCAAGAAAAACCGTACGCAGTAAGCAATCAGCCAGACCTTGGCCCAACAACGGAACTCATACCTATTGCTGCCTTTCCAATTTGCTTGGTACCATTTCCATCGAGCCAACTTACAGATATTTCTTTTCCCGGTGTAGAACCTGGATAAAGATATGGAGGTACGACCAATCCAAACGATTCGGCAAGATCCTTGCTCCAAGTGTTTTCTCCGGGTAATTTTCCGTAACCTCGACTCACCATATTTTGAGATGGAACGAATATTTGGTTAGGATCAGGACTTGACAATAACGTTGCCTGATTTTGTTGGAAGTTGAGAAAGATGTTTCTCGTTGCAACCACTTGTGACATTTGGAAATTGATAAGGATGACAGGGGAAGAAAATGGCGTGACGACGGTATTGCCAAAGAGATAGACGTTTCCGTTTCTGATGCCCGACTCTTTTCCGAAGAATATGACTCCTCGGTTTCCAAGGCAGTTTGGATCTTTGAGGATCCGATTGCCGATCAAGACTGCATTTGAATTTGGGCGAACGGTATCCCAAGCTTCGGGCAGGTCAAGTTCACGATTTGCCGAATCATGTATGTAGCAAGACTCCATTTGAAGATAATGCGTTCGGCTTTTTACATTGTGCCCAGTCAGGGCTCGGGCGACTTCGCAATGACTCAGGAAAGCACTTGTTCCACCAAGGTAAAGGTTGTGGTTGAAACCGGGATCACTTAGATTGCCATTGTCTTCAATTCGGCAGTATTCGATGCGTTGATTTGAGCCTGCGGTTGGATTGTCAGTTTGTCCATTAGACATGATTCCCATGTCGTTGCCATGGATGATGCAATCACTGATCGTTACGTCATTTGCGGCTTGGATTCTGATCCCTGCTCCGTTAAACGTTTGGTTGTGGGCATCTGACAAGTTGAGGTTCTGAATCTTGGCTCCTGTTCCTGTAGGGTCAATTTGAATAATGGCGCGAGGTACGGACCCGGCACCAGAGTAATCGAATCCGGTGCCAGTTACGGTGACTGGCTGGCTATTGGCTCCCCGAATCGTAATCGAAGGAGTTTGAATTCGAACCGCAGTGCCGGGATATCCGGATGGATCTGGATAAACCAGAATCGTATCGCCAGTCCTCGCAACTGCAACCGCCGCTTCGATTCGGGCGAACGCTTTGCCCGGTCCGACTTCGAGATTTGTGCACCGAACTGTTATTGCGAAAAATATAGGAATCATTGAGTCTCCTGAACTCTATAGTAGCGATCAACCGGGCGAGTGTCAAGCGAAGTCTATAATACAATTGCCTTATGTTAGGAGTACTAGGACTTGTCGTCATGAATCTTTTGCCAAATTTGGTTGTTCCTCAGCTTAAAAATGGTCTTGCCTTGACAAAACAAACTCCGGCTCCGTTGTACCGAGATCCAATTTTTGATGGAGCAGCCGACCCGGTTTTAGTTTGGAACCCATTTGCCAAGGCCTGGTGGATGCTCTACACTCAGCGACGAGCTAAAGTTGAGGAACAGGGAGTTGCTTGGTGCCACGGAACTGAGGTTGGTGTCGCTGAATCTAAAGACGGCGGCGTGACCTGGGTTTATAAAGGTACTTTGCCGCTTAGTCACCCCGATAAGGGCTACTCATTTTGGGCGCCTGACATCATTCGTGATAACCGAGGACTCTATCACATGTTGGTAAGTTATGTTCCCGGTGAAGCTGATACCCATAAGGATTGGGGAGGGCATCGATATATCTTTCACTATTCATCGAAGGATTTGAGTGCTTGGAA
>JANPAV010000340.1:0-9725 GCA_031430115.1 Armatimonadota bacterium | reverse complement strand
GTTAGTGCCTCTTTCACCGCAGCTTGCTCCGTGATATCGTGAAAAGTTAGAAGCAATCCGCCAATATGAACATTGTTAAGAAGGTTCCGGATATGGACTTGGTAATGGTGATGAACACCGGGACTGGCCTCCACTCTGATCGACGTTTCGATGTCCACATTTGGCTTTGCGAGCGATTGGTCAATTGCTTTCAGAATGTCGTCGGAGTCACTCGAATGAAAGAGTTTTAAGAAGTGCCGTCCAACGCAGTTTTTAGGTGATAGACCCCAGGCAGGCTGGCATGCATCATTGATGAGAGTAACAAGTCCCTTTCGGGATGTTAGCAAAATGACATCATTGCTGTTTTGGACAACAGCCGCAAAGCGCAAACCATTGAGCTCCTGTGCGTGACGTGCAATCTCCTTTTGGGTATCCGCGACACTGAATCGGTGAAAACCTATAATGGTTACTAAAATCAAAATCCCGGCAACGCCGAAGGTCATGTTTTTGAGAAATTGTCCCTTTTGCCGAAATCGACTTGCCTCGCCCCCAAACTGCTCATACTTCTCCTGAATACTTGAGGACAGGGCGACGAATGCGGCATCCGTTATGTTTTTTCGAGATTGGATCGCGGCGTCCGATTGATTGGAATCAATTAGCTTCATTTCAGTTCGTGCAGACTGAACAAAAGTATCGACTGTATCCTGGGAAATGTTGACTCGTTGGCTCAGAGAAGTGGCTTGAAGCGCCATCAACTCTTGGTTGAGTTTCATGAGGGAAGGTCTGCGATCCAGTGTGGTCTTGACTGACTCGATAAGGCCAGGAATGGTATTGAGCTGTGCCTTGAATTCAGCCAGTCGCAATTGCTCAATTCGTATATTATCGCTGGCGGCAGAGAGTCGACCCAGAATGAGATTTGTTGCTAAGCCAGTCAGGACAATAATGACGCATATTGCGACCGTAAGCTTATTTCCCCGGTTAAAGACCGTGGTGAAGTCCATATAGTTTTCTCCTTCCTTGAGCGACTTAGGAAATGCCTGGGCGCTTTGTCGGCTTCCGACAAGATTCGGAACCTAAGTCAATAGAAACTCGCATCAATCCTTTTGATACAACTATTGGGACGTTCGGGCGGATGATTGCATCACGCAGCTAGAGCAAATTTTTGGAAATTCAGAACGTTTGGTGGGATAGGCAAGACGTCGAGTGACGGGCTAGTCATCGGGCGGGCGTGTACACCTTCTCGCCGCGTTAATGCAGATTGGCCTGCCAATAATTTGAGTTGGACCCGAAACGATAGGATGATGATCTCAGCGGATTTCACGCTGAATAGTCACTGGTCCCATGAGACCAGAGTCAATTAGCGGAGTGATTGGCCGTACCATGTCGAATCTGAACAGGTCATGAGTCACCGCAATCCGTTTTTCCTTAGGCAAGTTCAAATCGCCGACAACTCGGTTCACCCAAAGATTGATAACATCGATCTCCAGTGTATTGCCTGAAGCTCTCATTACGTTAGTGATGTCCACATGCCACGGCGCTGTCCAGAGTGTCCCTAGGTTCTTGCCGTTTAGTCGAACCTCAGCAACGTGTTGCACTTTGCCTAGATCAAGGTATACGCGCCCGCCCGAAATTTGTTCGCGGTCAAGATTGAACGTTTTTCTGTAAGTCGCCTTGCCTGAGTAGTACTTGATCCCTTCCTCTGGACGACTTGTCCAACTCACTAGGTCAGCAAACTCAGCCGAGACGGGGCCTCCCAGGTGGGTGCCAAAACTGACGTTCCATGAATGCGAAATGTCCTGAATCGCAGAGAGTTCGGCAAAGTTGCGAGTCGATTTCCCAGAGACTCCGGCCGAGATTGGCTTTCGGAAAACCACAAAGTAGGACTCGAATGCTGCAAAGTCGAGAGGCAATGTTGTGCGCCCGTCGCTTTGCTTGAATGCAGAGGCGTCTCGCATGGAACCGGTGTTCGGATCCCAAATTTCTGGTTGCTTACCGATTACCCGGAAGGTGCAGTCCTGACTCTGTGAGTAGTTCTTCCGGTTCGAAACAAAGTAGATGTCGGCGTCTCCGGTCACCCGATGGATGTAGTCCAATTGCCGGACCTTGAGATTCCCGACATTGCCCCAAGGACCGTTGCCGTACCCGACCACAATTTTCACTGGCGCCCAGTTCTTTTCGTCTGCTGAAGACTCCCAGTCGCCGGACAGAGTATCAAGTGAGATTAAGTCACCATTTCCAAGATCGACCTTCCCAATGACGAGTAACCCAGCTGGGCCGATGTCGGTGTTTTTGACCCGAACGGAGAGTATGTTTTTGCCTTGAACCAAGTACTTCTTAAGATCGGCTGAAACTAATTTGCTCCATTCTACGCCGCGGCAGACCTCTACGCCATTGACACGTAACTCAAACTGGTTGTCGGCAGTCACATTGATAAGCGCAGATTCAATCTTATCTATCGAGCGAATATTGATTTCTCGCTGGAATATTCTCTCGCAGACTGGAGGGTTGGAGCCATCGGCGGCGTGCCATATCCATGAAGCAGTTGTTTCCGCCGCCTGCTGGGCGTAAGTGAAGTCGGGCTTGACCGCATCGTCCCTAAGGATATCCTTGAGTGGCTTGCCCCAGATAACGCGGCCTTTACCGTAGACATGTTCCGTGCGCGTTTTGCCGTCACAATCGCCCCAAATTTCCGCAGCGAGGGCTTGAACTTCTTTGTCAGCATTTGGATAGTCGGCAAGACCCACCGCCTTTTCGGGTTTTGCCCCGACGACGGTCGCCCCGTCTCGCACGAGTTGCTGGATCTTCTTCAGCACATTCAATGACATTGCGGTTGATGGAGTGGCCAAAATCCTTTGCCCGATGCTTCCACCGATGACGTTGCAGACTTCCTGTGAAGTTGAGGTGCAGTTCTGCAAGACCAAGATTCGGTAGCTCATGCCGTCCGGCAACATGACTCGACCGTTTTTCACGGACATCCTTGTTAAGAGCACATCTGGGTTGCAGTAGTCTCCATCATATCCTGCCAGATCGTATTGCTTGTATGGCGCTACAATCGGGGTGGTTTCGCCCAAGTAGTAACACACGTCACCGACGAATAAGCCCTGTTGAAGCATGTATTGGCAACGCCCAAAATAGCCAAAAACAGCAGCCGACTGGTCCCACCATGTAATGCTTGGATTCCAGTGTTGGCCAGCACAGAACTCATACCCTGGCTTCCCATCAGTCGACAGTTGACAAGTCGCCTGGTGAAGCATGAAATAATTGATGCCTTCGCAGTATGCATTGTCGCCATATGGCTTCAGATCGGCTGGCCCAAGAGACCAATGAGTCCGGTCAGCTTCCTGCTGGGTGAAGGCCTCTGCTTGGACGATGCCCTTGCCATAAATGTGCCCCGCAGAGCTGACTTCCTTGAGATTCGAGCGCAAGCCTGGGTTCGAGTTCCAACCTCCAGAAGCGCCAAAGTGTCCATTCACCCAGAACTCGCCTGCAGGGACATCGCAGCGCCCGAGGTTCCTTAGCGCATCCATCGGAGGATTGTCGCCGGGGCCAGCGGCTTCGCTCCGCATCCCGACGCCATTGTCGTGACAAAGCTTGGCAAATTGACCGTAGTAGTTCTCGGCAAGACAGTCGGCAATCGTCCGATCAAAGTCTGCTTTGAATCGTGATGAGGCCTCGGTACTTCCCACCGTCAGCCCATTTAGTACCGGCAAATATGGCGTCAGATCGTAACCTCGATATTTGCGAAACTCTGCCTGGAACTCTTGAGTCCACGTGAGTTTCCCGGCCTCCCAGCTATCGGTCCACAAGTACTTTAAGCGCCCCCCGGCCTTTTTGGCTTCGCCAAGCACTATCTTGCCGAGATAATTGAAATAGTTGTCAATCGAGATCGGATTCATGTAATCGACCTGGTAGCCCTCTCCACCGAGAAAGGTATCCCCGGCGGGGTATGAGTACCACTTACTACCCGTGAGAGTGTAACCAGTCCGCAGGATTGTCCAGTCTCCGGCGGGAACATCCCACTGGAAATTGCGGTCGGCGCGCCAGCGATCCGAAATGTCGACTATGTCTTTGGTGTCAATTGGTGTGGATTTGTCTTGAGTGCGAAAAGCCTGGACGCGAATATCTCGGTAGTAGCCGTCGACAGTCTCGGGTTCAGGCAAATTGCCCGAGAATTTCATCGGCCCTTTGAGCTTCAACTCTGATTGGGTGACCTTTTTCATGGCGTTGTCCTGCGTAACCCATGGACCCATCAAACTCCAACCGCCGGCCATGTTAAATCCCATTTCCAGGTTGAGTCGCTTTACTTCTTTGACTGCGTGGCGGAACAGTTCTCGCCATTCTTGGCCAAGAAACTTGACGCCAAGCATTGCCCGGTCTCCGGCGTATCCGCCCGTACAGATTAGGTTAACCTGCCCAATTCCTTTTGCTTTGAATTGCTCTAGGTCGCGCGTAATGCCTGCCTTATCAACTCGGTTAAAGAGCCACCACCAGTACACCGATGGCTTAGCTGACGCTGGAGGCTTGGCAAAGCCTTTCTCCAAAGGAGTCTGAGCATTGGCAACTCCGGTTAGGGAAATGACTAGCAAAAGAAGTGGCAGGACTTGTTTCATTTGTGTCTGGGAGAGGTCGTAGCTAAGCGGAGAATTTCTTTTAGGCCTCTTCAGTTACTGGCGTGAAGCAATTGACCAGGCTACCGTCAGGATCGCGGAACAAGAGGGACTGATTTTCCCCTCCAAGGGACTCCAAACAAGGGAGTCACATTTGACCTGTCGGCGAGAGTTCTGTGCAAATCATTGGATTCCGCGAATCTTGTGTTGCAGTCTATTCTCGTTATTTTTGAGACCAATTTATGACACCTTATGTACAACTTTGGCGGGAATGTGTAGGAATCGAACCCACCCGACGCCCAAAGACGCCACTACGGTTTTGAAGACCGCGAAGCACATTTGAACCTAAATTTTGAATTGCATTGACTCAATGAATGGCAATTGGTACCATGTAGCAGTCTATGTTGCAGTCTATGTTTACGTCTATTGTTGATTTTGGATTGTTCACATGAAGGCAAAGAGGCGACTAAAAGGCGATGGAACTCAGTTCGCAGTGCCGGATTACCAACGTGACAAAAACGGCTTTGTACTCGATGATAACGGCAACAAAATCGTAGCTGGATACCGGCTGAAAGGAACACGTCATGTTGATTACAAAGGAAAAAAGGCAGTTGTCAATGCATCGGTTAAGGACGATGGTTTTGATGCCAAGACAATGTCTGCCAGCCGGGCTGGCATCAAAGCATTGGAAAGCAGGCTTGCGGCAGCGGCGGCTGAATGGACAACCTGTTGCGCCATGGACTTTGCTCAAGAGCATAGATTCGAGATTGACCTTGCTCGCCACGAAGAGAAGCAGAGCAGCTTAGATGCTTCGGCAGATGCAGACCGACTTCGCAGGGAGCAATCGTTAAACTTCGCGATATTCAAGTATTTGAACAGCCAAGGAGTTCGGGCTGGAAATGAGACAAAGCGCGGATACCGCTCAAACTGGTTAAATCGGATTGCACATGACATCGGATTGCTTCCGTTGCAGGAGCTGGACGAGGAAACATTTGTTGGGTTTCAGCGACGCCTTGCAGATGAAGTTGATTGCAGCGACAGGCTCAATGTCGACGATGATAGTTGGATGTTGGATTGGGTTGAAACTGGCAAAATGCCATCTTCACGCTCGGTGGTTCTTAAAAAGACAACTCCAAAGGGCGCGAAGAATATAGTCAACTTCATCAAGGCCGTCGTCAAGTTCGCTCGAAGGAATCAACCATGGAAGTCGCTCAACAATCAGTTCAATGAAATCTTGGACTGTCCGATGTTCCGAAAGGTGGTCCAGGCTTCTCGGGATTGGGACCCGCTGATGCTTCCGGAGTTTCGCAAGCTCTGCGCGGCGGCGGAAAGCATGGGACTTGTCGAATATATCCCGTTCATGACACTTGTTCGGCACGGCTTCCGGCCAGCCGAAGCGAGAGCAGTTCGATGGACCGATGTTGACTTGAATACGAAGAGAATCTCTGTTTCCGCAACTTTGCGCCCATCAGGCGGAGAACATCTTGTTGAAGGTGAGGCCAAAACTGAGGCTGCCTTGGACTGGGTCAACATAGAAGACCAAGCGTTTGAACTCATCACAAAATATGGCGGCAAAGGTGATTTCGTTGTTGGCTCAGCAGGACGAACAACCTCGAAAGACTTCATGCCGAGGGATGTCTACATCGAATTGTGGCAAAGGATTCGAGCAGAAGCCGAACTTGATTCAAGATACAAGCCATACCATCTCAAGCATGGAATGGTAACGGAACTGGTTCTTGCCAATGTTCCAGAAGCAACCATTATTTTCATGACTCGACACACTTCAGTTGAAACAATCCGGAAGGCATACACATGGATAGGAAAGGGAGAGATTCAAGAGCACATGAAAGGTCGGTTCTCAATGGCGGACCCCGAAATCGAAGAAGAATGGTAACGGAGGAGTGTGGAAATCACACCTGCATTTTCAAGCTAAATCGCAATAAGATTTGGTCATGGATTTACACTCTTTGACTCGTGAGCAACTCTACGACATGGTGTGGCAGAAGCCGATAGTCGTCCTCGCACCTGAATTCGGAGTTTCGGATGTTGCAGTTAAAAAACGATGCAAGCGACTTGGAGTTCCAACTCCGAGCCGAGGATATTGGGCCAAGATTGAGGCAGGCATCCGGCCTCACAGGACCAAGTTGCCTGACTCAATTCCTGCTGCGGTAAGACGCCGCAAGAACCCAGACTCCATGGTCTACTTTGACGTTGAAGGTGCCGACTACAAGTTGCTGCGTCCGCATTCATTTGTTGCAACGACAAAGCAAGCGACTCGCGGTGCAAAACCAGATGAGAAAGGAATCATCCATATATACGGGTCCAATATCCACCTTGGTGTGAGCGTCGAAACGTTACCACGAGCATTGTGGTTGATTGACCATCTACTTAAATGGTTAGAAAGGCCCGGAATTCGAATGGAACTCAGAGACGGCTACCAAGGCGGTCTCCATCTGCAATTCAAGGATGTGGATATCCTAGTTCAAATTCGAGAAGCAATCCGCGAATTTCCAAACCCAGCGTATAACCCAAAATTGGAGTTTCGAATCTTGGACCGAACCCCCTCCAAAATATACAGATGCTCTGGAAGACTTAAAATACAAGTGAAGTCTGACTACGGTTATGGACGAGAATGGATTGACAAGCCGACCGTCCCGCTGGATGCATGCATCAAACAAGTGGCTGACGGTATCGTTGCCTACCTCGTTGAGCTTGCCGACGCTCGGGAACAACGCCGAGAACGAGAAAGAATCAATGCTGAGAACAGCAGGCTCGCTTGGATTAAGCAACGGGAACGAGAGGCTGAAGAAAAGCGTCTGAGGGAACTCGAAAAGCTTGCTGGACAGTTTGATTTGTCAAAGCAAGTTGCTCAGCTAGCTTATGAAGTTGAGAGAGTAATTCAAGGTCGTGGAATAAATCCCTCTGAAGTCGAAAGCGTTGATATGTGGCTCCGGTGGGCCCGCGACCGTAGCTCCAGTCTCAATCCTGTCCAAATTGTTGTAACCAGTTTGCTGAGCAAGACCACAAATGATTAATAGAAAGCGGCTGTATATTCTTCGGATAATCTGTAAAATGCACAAATGATTGGATTGAAAGGAAACTTAGTTCGGCACGTACCATCGAACGATGGAATCCAAGCCGTGCTTGAACTTGTCGAGCCAAATGGTGATTTACATACTGTACGTTGTCTCTGTAAAGCCAACGGCACGACCGAGATTGGCGAAGTTGGAAATGGCGAAACACTCGGTTACCTCAATCATCGATACGGTGACCAAATAGTGTGTCGGCTCGCAAGAGAAATCACGCTGGGATATTCTGAGCGAAAGTTATGAAGTTATTTTTGAAAGATGGCGACAAGGGACTCGACCAGTGCAAGCATGTCCCCTTCCTCAAAGAAGAGGATTTGGAAATGCTGGTTTACGAAAATAGTGAAATCCTTGGTGACATCTTTCCTCTTTGGCGTCAGGTTCGTGGAGGCGCTAAGCCAGGCATCCCGGACATCGTTGGTATCGACCGGGAAGGAACTGTGTGCATCATTGAAATCAAGAATGTAACTGTAGATGAAAGCATCCTGCCTCAAGTTCTTGCCTATGCGATTTGGGCGGAGAACAACCCAGATTCAATTGCGAAAATGTGGCTTGAGAAGAAAGACAGGCCAGAAGGACTCAGCCCAAACTTTGATACCTACACCGTAAGAATTGTTGTTATCGCGCCATCCGTTTTGCCAAGTACCGTTCACCATATGAGAAAGGTTACATTCCCTGTCGACCTACTCGAAGTCAACAGATACCAACTCGAAGGAAAAATGATTGTTTCTGTTCATCGACTTGAAGCTCCTTCACCTTTGAAGCAAAAACCAACAACCGCTGCGGGAAGCTACGACCAGGCTTGGTACGAAACGTCAGGTTACGACTCAGCTGCAGTTGTGAAATATTTTGGAGCAATAGAAAAGGTTGCTGAAGTTGTTGGTCACGCTGGCTGGCCAATTGAGGTGAAATTGAATAAAGAGCATGTTTCGTTCAAAGTAGGAACATCAGTTGCATTTGGCATCATGTGGGCAAATTCTAAAGAGCATGCAATCTTCTTTAAGTTGACACCGTCAGACTGCGAAGCCCTTGCTCCGGTTAATGCTGGCAAGTACAAATATGAGAGTGGTTGGAAACATGGTGGGTTTCGACTCGAACCCGGGAAAGCCGATATCTCAGACTACATGGCACTGATGGAAGCCAGTGTTAAACGACAGGTTGGTGAGTAATTGAGCCAGTGGACAATTAAGAATTTATATGGCTAGTCCTGGATTCCTCAACCTTGAAGTGCGCGGCAGTGCCCTGACTTTCCAAGCGGTCGAACTTAAATTCCTGGATTCTCAAGTTGGTGCCCCACCCTGGTCTCTCAAGAACAATAAGACTTTGAGAGCGACGCTGGAACATCCGAAGTATTCAAAGTTTAGGTCCCAATGTGCCCACTATGAACCACACTTCGACCAGCCACTCGGAGAATTCCTGTTAAGCCTTCAACAGCAAGGTGACGATTTATATAGGCGATTTCTGAATCCAGACGGAGACTTGAGCTTCGGCCGATTTGTACTTGGTAACTTGTCAATCAAGGCTCTTCGTGGCCTCTATTGCTATCGGCTGAATGAGGAATTGGTTTATGTTGGACGATGCCTCGACTCTTTCGACAAGCGGATTAACCAAGGCTATGGAAATATTCATCCTAAGAACTGTTACCTTGACGGACAAAGAACCAATTGCCGACTCAATCACCTGATAACTGCGAACAAGGATGAAATCACATTTTATGTTTGTCCAATGACTGACAACGAGGAAATTGCCCGATTGGAGTCGCTGATAATTCAAAGTCTCAAACCGAAATGGAACAAGTAGGTTTCAGATTCAAGCGTTGTTCAATCCTTTCGATTTGGCACTGGTCGTCCCTTCTTCAATTTGACTTCTATCCCAACAACATTGCCATCCACAATAGCTTGCTGCCATGACTGGATGAATTCGACAAGGTCCACATTGCAAGCATCTAGATACAGACCAAGTTCTCTCAGGTCGATTTTTCTTTCTGCGCGCTCCCACTTGCTGAGCATCGAGGCCGTAATCTGAAGCCGGTCTGCCACTTGCTGTTGCGTGA
>JANPAV010000339.1:0-6477 GCA_031430115.1 Armatimonadota bacterium | reverse complement strand
AGTGTACCGCTTTCAGGAAAAACCAAGAAAATTTGCATATTCTGAGACTTTTCTTGATATACTGCCATCACTCTCTACCACGAAAGGGATGATTATGCGTCGTCAATATAATTGGAAGAATATTAAGTGGAGCCTCGCAGTGTTAGCGCTGGGCGGCGTCCTCTTTGGTTGTGCTGGAAACACTGTCGGCGGAGGTGGGACAACGTCAACGACTTCCACCACCGCTACGACTGGTGGACTATTTAGCGATGTAGCTACGGTGAATCTATCAGATACACCTGCATTGCTTGAATATGGATTTTTAACCGGCGCAGGTAGAGCCGGAGACACCAAAGTTGCTGTGGCTCGACGCCTGATTGTTCAGGACATTTTTGGCACAGAATCTTCCGGGCTTTCGGAAAGAACCTTAACACTGACTTCCTATCAGTCTCAGCTACTTGCGACAAACACAGGACTTGCTGGTCAACAGAGCCGACTATTTAACACACTTCAGTTCAACGTCAAGAATTTAACGATTACTGAAAGCGGTAATACGCAGTCATTTAGTTCGATCAATAACATTCCAAATGACTTGCCGGCAGCTCTAAGAGTTTTCAAAGGTCGCCGTACGATTGTGCCTCTGTATCTTGATCCAGACACATTCGTAACCGAAATTGTCAATGTTGGCGGCACAGACGTTACTCAAGCAAAGTTTGATGTAGATTGGTTCAACACGATCAATCGAATCGAAGGCGATACCGTCGCAGTTCGAAGCTTCCTCAGCGACTACATTTGTTTCGACGTTTCAGCAATGAGCCCAGGGGACTTGCCTTCTCTGAGCAACGCCAATGGAACCGCTACCCGAATTTTCTTCTCTGGCGATGGTTTTGCCCTTGGTTCGGGAAGCACAGCAAGCTTGAATACTCAAGGTGGTGCACCTTTTGAGCTCATCCTTCAAGAAGGTCAAGGTGCTTCCGTAGTAGGTCGCCACAGCACATTCGGTAATCCGATTAATGCTCCAGGTACTTATTCAACTTTAGGAATTGATCCTTCTGACGTAACAACAACCGACCCAATATTGGCAAGAAAAATCACCTCCTTCCAAGGAATGTGGAAGTATCACTTCAATCAGCAAGTTAACAGTTTGACTGGGGCAATTGAAGATCTTGGTTACTTGAAGAATGCTCACGCATTTGAAGCAATCTCGATTCCAACTAGCTTGGATGACGAAAGACAGCAAGTAATGATGTTCTCCGAAACCATTTCCACTGGTGGAAATGGGGCTAAGATTGCCACGATCACCAATATGATGTGGGGCTACCTTGATTTGGCAACAAAACAAGTATTCGTCTACCCATTAACAAACCTAACAGATCCTGATGCGCAAACAAACCGCGTTGGTGAAATCGCAGGAACTATTGGAACGATGTACACCTCAACCGGAGCTACAACTCTCTCTCCACAGCAAATGAGATTCGCTGAGTTCTCATTGCCAGGCGCACCATCAGGTTTCGCTACAACAGGAAAGATTGTCGTCGTTCGCCGGTAATGTGATTAATGCGCCCGATCCTTGCGGGAATTGACTGTGAATACGGGATTCTAGTACAAGGTAAAGGCGCAGAAGAACAAATCGAATACAGTCAGACCCTCGTTGAGAGTTTCTCCAACGAGGGTCTTTTTGTGGGTTGGGATTATCGATTTGAAAACCCCCGAAATGATCTCCGCGGATTTGAACTCAAGAACTTAGCCATTGACCCCAATGATGCCAAGTTCGATGTTGGGCGACAACATCGCAGTTCAATCGAGATTCGAGCAGACCGTGTATTGCCCAACGGCGCAAGGTTCTACAATGACCACGGCCACCCTGAATACGCAACTCCAGAATCCTTTTCCATTTTTGAATTGGCGCAATATGACCAGTTGGGTGAGAGCATCGTTAGGCAAGCAGGACAATTCTCTGGCCTCGAGGCAACTCTCTACAAAAATAATACCGACTACCATGGCGCATCGTATGGCACGCACGAAAGCTACTCCGTTCCTCGTCGCCACACATTCGAATCCATTTGCGCCGCCGTAATGCCAATGCTGGTTGTCCGCCAGATATTGACTGGCGCCGGGAAGGTTGGTAGTGAAGAAGGAGATTGGTGTGATTTTCAGCTCAGCCAGCGGGCTGATTTTTTTGTTGAAACGGCGAACGCGGAAACTCTTTGGCGACGACCGATTTTCAATACTCGAGACGAGCCACACGCAGACCCAGCTAAATGGATTCGATTACACGTCATCTCTGGGGACGCAAATATGAATCCTACTTGTACGGCCCTGAAAGTTGGCTTAGTAAAATTGGCTTTATGGTTGCTAGATGCAGGTGAGGCTCCAATATGGAACTTTGCAAATCCCGTTCAGACTTTCAAGTCACTGAGCCGTGACCTTTCGTTTGAATTTCGAATCGAACTCACAAAGGGTAATTGGACGACGGCTTACCAAGTCTTCGAGTCGTACTTTGCCGCTGCAGAATCGGTCCTTCAACTCAACAACGAAGCCCAATGGGTAATCGAAACTTCCCGGAGACTTTTGCAGGACCTCCAATCGGACTGGGATTCCTTCCGGACCAACGTCGACTGGGCGACAAAGTTCCACTTGCTCAACCAAATTCGCGAAGAGGAGTCTCTAACCTGGCGAGATCCTGTTCTCCAGGCTTACGATCTTGAATACAGCAATATTGACCCAGAAAGCGGGCTATTCCCGGCACTATTGGATATGGGAGAGGTCGCGAAAGTAAACTTCCCTCCTGAAGATGTTCCTCGATCACGGGCCTTCGTGCGCGGAATCGCTATTCAAAGATTTGGGACCAATCTCACTAATGTTGGTTGGCGCGGACTGACTTTAGGTCAAGAATTTGTCGAATTACAGCCCGATGTCGCGTATCCTGATTCAATTGCCGACATCCCAGACGTAGAAACATTTATTAATACTCTTAAGGAAATCAATGCTTCAATTTGAACAGCCACAGCGACAAAAAAGTCCCGTCCCTGATCGAAAGACCGGAGACGACTCTGGACCAAAATCTCCCGATGTAACGAAACCCGAAGGCGGGAATGAACTCTTGCGTCGTTTAAAGAAGGTCGATCCTGATCAGGCGAAAAAGTACCGTCAGCGGTCGGGACAATGATGACTCCCCTAGCTAAACCTTTTAGCGAATTGGTTGCAGGAAGTCTCATTTCGGGCAAGGTCCAGCACGACGTCGAAACCCACGGGACTACGGTTTTAGCCTTGCGCTTCAAGGAAGGCGTCGTTATTTTTGCCGACCGCCGAGCAACCATTGGCAACTTGATCATGTTTGAACAGGCAGAAAAAATAATGCCGCTCGATGATTTGACTGTGGTTGCAATTTCTGGTTCCTTTGCGCGATCTATTGAGATTTGTCGGTACTTGAAGCACTCCTATAAATACTATCGACGAGCTGTCCTTCAGGAACTTACATTGGAAGGCAAACTCTCAGAAATTTCGCGTGCCCTGGCTGGAAACGTCGAAATGGCCATGAATGGTATCGGCGTATTTATTCCCATTGTTGCCGCCTACGACAAGACCAACGAAAAATTTGGCGTCTATTTTTTTGATGGAGCGGGAGCTCGATTCGAAAATGGCGAATACGCGTGCGCCGGTTCTGGTTCAGAACGAATTCGAGGCGTCTTCGAGTTTCTTCGCCGGACGGAAGGCAGCTTTGAAAATCGGAGCCTTGATCAAGTCGTAGAAAACGGCCTACAAATGCTCGATATCGCCTCAACTCTAGATTCAGCCACCGGCGGTTTCACACGCATTAACCCAATTGTGCGAGTTCTAACCAAGGATGGAAACAAGGCGCTCGACGAAGAAGACCTCAAAAAGGCAGTCGACAAAGTTCTGAAAGCCGCTAAACCACTATGAAATTCGACTCTGTGATGTTCGCAACCATTCCCGAAGCCCTAGAAGAGCTCCGAAAGGGGAAGATGATCGTGGTTATCGATGACCCCGATCGAGAAAACGAAGGCGATCTCGTGTGTGCCGGTGAAACTTGCACTCCCGAAATCATGAACTTCATGATCAAGTACGGTCGTGGGGTTCCTTTTATCCCAACAACTTCCCAGCGACTCGAGGAACTTCAGATTCCGATGATGACGAAACAGAACACTGCCCGTCATGGCACCGCGATGGCCGAGACCGTAGATGCCATTCCAGGAGCAACGACCGGCGTCAGTGCCTTTGATCGCGCCCTGACCGTGCAAGTCTTTGTCAACGACGATGCTAAGCCATCCGATTTAGGCCGTCCTGGGCACATTATCCCCTTGAGAGCCGTTGACGGAGGAGTTCTTCGTCGTGCGGGGCATACGGAGGCAATAACTGACCTTTGCGTACTCGCTGGCTTTAAGCCTGTTGGCGTAGGATGCGAAATCCTGAACGAAGACGGCTCCATGATGCGCCTTGACGGTCTTGGTCCGTTCGCGCAAGAACATGATCTCAAAATCGTCACGATTGCTGATCTCATTGCTTATCGCCGTCACAACGAACGGTTAATCCAACGGAAAGCTGGGCCAATCGATTTTCCAACCAAATACGGACATTTCACCCTCTACGCCTACGAGCCGACCGTCGAACGAGATCCTTACGTTGCTATTGTCAAAGGCAATGTGTGCACAGAGGAACCTGTGCTTGTGCGAATGCACTCATCATGTCTAACCGGCGACCTCCTCGGTTCACTCCGATGTGATTGCGGTGACCAACTCGAAATGGCACTTGCGAGTATCGAAGCAGCTGGTTGCGGTGTTGTCGTCTATATCCAGCAAGAAGGACGGGGAATCGGGCTGATTAACAAGCTCAAGGCGTACGAACTACAAGACCAAGGCATGGATACCGTCGAGGCAAACGTCGCCCTCGGTTTCAAAGCCGACTCCCGAGACTATTCTCTCGGAGCGCAGCTCTTAGCCGACCTCGGAATTCGCAAAATCCGGTTGATGACCAACAATCCGGCGAAAAGGGCGGGACTTCAAGGCTATGGTCTAGAGATCGTAGAGTATGTCCCGATCATTGCCGAACCCGACGAGCATCGGGAAAAGTATCTTGCCACTAAACGCGACAAGATGGATCACATGTTGCCGAATTAAGGTCAAGGGCGAGGGCGATCGCGAAACCATAATAGCTTTCAGCCTTCAGCTTTCAGTTAGAACGTTGAAGGCTTGAGCTGTTTAGAGCAGCTTTTTCAGATTCTCGAATGAGACTCGGCATGATTCGATCGGAGTTCGATCACCATATTGCTCTTGCTCAATAACGATCCATTCAGCTCCAGCAACGCCAAGAGCCTTGATGCACTCAGCAAAAGGAATATTGCCTTCGCCAATCGCCTCTCCGTTAAACGGATATTCCTTGAAGTGAATCGTCGTTCCGCGTCCAGGGAAATCAAGGAGCGGTTGAACCGGATCAGTTCCCCCGTGCATGGCGTTTGCGGTGTCAAACTGCAGGATGAAGGATTCTGGCGTATTCTCGCCGAGAATGTACCAAGTTGATCGACCATCATCGAGTGGGCGCATGTCGGCATCATGGGCATGAAAACCAAGTCTAAACCCGTCAGCTTCTACTTTCTGAGTCAGCTTCGTCAGCCGCTCAGAGGTCACCAAGGTTGCTTCGGCGGTTGAATGAAGTTCTAATGGAAGCCAAGGAATAATGATGTTCTTGGTTCCAAGAGCGGCGTGAGTTCGAATCGTCGACTCGTATTGGTCGTCATCCAGCAAGTTGATTGCCGTATGGGTACCGCTACACTTGAGTCCCAAATCGTCCAAAATCGCTCGGAGATCAGCGGCGGTGTGTCCGTGATAGCCGGCAAACTCGACAGCATCGAAACCTATGTCGGCAACTTGCTTTAGGATTCCAGGGAAATCCTTGGGCGCGTCATCACGAAGCGAATAGAGTTGGAGCGAGATTGGAAGGCTCATGCAAGGGCTATTTTACTTCCGTAGATATACAAAGAACGGACATCCTGACCCATAGCAACCAGTTTTGATCGATTTTTAACTTCGTTGCTTCTTCGCTGAAAGCTGAAAGCTCCCTTACGCCGCCTCTTCGTCTTCAGCCAAGCGTCGAGCTTGGTCATCTTGGATCAACCCATCAAGCATTTGCTGAAGATCACCATCGATAAAGGCACTGAGGTTGTGAATGGTGAGCTTAATTCGATGGTCCGTGATCCGGCTTTCGGGGAAGTTGTAGGTCCGAATCTTCTCAGATCGGTCACCCGTACCAATTTGACCTTTCCTCATGCCTGACCTCTCGGCCTGGGCCTCCGCGATCTTCATTTGCAACAGGTTCGCTCGAAGGACTTCCATCGCCCTAATCTTGTTTTGCGCTTGGCTTCGTTCATCTTGGCAAGTACTGACAAGTCCAGATGGCTTATGAATGATTCGAATTGCGGTTTCGTTCTTCTGCATGTGCTGACCACCAGCCGATGACGAACAGAACGTCGAAATTTCTAGA
>JANPAV010000338.1:0-8587 GCA_031430115.1 Armatimonadota bacterium | reverse complement strand
GGCGCCTGACATCATTCGTGATAACCGAGGACTCTATCACATGTTGGTAAGTTATGTTCCCGGTGAAGCTGATACCCATAAGGATTGGGGAGGGCATCGATATATCTTTCACTATTCATCGAAGGATTTGAGTGCTTGGAAGTTTGAGCGTAGAGTCCCTTTGGAATCTGATTATTGTATTGATCCTCTTGTTCAATTGCCGAACGGGTCTTGGCGGATGTGGTACAAGGACGAAGGACATGGTTCAAAGACATTTGTCGCCGAAAGTCTGGATTTGAAAACCTGGAAACCGGTGAACGATCCCGGGGTCTCAAAGCTATACGGCGAAGGTCCAAAG
Source organism: Armatimonadota bacterium (assembly GCA_031430115.1). Classification (GTDB taxonomy): domain Bacteria; phylum Armatimonadota; class Fimbriimonadia; order Fimbriimonadales; family Fimbriimonadaceae; genus Fimbriimonas. The sequence continues at coordinate 8,250 of JANPAV010000338.1, read as the reverse complement.
ACTTTCTATTTCAAAGGTTCCTATTGGATGATTAAGGACCCTAATAGTGGTCTGGATGTTTATAAGTCACCTGACTTAGACGCTTGGAAGTATCAGGGCAAAATTCTTGAAAAGCCGGGCAAGCGAAACGATGATGGAACGATCGGGAAACATGCCGATGTGGTGGTATGTGGTGAGCGAGCTTTCATCATTTATTTCACGCACCCCTATGGGCAGGAGTTTCAGGACAAAGACGGGTTTATGCCGCTGCCGGCAAAGATTTCCGCTGTCCAGGCAGCGGAATTGGAAGCGAAGGATGGCAAGTTAGTTTGTGATCGCGATAAGCCGTTTTTGATTCGGCTGACACAGCCGAAATAAATCGAACTTGGTCCTTTGCTAGGATTCCCAGGTGTATGGATTGTTTCCTTTTGCCCAGAGATACGAAACAAGCTGACCCGAGTGATAGGATTCGTGCCGAACTAGGTAACGGATCATTTCGCCGAGCGGGACGTGCTCCAGTTCCATGTAGCTCGCTGTATCAGCTGAAACTTCGACTGATGCGGCCAAATCTTCCTCCGTCCGCAAGTCCAAAAACTCTAAGGTCTCGGCACGGACTTTCGTGAGCATTTCAAGGAGGTCATTAACGGTATTCAACGATTCCAGATCTTCTTCAATCTTCGAGTATGGATGACTTGGCTTTCCTTGCAAACGATCCATGATTTGGATTTCGGTTCCGATGATTTCATTAATTTGACCTTTGATGGTTCTCATTCCTTCACCTGGTGCCCAGTTGAGAATTTCATCGCTTAGGTGAGGAAAGACTTCGGCTAGCTCTTTTCGGGTTGAAAGGAGACTGGCTCGAATTAGTTCGGCGGTTGAATTCATGCCTTCCCTATCCAACGAAGGTCAAATCCAGCTTCAAACAGTCGGTCACGAAGTTGACCGGTATGTTCTTGGATGTGCCGAAGGTTGACCAACATATGATCGAGCTTTGGCATTGTGTACCAGGAAAACCCACTTTCTTGACTGTCTAGATCGAGGGTTTCGATCTGGTTATCAACCAATGAATCGACGAATGCTACGAACTCAAGCATTTCATCTTTGGATGGAGGGGTGACTTCAGTGGCATCCTCAAAGATGTTCTCATAGTCGGTCCGGTATTTGGACCACGGTTCGAATTCCTCGCGAGTCTGCAGCATGTACATGTGGCCGTAGTACAAGGTGTGATAAGCCATCCGCCAGAAGGTTCGCGGATGTTCGCCTGAGTTCCAAATTGCTTCTGGGCAAATTTCAATTGCCGACCGCATCATTGCGAATGAGGCATGAAGCTGCCCTTTGAGAGCGCCTTTGATGTCCATTTAGAAAATATACCAGACAGAAATATACTAAGTCTTGGTCTTTTTTAAGGTGGGGTATTTTGCACCCATCGAATCAAGAATGGACTTTAATTTTCGCCAATGATTGTTTGCTTTACCTGGATTTAGCGGGCCGAGATCTCTCTTTTCAAATGGATCGAGGGCTAAGTCATAAAATTCAGTTCGGTCATCTTCGTAGTAATGGACGGTTTTGATGTTGCCATCCAACATGGCGCTTGATGGATGATTTCCTGCGCTGTGATAGTGCGGATAATGCCAAACGAAAGGTCGTCTTTGTTTAAATTTGCCTCCGGTCAGTGCGGATAAGAACGAACTTCCGTCCATTGCCTTTGATTTGCTTCCCGCAGCGTCAAGAATTGTCGCGGTAAAGTCCATTGATATGACGGGCTCGTTGATTATTTGTCCAGGCTTGACTTTTGCGGGGCAGTAGGCGAAGGCTGGAACGCGAATACCGCCTTCATAATCAAGGCCCTTTCCTGCTCTCAGAGGTTCATTGTTGGTCACACCGCTTAGTCCTCCGTTATCCGACGTAAAAAGGATTATTGTATTAGCCAGTTTGCCGGTGTCGTCCAAATTCTTTACTAGTCTGCCGATATTTTGATCGAGGTTCCAGATTAGAGCCGCGTACTTTGCGTTCTTTTGTTTCTGAGCCTCAGTCTTGAGATTCGTAAACTTTTCTATGTCTTCTGGCTTTGCTTGGATTGGCGTGTGGACTACATATTCAGGGAAGTACAGAAAGAATGGCTTGTCGCTTGGCTCATTCATGAGTCTGATCGCTTCCGATGTCAATCGATCGGTGAGGAATTCGCCGTCCTTTACATCGTCAGGCATCGGATTGACGTTCTTTCCGAAGGGTGCGAAATAGGAACCGGGTTGTCCTATATGGCTACCGCCAATGTTGACGTCAAACCCTTGATTCGTTGGGCGAAATCCGTCACCGCCGAGATGCCACTTTCCGATACTCCAGGTTCGATAGCCTTGCTGCTTTAAATTTTCTGCAATGGTGACTTCGGATAGGGCGAGTTGGTTGTTGATCTCCGGGGTATCCATCAATCGATCGCCTGGACGGTCGCCAGGAATCCAATCGGTGATTCCAACTCGAACCGGGTTCTTTCCGGTCATTATTGCGGCGCGAGTCGGTGAGCAAACTGGGTGCGCGCTGTAGGCTCTGGTAAAGCGCACGCCTTGAGCCGAGAGTCGATCAATGTTGGGAGTTTTGTATAAGTCGCTTCCGGCGTATCCTACATCCCGCCACCCCATATCGTCGACTAATACAAGCACGATATTTGGTTTCGGGGCTACAAAATAGGTTGCCAAAGCCAGGGTCGCTAACATGATCGAATTATACTAGGCATCTACCCGAACTGAGAGAAGCCGAACTGGCAGCTTTGAGTCGGGGTGCGGCATATAGGAATGCGGTTCTGCACTCCAAAACGTAATACTTTCGCCTTCCTGAAGTTCCACACGATGTTCGCCTACGCCGACAATTGCAGTTCCTTCCAAAACAAAAACGTGCTCTTCTCCGGCATGAGATCTGCTTTCGCTTGGCGACGAAATCTCTAAAATGGTTGGCTTAATTCTTCCTTGTTCAAGACGGCTGCTAAGGATGTTTAGTGGAGTCGCCCCGGTTAGGTTGGATCTAATTTTTTGGTCGGTCTGGGCGGCTTCGGGGAGTAAGCCTTCATCGAATCGAGCTAAATCGAACCATCGATCATCTTGTTTGAGGTGGACTGCATACGGAAGACCATCGGCGCTTCCTGATTGGACAAGGTTTTCGAGATGTAAGCCTAGGACGGTTGCGACTTTAAGATAGGTGCTACGCCGAGAGGTTCGTCCGGCTTCGACTTGGACAACGGAAGTTTTGCTGATATTGGCAAGATCTGACAATTGCCGAATCGATAGACCCTGTTGAAGTCTCACTCGCTTAAGACGAGTTCCGGCTACAAGACGCGCTTGTTCTCCCCATGTTCCGCTTTCGGCTCCCACATTCCTATTTTGGCACTAGAAAGGCACCCACCGTGGAGTTCGTAACTTTTGAATCAGCTTCCCAGGCTACCAACGACGATATTGAATTCCATTGCTTCCTTCGACAGTGCTTGGAAAGTAGTAGTAGCTCATGTTAAACGATTGAGCGGAGAAATGGGTCCAGTCGGCGGTACTGTTTCCTCCGGAGATATAGATACTGGTGCCAGTAATTGGGTTGAGCGGCATTTTTTCTAAATATGGACCGTTCCATGTTGAAGGATCTAGGGCAATTTTGGTCCACGCGGTGCCCATTTTGCCGCGCTGCCATCCCATCGCTGGTGGAGTCGATTTTAACAAATCGGTAACGTCAACCGTTAGTCCTGTATCCGCTTCACACCGGTCTCCGGCGAGTCGAAGAATCATCAGGCATTTTGACAGAGACGCTTCTTTGGCGCGACGACTTGAATTGGTGAATTTTGGAATTGCTATTGCGGCAACGACGGCAATAATAATGATGACAATCAGCAACTCAACAAGCGTAAATCCACCTTGCTTGCGAGTCCTGTGACCTGCCCCCATTTGTGAAGTCGTTTTAAGAATAGTTCTCCGTAGATTGTTCTCGCTCAGCCAATAATCGCACGGACTTCTTCTTTTCCTTTCTTGTTTACTCGCCAGATGTAGGCGTCGAGAACATAGTGGGTCACTTGTGGCATGGTTAACAAGGGCACCAAGATCGCCAAAATGGTTGCGGAGGCGGCAACGTGAAACGAGCCAAACAGGTTTGAGTGCTCCCCATATACCAGCCAATCCCAAATCGCTTCCTCAAAAAAGGCGATTGCAACCAGAGAAAGGATGTAATACGGCACATATTTGAGTTGAAAAAACTTGAGACGCCGGTTTCCTTCGTGGGCCTTATTGGTTCGCTTGCGGTATTGATATATCCAAATAAGGGCCATATACGGTATTCCGTGAGAGATGATATTGATTAAAGTGAACGTCAGGTCTCCGTTGAAAAGAATAATTCCGGTTCCCCATGCGGCTGCGGTGGCAACAAGCAAAAGCACCTTTCCAGCGTTCAGTGTTCCAGTTTGTTTCCACTTGATGACCTCTTTGATGAGAAATGCACTTAGGGTCATCACATAAACAAATCGGCAAAGAAGTTCTGGCCAAACGACGGGAATATGGAGAACTTCGAACTCGCTAAACCACTGGAAATTGCGCGTGTAGGTATGCCAATAAACTAGCGGATACACGGTCGCCAGATAGATAGCGACCTGATCAATTCGGTACTCAAGGTTCCCTACTGGTTCCCCTCGCCGATAGAGCATTAAGAATCCATATTGCTGGCGGACAAAGTGATAGATGGCGAAGTACGCAACGCACCCCCAAAAGAATCCAGCTCCGGCGAGGGCGTAAATCGCGATTCCGCCAAGCCAGCACACCGCAGGAACGATTAAATAGAGCTTCTTTCGACGTTGGAATTCATCCTTGTCGAAGTACGTGCGAAACAACGAACTATATACATGGGCGACATCAATTCCCAATACTAGCAATATCCAGAGCCAGGTTGGTGTCTCACTGATGGCTGCGATTCGGTTACCGAACGCCAGCACGATCATCGTGATCACCAGTGGCGGACCGATGATTGCGCTCAGGTCAAACTTCGGTGAATATATCCACGGAGTCGCGATTCGCATTTAGACTAACGGCATGTAAAGCTCGGTGATGAGTTGGTTTGGAGGGGTATCGCTTGGGTCGTTCACATAAACCTCAAAGGCAGGATTTTGGCTAATCTCTCGACGGACTGTGTTCTCGCAGTATGAGGTCAGATCAGACCAAATTTGTTCAAGCTTATCGTATGGACCTGTGAAGCTTGTTATCGCATACTCACCACCCTTGATTTCGTCAAGTATAAGGCTGAGTCCACCACTGTCGGTGACTTGGTAGTCGGCGGGAATCTCAACGCATGCGGCAGACCTAAGCTTCTCCGTAGGAACTTCATCAGGATTATCCCAGTAGATTTCGATCCATCGTTCTGCCGGGATATTATGAGATTCCACCCATCCCCACAGCTTTTCAAACACAGGTCCAAGTCCGTCATACGATCCTGTGTGCCGAAGCATGACAATGCGAATGGGTTCAATTGTGGTTACTTGTGCGTTCATTGTTACAGCTAAATACTACTTCGTTTTGCCGGATTCAGATCACCTGTTCCACAACTTTCCGACCGAACAAGATAGCATGAAGAATTTCCAGAAAGGCAAATTTAACAATGCATTCTCAAAGGTCATGAAGGACTGGATCAAGGATGTAATGTCTGGCAAAGCTTGATACTTGGCCCAAGATTTTAGCTTTAGCTAACCAATCTTCAGTCCCCTTTTAAATTCTAGGTTTGCATCTGAGAGATACAAAATCCACTTTATGATTCTCTCAGGTGCCAATTTGTGTTCAACCAGTTTTGTCCTTGAATTCTTGGGGCCAGAGAAACAAAAGTTTCAGAGTCTAACGAATGAATTCCAAACAAAATTGAAAGTACCGCCTTTTTGGCCAGTGAATTACTGAACAATCGGGACCGATTTTGGGCTCTCGTGAGATAAAAGAAAGAATGGTCAGATTGAACTTGGAATTCAATACTATTCTGGCGAATCGGCGACTATAATCCAACCATTAATGAAATCACTCAAGGGCATTTTCATCGTGCTTCCGTTTGCCGCCGTCGTATTATCCGCGATGGCGACAGTGTCGAGCCAACGCAACCGTGACGAGTATTTGGCTGGATATCTCATCATCCCGACTCAAGAGAGGGTTGACAAGTCATTTGGTGCGGGATTCTCGATGTATATTGCAGCTTGGCCTTTGTTGCGGGCATATCCTGGTCATCAGTTTCAAACCGGACTACCCGGGACTTGGATGTTTGCCCAACAAGAAGGAACTCCGCCGAAGGATATGTATTCAGACATTGAAGGCGGCTTAGGCTGGTGGAGAGACACCCGATTTCCAACTGAAACTCCGAAGTTCATCATGGGTGGAGTTGGTCCCAATTTTAGCGATATTGCCAACGGACCTGCGCATGGTTGGGGAACCTGGGATAAACCCCGAGGACTATATGGAGTAGCCCAGTTAAGTCCTTGGGTTCTGTTTCCAATTGACGGATTGGACCTTAAGCAAGGCACCAGTGGTGAGCTGTTTGGATATGGCTACCTTTCCTTGCCTTTGTGCGAACCGAAAGCGACGACGAACGGAAAGAACATACCTACGGGTGGGCAAGCTTGGACGTTGTTCTTGAACACGAACAACTTCAAGGGTCCGGTTGCATTCTTCACTCCGAACTTCTGGGCTCAAGCCCAATTGAGGAATCCTGAGTGGGTTGGTAAGTTGCTGGATAGCCGTCCGTCAGATCCTAATCGCCATGTGCAGATGGAGACGCAGTACATTCCTTGTCGGATGGCCGACGCTTCAAATGGCGAGTCTTATGCTCGAATTGCTCCAACTTCGTTCCCTCGAAGCACCGATGGCCGATCTGTTCTTGTACACCAAGACACGGCATACAATAAGTCTGCCCTTTGGGATTCGGTGAAGGCATGGTTTGACGGTGGTCCCATAAGCAATGGAACGATAAACCCGACGGGATCACATATCCGCACGTTCACTGGTGGAGGAAGTTCTTCATGGCAAATTCACTCCAAAGAATCTGGGAATAAAGAAAAGCGAGTTCCAATTTCTTGGAATTCATTTGCCACGCCAAAAGCAATTGACGCTAATACATTTGGATACGAATGGAATTACGCCAACGCAAAGAACAATGGCAATTTGGTAACACTTCCTGAGTACTTCCGCTTAGAGAATGCAAAGGACGAGAAGAAGGCGAAATGGGTTCCGATTTCAGCCGATCAGGTTCCAACCGACACCGGACTCCAACAATTGAAGTTTGGCACTCCGGTCGAGCAGCATGAAGGACCTTATACGACGCCAAGTGACCCGAAAAGTAGTTGGAAACAGCCTGGACCGGTTGCTGGTCCGTTTAAGGCTCATCTTGGTAACGGCAGCGTGGTTACTTACTACTGGTATCGATTTGCCGATCAGCCAGCTCTTTTGAACGCTGACTTGACGAAGGCAGAAAGGGAAAAGATGCAGATCAAAGTCGAGAAGATTCACCGATCGTGGCCCAAGAATCGCAACTACTTGGCTCCGCCGACGATGGGCAAACTCGCGAATATTGATCCCGCATTAATCATGAAACCACCGAAAGGTCTTGAGATTGGATACGTTCCCATTGCCACTCTACATGAGTTAGATAAGCGCTAATTCAGGCAGTCGGTGGCTTATTGCAAATTAGCTCAACCGAGTTCCCTTCTGGGTCCTTGATGAACATTGCCTTGGCTTGGACATTTTCAAATTCGGTCTCGAAGGGCTCAATTCCTTGGGCTTTCAGTTTGGCTAGCCAACCATCGTAAGCCTCGGGGGCGATTTCGAACGCCATGTGGTTGAATCCGGATTTTGTCTGATCTAGCTCAGAAAATCTCCGTTTGGCGGCGGCGTGACGTTTGTAGTCAATGAGGACGAGAAAAGGTGGATGAACGGCTCGCCCTAAGTGAGTGTCGCTGTTTGCGACCTTGAGAAAACAAATTGTTGGTTCGCCGGTTTGATTAGGATCGGTAGGATCTTCGCTCGCTACTTCGCCGGAAAGAACAAATCCGAGGTTTTCGATGTAGAAGTCCCGAAGTTTAGGCAGGTTATTCACGTTAAGAACGATTTCGGCGATGCCGAGGAATTCGAGTTGAGGTGGGCTTTCCATACTTATTAACTACGCTTGACTTCATCTTTTTGGGAATGAAGCCAAAACTTTCAGACACAAAAAAGCGACCACTTTGGATCGCTTTTTCAAATCTAATTATGAAGTTTTTAGCTTCGAGGTTCCCCTCATATTTGC
>JANPAV010000337.1:0-3627 GCA_031430115.1 Armatimonadota bacterium | reverse complement strand
CGTTGAAGTTCTCGGAAAACGCTGACTTATAGCGATGCCGAGAGCTTCGGTAATTGCCTTGGGATGGATCGATACTCACCTATTGTATGAATTATTCCCTTAAAGTGACTTAAAAAGCTGTCTTACCTCGTTGACAGTTGCCACAAACCCAGGCATTTCTCGTATATTTTCTCGCCAGGCCAGCCCGCGTGCCGCCAAATCGATCGTATGTTGAATCTTTGCTCCTGGAATTGGAACGCCGTGATCGTCACGATCTCGACCCAAAAGCCAAAGGCAATCACACACCGAAACGGCTGAATCGATGTCATGGGTCACGACAATGAATGTCTTGAGCTCATCGGTTTGTGCCATTTCACCGATGAAGGAACACATTTCGCTTAATGCAATTGGATCGAGACCAGAAAACGGTTCGTCCATCAGCAGGAAGTGCTCGCTACACATAAACTGTTGAGCAATTGCGGCTCGTTGCTTTTGCCCGCCCGAAAGCTGCACCGGATACTTTGCATCATGTCCCTCTAGACCAAATCGGCGAAGCAATTCCTTGGCTCGGTTGCTAGCTTCTGATGATCCCATTCCTGCCTGCTGCCCGGCAACGACCAGGTTTGACATGATCGTTCGATGCCTAAACAGTGGATAATTTTGGGCAACAACTCCGACCATTCCGGCTTGAACTGGCAGCATTTGCTCAGTGACAAACACAGTGCCTGAGTCCGGAATGTTGAGCCCAGATAAGATGCGAAAAAGCTGAGTCTTGCCCATTCCCGAGGGCCCCAGCAGCCCGATCACTTGACCTTGTTTAACGTCACTTCGAACAATGTTCCCGATTGAAGCATTGACCTCTCTGAGAATTTGATTGCCGCCCAGATTGAGGCTGACATTATCGATCTTCAGGATTTGCTGCTTAACTTCGTACTCGTAGTTCATTTTCTCTCCAAGGTCAATACCGCGTAAGGACAGAACAGATTACGAAGAGCTCCAATGACGTAGTCCTGGCACAAGCCAATGATGAGGATAATTATCTGGATTGCGAATACCGCTTCAATCTTCATGTGCTTTTGCTCATTGAGGAGCATGGCACCGACTCCGCCAGCTGATCGGACTATTCCTTCAACCATCGTCAGCATCATCCATCCGATTGCCGCGTTTTGTCTCATGACTTCGAAAGCTTGATCAAAAGTGCCGCGAATGACGACTTCCCACACAACTTTCCATTCAGGCATCCTGAGCGTTCTGGCATGATCGAATTCTGCTTTCGGTATACCCGCGACCACCGATGCCATAGAAGTTAGCAAAAACACGGACATTCCAATGACGAGCAAGGTCAGTTTCAGCTTCTCGCCACCACCGATGAGCAGTGTGAATACAAAGGAAAATCCTACAAGACTTAGAAATCGACCTTTTGAAAATGCATTGATCACTGGTCGAAAGAAAGGAATAACGGTTAGGTACGAAAGCAGAAGGCAGATCGTGCCAGAAATCGCGAGGGCTTCGATATTGAGGAAAAGGCTTTTGATCAATTCCTGCCCCAATCCCATGTTTAACCATAGATTGGAAAATTCCCGAATGACGTCGCCCGGCCCCGGAATTACCTTGATCGTATTAGACGACCAAAGCACCAGAAAGCTAAGAACCCAAAAAATTGAAATGATGAGAAATGAGCTTCGGGAGACAGCACGATTCGGCAGAAAGATGTCTTTCAAGCTAGGCTTTGCTCGATTAGGGACCGGAGCCGAAGTGGCTCCGGGTTCTTGACCTTTTTCCATGAATTATTAGCCAGCCGACTTGATCTTGATGACGACTCGACGATTCTTCGCCTTGCCTACATCCGAATTATTTGGCACCATTGGCTCAGTTTGACCGTGGGCATGAACTGAAATACGTCCCTGAGGGAATTGTTGCGGATAGGTCTTTTCGAGCCAATTTTTCACCGCAAATGCCCTTGACTCTGAAAGCTTCATGTTCGCATCGGCATTCCCCACGTTATCGGTATGACCATGAACTTCGATCGTCGTATTTCCGGCAATTACCGTGTCGTTCATTAGCTTCTTCAAACCAATGTTCGCCGTGTTCGTAAAGGTTGCTCGACCCGTTTCAAACTTGATATCGTAAACCTTCTGTCCGACGAATTTATTGCTTTCGGCTTTTGGAGCGCCCGGCTTTGGAGTATCAATTGAAGGCGTTGGCGACGTAATTTTAGATGGATCAAAGTTACTCTTAGAAGCAATTTCTTGAATATAACTCGTATCGACGACATCGTCATACTTCGGATAGCTACTGACAAGTTTGGGATACTGCTGAACAACAATGTTTCCAAAGGTTTCGTAAACAGCTCGGTAAACATTGGCTGAGCCAGGAACAAGACCGAATAGCACCATGTTATCGGACAGATCATTGACTGAAGATCCTCCCAACCGTATCTTCTTTCCTGTCATATCGGGCTCTTCTGCACCCTTAAAGTAACGCATCCAATAGCTTGCATTCTGCTCCTTATAGACTTCAGTGCTTACTTCAGCACCTTTTCTGAGCGCCTCAGGATTGAACCTCACGGCATTACCGCCGTCAAAAATGGAAGAAAGAAAACTCTGGACCTTCTCCTTGTTTTGCTTGCACCACTGGTCAATGGCAATAATAACGCAAGGCATTTGAGCGGAATACTCTAGGGTCGAAACAATACTTACAACTCCGCCCTTCTTCGAAGCAACCGAAACATCACCAGGAGTCCAAGTTACGACTCCGTCGACCCGGATCTTTTTCGTTTCTCCGGTTTTGACGCCGTTCTTTACAACATCTCTCGTTTCGGTGTATCCGGTGATGTATTTTTCGGCAGCATCAATATAATCCGATGTTGCAACCCAATTGAGAGCATCGGGGTCATAAGTTTTTTCGTCTGGGTTATTCTTCAGATTATTGTCGCCAAGCCATTTCATGGCTATGTTCCAGTCACCATCTCTCAAATAGCCAGAAACAACGCCGCCTTTTGACAATGCCGGATTCTTTTGCCAAGATTCAGGTCCCATGAATTTGTCTTCTCCTCGCGAGAAGCCAGCGGTGCCAATAATTTTTGCTTTGTATTCGGGACCTAGTTTGTCTAAATTCTCATTCAATCCAGCAAGGAATGAAGCTGCACCATCACCCATGATACAAACAAAATGTGTTCCTCTGGTTGGTTGAGCTACACCTTGACTCAGCTGGGTTGCAAATTCAACCAACGCTTCCTGCATTTTGGATGCATCGTCTTGGCGCGTCAATTTTAGATTGACGCCATGTTGAGCCATGAGGCTTCCTTCGGTCGTTTCTGATCCACCATTGGCAAACATCATTCCCATTTGAGCATTCCAAGCCCAAACAAGACCTCGCATTTGGTCACCGCCGCCTCCGAATTTGCCTTTTTCTGGCATTTGCAGATTCTGGATTTCTTTGGATCCATTGTTAACCGGAAGGATTGGAAGCTGAGCCTTTTCTGGAACAATCGAGGGACCGCCAGACGCTCCTGGAAAGAGCTTCTTGATGAGTCCCATTGAGTTCATGACTCCAAAGAGAATTCCGAGAATAATGATTAACGCTGCGATTTTGCCTGCTGGCTTAATTTTCACCTTTAATATGCCTCTGTGTTCAATTGAACCTGAT
>JANPAV010000336.1:0-3631 GCA_031430115.1 Armatimonadota bacterium | reverse complement strand
CGTTGAAGTTCTCGGAAAACGCTGACTTATAGCGATGCCGAGAGCTTCGGTAATTGCCTTGGGATGGATCGATACTCACCTATTGTATGAATTATTCCCTTAAAGTGACTTAAAAAGCTGTCTTACCTCGTTGACAGTTGCGACAAACCCAGGCATTTCTCGTATATTTTCTCGCCAGGCCAGCCCGCGTGCCGCCAAATCAATCGTATGTTGAATCTTTGCTCCTAGAATTGGAACACCGTGATCGTCACGATCTCGACCCAAAAGCCAAAGGCAATCACACACCGAAACTGCTGAATCGATGTCATGGGTCACGACAATGAATGTCTTGAGTTCATCTGTTTGTGCCATTTCACCAATGAATGTACACATTTCACTGAGTGCAATCGGGTCAAGGCCAGAGAACGGTTCGTCCATCAACAGGAAGTGTTCGCTACACATAAACTGTTGAGCAATTGCGGCTCGTTGCTTTTGACCGCCCGATAGCTGCACCGGATACTTTGCATCATGACCTTCTAGACCAAATCGCTTTAATAACTCTTTGCCCCGATTGTTGGCTTCGGATGATCCCATTCCCGCTTGTTGCCCAGCAACAACCAAGTTTGACATGATCGTTCTGTGCCTAAACAAGGGATAATTCTGAGCAACAACGCCCACCATTCCTGCCTGGACAGGAATCATTTGTTCGGTGACAAAAACAGTGCCAGAATCCGGCTTGTTGAGCCCAGATAAAATGCGAAAAAGCTGAGTTTTGCCCATTCCTGAAGGACCAAGCAGCCCGATCACTTGACCTTGCTTTACGTCACTTCGAACAATGTTTCCAATCGAAGCGTTGACATCCCTCAGAATTTGATTGCCGCCAAGATTTAGGCTAACATTGTCAATTTTGAGAATTTGCTGTTTAACTTCGTACTCGTAATTCATTTTCTCTCCAATGTCAGGGCTGCATATGGGCAGAACAAATTACGAAGGGCACCAATCACATAGTCTTGGCACAAGCCGATGATAAGAATGATAATTTGAATGGCAAATATTGCTTCAATCTTCATGTGCTTTTGCTCATTGAGGAGCATTGATCCGACTCCTCCATCCGATCGAACTATTCCTTCAACCATGGTCAGCATCATCCATCCGATGGCGGCATTTTGGCGCATGACTTCAAAGGCTTGGTCAAAGGTGCCGCGGATTACGACTTCCCACACAACCTTCCATTCCGGCATTCTTAGGGTCCTGGCGTGATCAAACTCTGCTTTCGGTATGCCGGCGACCACCGCAGCCATTGAGGTGAGCAGGAACACGGACATACCAATGACGAGCAAGGTCAGTTTCAGCTTATGTCCGCCCCCGATGAGTAAAGTGAATACAAAGGAAAACCCAATAAGGCTCAGAAATCGCCCTTTCGAAAAAGCATTGATCACAGGTCGAAAGAATGGAATGACGGTTAAATATGAGAGCCCAAGGCAGATCGTGCCAGAAATCGCGAGGGCTTCGATATTGAGGAAAAGGCTTTTCAGCAGTTCCTGACCTAATCCCATGTTTAACCATAGATTGGAAAATTCACGAATGACATCGCCTGGCCCAGGAATTACCTTAATGGTATTTGAGGACCAAAGCGCTAAAAAGCTAACAACCCAGAAGATTGAAATGATGAGGAATGAGCTTCGAGAGACAGCCCGATTGGGCAGAAAAATGTCTTTCAAACTGGGCTTTGCTCGGTTGGTTCCCGGAGCCGAGGCGGCTCCGGATTCTTGCTTAATTTCCATTGATTTTTTAGCTAGCCGACTTAATTTTGATCACTACTCGACGATTTTTTGCCTTGTTTCCTTCTGAGTTGTTTAGCTCCATCGGCTGGGTTTGACCATGGGCATGAACCGAAATTCGACCTTGAGGGAACTGCTGCGGGTAGGTTTTTTCAAGCCAGTTTTTGACCGCAAATGCTCGAGATTCAGACAGTTTCATATTCGCATCGGCATTTCCGACGTTGTCGGTATGGCCATGAACTTCGATGGTCGTATTACCGGCAATAACCGTGTCGTTCATTAGCTTCTTCAAGCCAACATTGGCGGTGCTGGTAAAGGTTGCTCGACCAGTTTCAAACTTGATGTCGTATACCTTTTGTCCGACGAACCCACCTCCCGTCTGAGGCTTTTTGCCACTCGTCCCGGGAGTATCGATTGTTGGAGCCGGTCCCTTTATTTCCGAAGGATTAAAGTTACTCTGCTTTGCAATATCTTGAACATAGCTGGTATCGACAACCTCGTCGTAAGGCGGATAACTGCTTACTAGTTTTGGATATTGTTGAACAACAATATTGCCAAAGGTTTCGTAAACTGCCCGGTAAACATTGGCTGATCCTGGAACAAGACCAAAAAGCACCATGTTATCGGTCAAATCGTTAACTGAAGATCCTCCTAACCGTATCATCTTTCCAGTCATATCGGGTTCTTCTGCGCCTTTGAAATAACGCATCCAATAGCTTGCATTCTGCTCTTTATAGACTTCGGTGCTAACTTCGGCACCTTTTTTGAGTGCCTCAGGATTGAATCGTACGGCATTGCCGCCGTCAAAAATTGAGGAAAGAAAACTCTGAACCTTATCCTTATTTTGCTTACACCATTGATCAATGGCAATGATAACGCAAGGCATTTGCGCGGAATACTCTTGGGTTGACACGATGCTAACAATGCCACCTTTCTTCGATGCAACGGATACGTCGCCTGGAGTCCAGGTAACAACTCCATCAACCCTAATCTTTTTCGTTTCACCGGTCTTAACGCCGTTTTTGACAACGTCCCTCGTTTCGCTGTATCCCGTAATGTATTTTTCAGCAGCTTCAATGTAATCGTTTGTAGCAAGCCAGTTCAGAGCTTCTGGGTCATAAGTCTTTTCGTCTGGATTGTTCTTAAGGTTATTGTCTCCGAGCCACTTCATGGCAATGTTCCAGTCACCGTCTCGCAAGTAACCGGAAACGACGCCGCCCTTTGACATTGCGGGGTTCTTTCGCCAAGATTCAGGTCCCATGAATTTGTCTTCCCCACGTGAGAAGCCAGCCGTACCAATAATTTTTGCCCTGTATTCTGGACCAAGTTTGTCTAAACGATCATTCAATCCTGCAAGGAATGAAGCTGCGCCATCACCCATGATGCAAACAAAGTGAGATCCTCTGTTTGGCTGAGCTACGCCTTGACTTAGTTGGGTGGCAAATTCAACTAGTGACTCTTGCATCTTTGATGCGTCATCTTGTCGAGTCAATTTTAGGTTGACGTCATGGCTAGCCATCAGACTGCCATTTGTGGTCTCTGCCCCGCCGTTGGCAAACATCATTCCCATCTGGGCGTTCCACGCCCAGACTAGTCCGCGAATTTGGTCGCCGCCGCCGCTAAACTTGTCTTTACTTGGCATCCCCAAATTCTGTATTTCTTTTGATGTAGTGTTCTGTTGCCAAATTGGAAGTTGAGCCTTATCTGGAACAATCGAAGGACCTGCCGTAGCTCCTGGAAAGAGCTTCTTGATGAGTCCCATTGAGTTCATGACTCCAAAGAGAATTCCGAGAATAATGATTAACGCTGCGATTTTGCCTGCTGGCTTAATTTTCACCTTTAATATGCCTCTGTGTTCAATTGAACCTGAT
>JANPAV010000335.1:0-9178 GCA_031430115.1 Armatimonadota bacterium | reverse complement strand
CTTCACTCTCTTTCTGCTTCAAGCCACCTGAAAAAATGCTTATCCAATCTTCTTGATTGATTGAAGGTAGTCATAAACCTCAGTCGCCTTGCCCTGCTTGGCGTGTAAATGAAGCGTCATTCCGTGGGGACCGTAGCTATCAATGAGATTTGGTTGAAGGGTTAAGAAGGACTTCACAACTTCGAGTTGCCCCATCATCGCCGCACAGAAAATATCGATTCGCGCGCCTTTTTCAAGAAGAAAATTGACGATGTCTTTGTTTCCCATATGCGAGGCTCCGCCAAGACCTGATTCCCAGTCTCCGCCACCCCAGTCCATATGTGCGGCGATAAGGCGAGGTTCCTTTTCAAGCAACATTTTCACCTTATCGAGATCCATGTGGGCGTAAATCACAAAGTCCTGAACCATGAGGCGGTTAAGTTGTTGCTTCTTCCATTTTGGTGAGAAACCCGGTGCTTCGTAGTCGCGGGTGAATGGGGCTTCGACGGGACCAGGCACTTGGGCTGGGGCGGTTGCTTGACCAGTACCTTGCTTAGCATAAGAAATCACTGGTACCGCAGTAAGGGCAAGCCCCGCGGTTAAATTGCAAAATGATCTTCGTGATAGATTTTCTGACATGGTTTGTTCCTAATTAAATCATACACCAGACTCCTCATTGCTCATATCGAAAGTAAGTTTTCACCCGCTAAATGAGAAAACCATTTGAATTTCAGCATTTCATTGCGTGGCAATTCGTCAGTTACAACTATTGGATTCAAATTGAAACACCTGATTTTGTTCTCAACCTTTCTATGTTTAATCACTTGTGGCGGTGGCACAACCGACTCAGGCGGGACAAATTCAGAAATAAATGGTGACCTTCAAGGGCACCGAATTTTTCCGGTCGATGATCCGTGGAACAAAGCGATTGACTCTGAACCAGTTGACCCTAATAGCGACAATCTTATTGCTTCGATTGGATTGAATTCTGGACTTCATCCTGACTTTGGCGCCGATCTGAGTGGAGAGACTTTCGGTATTCCATACGTTTTGGTAAAGGGAACACAAGGTCGAGTCAACGTTACGTTTGATTACATCGACGAGAGTGAGCCCGGGCCTTACCCGGTTCCGAATGATGCTCCAGTTGAGGGAGGATTTGGATCCACCGGAGACCGTCATGTTCTGGTGGTTGACCGCGACAACTGGATGCTTTACGAACTTTTTGATGCTCATAAGCAGACAAATGGTAGCTGGCACGCGGGTAGCGGAGCGATATTTAACCTGACGACGGGAACGACAAGGCCCGCAGGACGGACTTCTGCGGACGCCGCCGGACTCCCGATTTTGCCGGGATTGGTTCGTTACGATGAAGTCTCAAAAGGAGCGATTAATCATGCGCTCCGGTTCACCGTTGTCCATACACGTCGGGGCTATATTGCACCGGCACGGCACTTTGCGAGTTCCTCGAACAATGTTAACTATCCTCCAATGGGAATGCGAGTTAGGCTAAAAGCCGGATTTGACATCTCCGGTTTTCCTCCATCTGCTCAAGTAGTTTTGAAAGCCCTCAAGAAGTACGGGATGATGGTCGCTGACAACGGTAGCAATTGGTTCATATCGGGAGCACCGGATTCGCGGTGGAACGACGACGAACTCAATACCCTCAAGCAAGTGAATGGTTCCAATTTTGAGGTCGTTGAAATGGGTTCAATGACAACGAATTAGGTTGGAATTTATGCGGCTTTTGCGGAGTTCGTATCTGTGCCAACAAGGCGAAGAGCAAAGTCATCCGGTTTTAGCGGACGGTCATAGAAGTAGCCTTGTCCTACCTGACAGCCGAGTTCCCTGATGATGTCTTGTTGATCCTGATTTTCGACCCCCTCGCCAGTGACTGTCATTTGCATCGTCTTAGCCAAGCCGAGAATGGCTTTAACGATTGGCAAAGCGCTTTCTTCTTCTCCGAGGCGACTAATAAATGCTCGATCAATCTTCAATGTATCGATTGGGAACGATCTTAATGTCGACAGGGACGAGTAACCGGTACCAAAGTCGTCCAGCGCTAGTTGAACGCCGAGTTCTTTTAGTAGCACCATCTTTTCGATCAAGTCATCCCGGTCTTCCATGAGAATTGATTCGGTAATTTCCAATTTCAATAGAGAAGCAGGCAGTCCGGTTGATGTGAGTATTTGACTAATTCGGTCAATGACATCGTCTCGTTGAAGTTGCTTACCGGAGAGGTTCACGCTTATTGTGAAGTTCTCCATTTCATATTCGTTACTCCACGCCTTTGCTTGCCTACATGATTCTTCAAGAATCCAATAGCCAATTGAAACGATGAGTCCCGTATCTTCGGCGATTGGAATGAATAGCGTTGGCGAAACAAGTCCTCGTTCCGGATGTTGCCACCTAGCCAATGCTTCTGCACCAACCATTTGGTTTGTGCTTAAGTCAATAAGTGGTTGATATTCGACAAAGATTTCTTGATTTGCCAGTGCTTTTCGCATTGACGTCTCTAGTTCTAATCGGTCGATGGCATCATCGTGCATGGATTCGTTGTAGGTTACATAGTTTGATTTTCCGCCAGCTTTCGCTCGATACATTGCGGTGTCGGCATGCATCATAAGGGTTGAACCATCGGTTGAGTCATCTTGGTTATAGGCAATGCCAATGCTCGCTCCGGCAAAGGTTTCGCGATTTCCAAGAAGTATTGGGTGCTTCAATTCAGCTAGTATTCGCTTGGCAACCTCTTCCGCGATTTCTACGGAATGCAAATCTTCTAATAGGATGGTAAATTCATCGCCTCCAATCCGTGCTACTGTGTCGCCAGGACGGATTGCCTCACTGAGTATTTGGGTGATTTCAATCAGCAGATCATCTCCAAAACTATGACCGAGACTGTCATTAACAAGCTTAAAGTTGTCTAAGTCAATGAACATAACCGCAGTTCCTTTTTGGTTTCGCAAGTCCTTTTTGAGGGCAAGGGTAATCCGGTCTAACAGCAGGGCTCGATTTGGTAGTCCGGTTAGCTTATCGTGATAAGCCAGATGTTCGATTTGTTGGGTTCTTTCAAGTACCGTTGATTCCAACGTCTCACTATGTAAGCGCAATTGGTCTTCGCTCTTTCGAAGTTTGTCAGTACTGACTTCAAGGACGGATAACATATCGTTGATTTTGTCGCTAACCATCGATATTTCGTCCTCACCGGTCGATTCAACCCTCTTCGTAAGGTCAGATTCTGAACGAATAATGTCAACTTGCTTCGCCAACAAAGCAAGGCGCGCGGTAATGGTTCGCTCAATGACTAGCAAAACTACCAGCGAGAATGCCGTTCCGGCAAAGGCAATAATCCTAACGAGGAATTGAGTCTCTTCTTGACCTTGTGCATAAATCTCTCGTACCTCGGTAGTTTGAACCAATTGGATCGGTTTACGATTTATGTCCTTAAGGTATGAAAATCCACAAATCTGGTTTTCGTCGAGAGGTCGGGCGATAACGTCATTTGCGGATTTGAGATAAGGCAGTGCTTGGACTGCTTGAGAGGAAATTACATCTCCAGCGCCGATTGAAAAGAGTTTTACGTCAAGATGCGATTTTTTTGCAATACTTGTAATATCTTGATCATCAAAGTAGGCTGCAAATACGAGCCAACCTCGCTGAGGTCCTGATCCGGAGCTTGGAAGGATAGGACGTATTGAAATCGACATTGGTCGACCACTGTGCAGAATCATGCCAGATGAAGCACTTTTGTCGTCTGAGTCACCTTCGACATGACGAACAAAACTAAGTTGCTTTACCAAACTTACCGGATCCGGTGGGTCAATTTCCTTTCTTCTTTTGAGCGATCTTGCATGAAAGATTTTTGCGTCGTCGTCAATGTAGATAACCGCATCTACTTTCATGTTGACTACGTCAAGATTTGAAGTTATGTAAGCCTGGTTGTGATCGGCCATGAATTGAAAGGAGTCGTCCCAAGTCGCCCAGTCGCTTGATTTTCCATGAAGATCTAAGACCCTTTGGTCGAAGGCCTCTTGTACTCTCATCACATCTTTTTTGACTTCTTTCTGTTCTAGGGCCTCGAAGCTGCCCATCATTCCGCTTGCCGAGAGTTGGTAGAGCCCAAAAATCAGACATGCTGTCGTCGATACCAGGATCAACATTAGTCTTTGTCTTAATTTCATTTGGCCGAAAACTCCCCACAACAAGCAAATTTTTGAACTTGCCTACCGTAATTTTGTATTCCGCTTAATTGTTCGCTTTGGGCAAGTTTAATTACCAGTTGGGGGCACTCACAGCTTCGTTTGGGAATACTAAGACTACAATTTAGTGACTATTTCCATGAACGACGAGAACGTTATCTCAGGTGAAATGCTGGTGCCAAAGCCATACGACACGAAGGCAAAAGGGACTGAGCACTCTCGTGCTGCAGTTTCATCACCTTCCGCATCACCGATCATCAGTGGACTTTGAAGTTGATTTCGCTCAATAATGCTTTTAAGATTCCTTCCTTTCGGCAGACCAGTGTTCCCCCAGCATTCAATGTCATCGAAAACGGTTTCGAGACTATTTAGCCGAAGAAATGTTTCAATGTAACCGGATTGGCAATTGCTTACAATGAAAAGCGGATATTTTTTATTGAGGGCGAATAGACCTTCAAGGACTCCTTCATAAAGCACTCCGCCTTCTTGCTCAATGACCCGATTGTCCTCGATCATGGTCGCAATTGAGATACTTTCAATCTGATCATCGGATAAGTCGCTGAAAGTCAATCGAATGCACTCTTGATGTGGCCTTCCGGTAACCGCCCGAACATCGGCTGCGGTGACCTTCCGGTATTCGATGCCTTGCGAAGCCAAAACGTTGTTCCACGCCGTGGCACATTGTTCGGAAGTATCCCAAAGCGTTCCGTCAAGATCGAAAATGAGAGAGTCGATTGCCACTGATGAGCAAGATTACCATTGGAGATTCGGAAATTCATCACGTTAATGTGCTGGCGCAATGCGCCGATGAATGAGCAGGTGAATCGGAGCCTCGGTTATAAGAATTGAGTTAGAAATATTCTCAGTTTTGCGTCGCCAGTAAGATTTCAATTCGTTTTCCGAACAATAAATATCAGTTTCAGGTCCAATCTGAGTGCAATTTTAGAATTGTTGCCTATGCAGATACATTTCAGTACATGAAAAAGCAACTAGTGAACCAAATCATGGCTCTAGCGTTACACCTCGAATGAACCACATCATGCTTCACCAGATCACAAGTTTTTCGCCTATTGCTTACTTAGATGGTGGTTCTGGAAGCCTTATCTTTCAAATGGTAATTGCAAGTAGCTTGACCGGAATTTATGCAGCCAAAACCCAATGGGCGACAATTGTTGCTGCGGTCAAAAAATTTCGAAACAAAGACTCGAAGCCATCAAGCCAATGATGGCGGCAGAGCCTATCCCAGGCTCGTTCCGGGACCCAGCGGGATTCGTTTTTAAGCGGAATGAAGTTCTCTACCGACAGATAAACTCTGGGTTCGATGAAGACATAAGGCTTTTAAGCAGCTCGGGTTTACAGGAGACCCTACTTCAAGCCGGAATGGTAGTTGATTTTGAAGTTGTAGACATTGGGCTCGGGGCAACCAGTGATGCGGCGATGGTACTTCGACCTTCCGTTGTCAGGTTCATATCTTATCCATTTGAATGGTGCTTCAGTCAACTCAAAGCAGCTGCATTGCTGACTCTTGAGATTATGAGCATGGCTTTGGACAATGGAATGATTCTCAAAGATGCAAGTGCTTACAACATCCAATTCGTTGGTATTGATCCAATCTTCATTGATACACTTTCATTTACAAAATATGAAGAAGGAGAACCATGGGTTGCATACAAGCAGTTCTGCCAGCATTTTCTTGCACCACTTGCAATCATGGCCAGAAAGGACATTCGGCTAGCTTCTTTGCTCCGGACACATATTGATGGAATACCTTTAGATTTAGCTTCGAAGTTGCTGCCCCTTAGCACGAGGGCTTCATTCGGATTGCTAACTCATATTCATCTACATGCTAAAGCCGAGCCACAAAACGGACATTCATTGGGAGCCAATTCTGCCCCAAAGGTATCTAAAGATGGGTTATTGGCCCTCATTGACAGTTTGAAATCAACCATCAATAAGCTGTCTTGGGAGCCAAAGGGAACCGAGTGGGGAGACTACTATCTGTCAACAAACTATTCCCAAATTGCCTTTGCCTCAAAAGAATCCATAGTTAAATCATTTTTATCTCTCGTTCCGGAAGTCGCTGACTCTTGCTGCGATTTAGGCGCAAATAACGGTGAATTCAGCAAGCTAGCGGTGGACAAAGGCCTCAACACCATCGCCCTTGATATTGACTCCGCGGCAGTTGAAAAATGTTTTATAGCGGCAACACAATCTAAAAGCCGAGCATTGTTACCGCTTTTGCAAGATCTCATAAATCCAACTCCAAACTACGGATGGGCTGGAGTCGAAAGGGACTCCATGGTGAATCGGTTTTCCTGCGATGTTGCTCTAGCGTTGGCACTTGTACATCACCTCGCAATTGGAAATAATGTGCCTCTAACGATGATCGCAGACTTCTTAACCAAGATTGGCGAATGGCTCATCGTTGAATTCGTACCAAAGGAGGACTCTCAGGTTCAGAGGATGCTAGTCGCTCGCGAAGACATCTTTTTTGACTATCACTTGCAAGGGTTTGAAACTGCATTTGCAGCTAAATTCAATACAATCAGCAAACAGGAAATCGATGGAACAAGTCGCATCATTTATTTGATGCAAAGGCGTTCGTAATGGCTGACCAAAACTCCACAGATCAGGCTGGCACCACCACAAAGATTATTTACCCTGTGCCATTTGCCTTGTTTCCATTGCTGTCAATATATTCGACTAATTTGGCAATGATCCCATTTGTAACACTATTGCGACCGACCATCACCATTTCAATTGTTTCCGTGCTCCTCTGGGTCATATTCGGGATTGGGCTTAAAAACTTTTCTCGCGGGGCAATTTGTTCAACGGTGGTCATAACAATGTGCTACCTCTTTACGAAAGTTCAGTTGATAACTCGCTCATTCTACGTTCCAAATCAATTTGAAATATGGATTTGGAGCTTTCTTACCATTGCCTTGACAGGCCTGGCAGCCTGGAGATTTAGTTGGCATAAATTGGCTAATGTCTTAAGCATCACCTTGATCTCAATTACCTTTCTTCAGATTTGCTTGGCACTTTTTCAAGCTGCTCAGTTTCGCCCAGATACACACTCCACTCTAGGAAACCATTCAAAGGCTGTGTTTCGGCGACCCGACATTATTTACATCATTCTTGATGGGTACGGTCGCTCAGATGCCCTGAAGAGATCACTTGGCTACGACAACAGTAAATTCATCGATGGCTTAGAGAGGTTAGGCTTCTTTGTAGCAAGCAATTCCCGATCCAATTATTGTCAAACCGAGCTTTCAGCAGGGTCGTCTCTCAATCTTGATTTCATCCAAAATCTATTGCCGAAAGTGGACGCAAAAAATGGAGACCGCTTGGCGCTTGGAGAACTTATCAATCACAATGCTGCTTCTCTATACTTAAGGGCAAAGGGTTATTCATTTAGGGCAATAACAACTGATTTTCCGCCACTTCAGTTCGAGAGTGCGGACGTTAACCTTCGGTCTCGCTCAGGGTTGACCATGATAGAGTCTGCAATTCTCCAAATTTCTCCGTGGGCAAGTGATGGTCGTGCTGTAGATTCGCAGTTTGTGCGACGGCGGGACGATTTGATGGCTGCAATTGAAGCAATCTCAAAACTAAGGACTCGAGATATTGTTCCAAGATTTGTTGTTGCCCATATCCTTGCGCCTCATCCGCCTTTTGTTTTTGGCGCTCATGGGGAAACGGTGCCGAGAAAAGGACTTTATGGATTTTGGGACGGAAGTGATTATCTAGAACATGTCTCGAGTGAGGCGGACTATACAACAGGATATGTGGGACAAGCCGAATACATTGGTAGCAAGATATTGTCAGCTATAGATTCTGTTTTCAGTTCTAGCGGAGAGAAACCGGTAATCATAATCCAAGGTGATCACGGATCAAAGCTTAGACTCAACCAGAATTCGCTGGACAAAACTGACTTAAACGAGTGCTTTCCTATCCTCAATGCCTTTTTCGTGCCAGATTCGGTTCGAAAGGGTCTCTATCCATCCATTTCACCAGTCAATTCGTTCAGAGCAGTTTTTAATGGGCTCTTTCATGAGAATTACCAACTAAAGCCTGACTTAAGTTGGTATTCGACCTATCCTCTGCCATATGATATGACAGATGTTACCAACCAAATTGCGGACAGCTCGAAGCTGAAGTACGTTCAATTACCAAAGAAATAGGTTGTTGTTGCCAACTTAGTGCAAACCACAGTAGAATTCCTAACTGTGGCAATTCCAAAATTGATTCTTGATGCAAATGGCTCTTGGTTTGGAAGTTCCAAGCTGAACCAATCGTGGCTTCCTCCTGAGAAACGCATCGCAGAATCCGCCTCATTTTTACACGTCGATAATGACGAAAATCGCACTTTCTCCACCATTACGTACACGTGGCACTTCGAGGGGAAACGGCATGAAGGCACCCTTCTGATCTGTATGGCGGGTAAGCCAAAAGTTGTCCAGATTGGTTGGAGCGACTCGTGGCATCAAAATACGGCTGTCATGCATCTCGTTGGTCCTGAATCCCCTGATGGCTCGTTCAAGACGAAGGGAACATACGCTGCCGGGAAGGAGGTCTGGGGCTGGACAATAGAGTTCAAAACGACTCCCGATCAGCTCACGATGAAAATGGAGAATCTAACTCCGCAAGGCGAAGCTGAGTGGGCAGTCGAGGCAGTTTACAAGCGGTCATGATTCTTCATTTATGAATCTCTTGGAACTGACCGACATTGAATTGGCACTATTTATGATATTATTTGGAATTCCCTTGTTTAGTTGATAGGCAAGGGAATTCCAAGAAGACTTTCGTACCGGAAGGCTCAAGTCTTCTTAACGCCAATACGTCTAATTGCCATACAGATATTCTTAACATGGTATGATCGACAAAAGGAGTATTTCCGCATATGGAACCCCGACTCCCTGGCCAAGCAGAAGTTACAAAGCTAAATCTAAAACAAATCCAGACGTTAATCTCGGTCGCCTGTAGCGAAGTCTTTGATTCTC
>JANPAV010000334.1:0-3045 GCA_031430115.1 Armatimonadota bacterium | reverse complement strand
CACCACGTCTTCAGAAACCGTCAAGTCGAAGTCAATTTGTCGACCAGTCGCGTGGTCAAAAATCAGCGGCCAAAATGCCGGATCTCGCCGAGCATAGTCACCAAGAGCTTGCCGAATGTCAGCTTTTGAACCGGATGCAATTTTTGCCCCCTTGAGGAAAGCGGTGTAGCATGGTGTCTCGTTCATGAATTAATATTACCCGGATAATATTTTTCGTTTCTTGGCATCAGAACATTTTGCCGATTAGATTCGTCATAGACTCGGGCAGCTGTCAGCCACTTGTCGCGTGTAGAGAGCGTGCACTTCGATCCGGTTGGATTTGTGGTGCAGGACCAATTGAGCTCGGCGGCTCGCCCATTACTTTTTTCGCAGTTTGTAGTCCCGTCCCAAAACAGGATGGAGCATTAGAATTAGTCATTTGGTAAAGAATTGAACCTAATTTCGGAAAATTTCATTTTTTTTAGCACTTTTCGCAGGGCTCGAAAATGATAGTTGAGAGAACACATTTGCGTTATTGTACTCTATTCTACGCTTTATGTCTACATTTGTTCAGTTGTTTGACGACTTCTTGGAAAAAGCTGAAGATTTGGCAGGGTTTAGGACCTCGCATTGGGGACTGAAGGCAAGGTTGGCAAGAAGGGATTGCTGGGCAGACGCGGGTGATTGCTCTGTTAGGGAAAAGACTATGCGCGTCGAAGATTCCGCTTAGGCTTCCCTATTCGGCTCCACCTCTCGGGACTTCGCTGAGACTCAGCCATTTCCTTCCGACGGGATCTTCGACACGAAAGAAGCTCGCCCCCAACCTGAACCGACCGGGCTCAGGACAGGATCATTGCCTGCGCTGATTTTGACTTGCAAGTAGATCGGTGGCGAAGAACAATCCGCCAATACGATCCCCCATCTAAGCTTCCTGGCAAAGTCGTTGACAAACGTGTTATCGTACTTTATAGAACACAGATATAACCCCGACTTAAATCCCACAAACAACGAGCCAATCCGCACATTAGCTGTTAATGTGTCGCCATGCTTAAGTTTGGCAAATTCATTCCTCCATACCATGTGTTCGGGGAAGAATTCTCTATGCCCTTGTTTGCTCGAAGGAGAATAGACTTTAATAATTTCGCTTACAACGGCAGCTTCTGACGGCTTATAGAACATCATTGGATGGATGTTTTTGCTAATAAGTTTAAATGCGATTTCTTTTCCATTTGGCAGGATCTTCGCATGAAGCGCTACCGAAATAGGTGGTTGAAACAGTAAAGCCGCTAACAGATACATAAAACTACTTCCTCAAGCAGGCTTCAACACAGGCTCCCCACTCCTTATTTTTTGCTTGCATCACAGGATCTTCATCCTTCGCACAATCCGATGTACAGGCGTGTGCCATTTCATGGAAAAGCGTTTGAGGAGGACTACCAAGAGGTGGTGTATCGCATGAAATTCTGCCCCAATTAGTAAGGCACGAGCATTGACTTTCAATTGAGGAACTTGTGTTATTTGTGCAAATCCTGATCCGGCGCGGCATTGCTGATTCGCAATCAGTGGAGCCGCATCGGCTTGGTCGCTTGTAGGTGCGACAAAAACAATCTGCAGGACATCTAGCCTCGACATCAAGTTCACAAGGCCCACAAGAAATATTATTTGAGGATATCGGATCGCAAAATTGAGATAGACATGAAATGCTAACCGGTGGCTTACGCTTCGAATTGCATTTGACCAGACAACCCAGAAATCCCAAATCGGCGGACTTCATCCTCTCGCAAAACTTTTTATAGCCAATCTGAACCCATCGTGAGATAATGTCATTTCCCTGACATCCAGGTAATCCGCTGAGTCCACTTGGGTCTTTGCGAATTATTGGGGAGTTTTGAACATATACGTATCCGCTTTCACTCGGCCAAAGCGGATCGGACGTAATCCACTTTCCTGATTTCCAATTATAGTGCCTCGCACGGACATAATGGCTCGAAACAGCAAGTCTAGTTTCTCGATATCCCCACGTGCCAATCCACCCATATCTACCTCTTGTTCCGGATGATGACAAATCACCGCCATATGGCGTGTACCGTCCGTCGAACGTCTTGGTTGCACCTGTTTGGTCAACCTCTGCGGTAACTGAGCCGAGGGCGTCGGTCAGGAAATCCTTTCGTCCTCCGGCGTCTTTGTAGCCAATCATCTGACCGTCTATTGTGTAGTAGTTTGTTACAGGCATGCCCTTAAACCCCAAATTTATTATAGATAATAAATCATGTTTTCGGAGTAAGAAGTTGTCAAATCGATATATTCATTTGATTGAGAACTTCCATAGTGGGACCACAATTGGCACTTACCTAAAGACCACACCAAACCCGGTCCAATGCATTTCGGGGAATTCGAGTAAATCTTCCTACCTTGGGAGGAAGTGGCGCGTGAGGGCTTGGCCACGTGACGATGGAGGGGGCAAAGAAGACATAGTGTTTTCACCACAATTTTCGTCAAGACTGTCCCACCAGTCGGACATGCCGGGATTCATTCGGATGTCATCGAAGAAGATGAGTCCCCCTGGGCAGACGAAAGGTCCGAAAAAAGCTAGCTCGGCAGTTACTTGTTCAGGGGTGTGAAGAGTGTCAATGAAGAGGAGATCAATTGGGTCGCGCTTTGCGATTTCAGCAACGAGCGCGGGGTCGCGAGTGTCGCCATGAATGAGCTCGACGTTGTCAAATGCGAGGAGTCGTTCTTTGGTGTCGGGCCGGATTTCAATATCAATGGATAGGACTTTGCCTGAGGGCCCAGCTGCAAGGTGGGAGGTGCTTCCTCCGGTGCATGTGCCGAGTTCGACGACAAGGTTTGGTTGAAGTTCTTTGGCGAAGGAGTAGAGGAGGTTGTAGTATTGATTAGAGCCGTCGAAGCCATAACTTCGAGGATCAGGCGAATGAGAATGATTCTCAAACTGGTTGAGAAATGCTTGCCCTCGGTCGCTTATTGGGATTGATTGCTTCATGGGTAAGTTCAGCTCTCTTGCTCTCTAAATTACAAGCATATCAGTAATTGTTCCTGCTTATTCTC
>JANPAV010000333.1:0-2171 GCA_031430115.1 Armatimonadota bacterium | reverse complement strand
TTCAGTTCGCCGAGCTTTATTCCGAGTTCCTTGGCAACCCGCTGAGCGAGCTCGGGATTTGCATTTCCAGCAAAAAGCTTGAATCCGTTGGAATTCTCGCTCACCGTTGATCTCAATTCTTGTTCAACCATTTCGTTTCTTATCCCGCCAACGCGCTGCCCAGCCTTCTTTGTTCACTTGTCTTGCCCGTCCAAAAGCACCGTCATTTGCCGCAATATCGTCGGTTATGACGCTTCCCGCCGCAACAATAACTCCGTCGCCAATTTTAACCGGAGCGACTAGCGTTGAATTTGACCCAACAAATGCGTCATTTCCTACGTGAGTCATGTGCTTCTCAAAGCCATCAAAGTTGCACGTGATTGTACCGGCTCCAATGTTTGTTTCTGATCCTATTTCAGCATCGCCGATATAGGTCAAATGATTAGCTTTTGCACCCTTTTTGAGCGTTGACCGGTTGATCTCAACAAAGTTTCCGATTCGAACCCCGTCTTCGAGGGTGCTCTTGGGTCGAATATTGGCAAAGGGTCCAATCTTTACGTTGGAGCCAATACTTGCTGTATCTGCATGACTAAAGAAGAAGAGTGAATTGTCGCCGAGACTGACATCGGTCAAACGTGAATTTGGTCCAATGGTCGAATTCCTTCCGATTGACGTTTTTCCGACCAAGTGCGTTCCAGGTTCAATGATCGTATCTAAACCAATCTCGACATGAGGACCAATGTACGTGCTTGAAGGGTCGGTAATCGTCACTCCATTCAACATGTGGCGGTTGTTGATGAGGTTCTTCAGGATTGTATTGGCCTCGGCAAGTTGCTTTCGATCGTTGACTCCCATCATGATCGCCGGATCACTAGAGATGAAAGCATTAACCGGCCGATTGGTTGAATCAAAGAATCCGATGATGTCGGTTAAATAATATTCGCCTTGGGCGTTGTCGCTTTTCAAGGTCTTCAGTGCCTCGGCTAAAGCAACTCCTTCCACACAATACATGCCGGCATTGGCGTGACTGATTTGCTTTTCCGCGGCGGAAGCGTCCTTTTGCTCGATGACTCTTTTTGCGTCCGCTCCGTCGACAACGACTCGACCGTATCCGGTGGCATCCGGTAGTTCTGCCACTGCCATTGAGCAAACCCTTTCTGAAGCGATGTGTCCCGCCAAAAACTCTCGAAAATACTCGGTTGAGATCAAAGGCGTATCTCCGCACACCACCATGACGGTTCCATTTACTTCGCCAAGCTCCGCCAAGGCGCATTGGACTGCATGTCCAGTTCCCTTTTGTTCTCGCTGCCAAGCGTACTGGTAACTGTCCCCAAGGGCAGCCACGAGGCTCTCTCCCCCGTGTCCGACAACAATGACGACATCGTCGGCTCCAGCAGCAATTAGCGAATCTGCAACAAGCTTTGCCATCGGAACCCCGCAGACCTTATGAAGGCACTTGGGTAAATCCGACTTCATCCGTGTGCCTTTGCCTGCGGCGAGAATCAATCCGGTGACTTTAGGTTTGCTCATTACGATTAAAGAATGTCATTCTGAACCTTTTTCTATCGTCTTGACAAGTTGAACTTTGTCCATCAGAAGGAGGACAATAGAAATATGTCGGTAACAGTTGTCGATCACCCACTTGCCCAACACCTTCTTTCGCAACTGCGAGACGTCGAAACTGAGCCAGAAAGATTCCGAAGATTTGCCCGCCAACTCACTACCTTGCTCGTCATTGAAGCCACCAAGGGCCTTCGAATGCAAGAAACCACAGTTAAGACTCCGCTAGTTACCTGCACGACAAACATGCTGGGGGAAGGAATTGCCGCGGTACCAATTCTCCGAGCCGGTCTTTCTATGTTAGAGCCGGTTTTAGGTTTATTCCCGGATGTGAAAGTCGGCTACGTTGGACTTGAACGCCACGAAGACACCGCAGTTGCTCGAAGCTACTACATGAAACTGCCCAAACTTGAAGGCCGATTTACCCTTTGCTTGGACCCCATGTTAGCCACTGGAGGATCAGCCGCTCAAGCAATCGGACAACTGAAAGTCGCCGGTGCCAACCAGGTTGTGATGGTCTGCGTCATTGCTTCACCCGAAGGCATCGCTTATCTTCAAGAGCAACACCCCGACGTCGCCATCGTAACTGCATCGGTTGATGAGTGCCTCAACGAGAAGAAGTACATCGTGCC
>JANPAV010000332.1:0-2749 GCA_031430115.1 Armatimonadota bacterium | reverse complement strand
AGTTATTCAAGACAATGGATCCACCAGAAGATCTGAAAGTAGAAAGAGACCCGAAACCGGCTGATGAAGAATCACCGCTGGTAGGAGTACCCAAGTAATGAGAGAAAATCAAATTAATTTTTGGAGCAAGGTTCCTTTTTCGGGTCCTTTGTGGATGATGATCCTCCTGACCCTCTTAGTTGGATTCGGCATTGTGTTTGCGTTGACAAAAGCGCCAACCCAAGCACGAAGACCAATTACTTGGATTCTGACCTTTCTATCAGGAGCTTTCTTTGTGGCATACCAATACTGGCCCCACTCGATCAATTTTGACAAGAACAAAGAACTTCCAAAAGGTGCAGTTGAAGGCGTCAGCGCCTGGATGAACGAAACAACCAGTATCGTTGGAACGGTTGCCCAAGTCTTGGCCGCGTTCATGCTCGGTCTGGGGATTTTCAGCATCATGAAGATCCATGGCACGAAGATTATTAAGCAACAAAAGGACTGGCCGTTTAGCGTGGTGCTCATCGGTTCCTTGCTGGCAATGCTATTTTTTGGCTACGGTGATTTTCACCTTCGCGAAGCAACTAAGACCACGGATTTTGATAACCCAAACAACTGGGGATTCATCAACATGGGGCGAGACTTCTTATTTGAAGGTCTTCTTCAGCAAATGGATGCGGCAATGTTTTCGATCATTGCGTTCTTCATTCTGTCGGCCGCTTACCGTGCTTTCCGAGCAAGGTCAGTAGAAGCGACCATTCTGTTGGGAACCGCCTTACTGGTTATTCTCAGCCTCATGGGAGTCGTTGCGATCGCCTGGGATAGCACTGTCGATTCGATCGCCGGAACTGGATCACAGAAGGATTTGATCCAAAATCTTCGAATTTCTGAAATCTCCCAATGGATCAGAAACACCTTCCAAACGCCAGCAATTACGGGCATCAGGTTTGGAATCGGCTTAGGAACCCTGAGCATGGCGCTTAGGATTTGGCTCGGACTTGAGAGGGGGGGCAAATAATGAAACTAAAAACTATTCCCAAATTCGCTGTTTACTTGCTATTGATACTTGCTGCTTCGATTCCTTTGTTTTTAGACATTAAGGTTCCGAACAAGCCAGTTGATAACTCGGCAGATTCTTTCAAGACTTTGATGAGCCTTCAAAAAGGTGATACGGTTTTGTTGGGCAGCGATTGGACGGGATCAACGCGAGGAGAAAGTAAGTCTCAGCTCATTTCAATTCTCAGGATTCTGATCAGGAAAGAAGTCAAGTTTGCCTTGTGGTCATCGGCTGATCCGCAGTCTCCTCGATGTGCTCAGGATGTCATCACCGAAGTTAATGCGATGATTGCAAAGGAAGGGACTCGTCCTTACAAGCGATGGGACGATTGGGTTCAAGCAGGTTACTATCCGAACTCAGATGTCGCAATCAACAACGTTGGACAAGATGTCAAAAAGATGTTTTCATCGAAACGAGACACCGATTCCACCGGAAAACTCCGATCAATCATGGAGTCTCCAGTCCTTGAAAAGATTCAAAAGGTTCAGGACTTCAAACTGGTTATCGACGTAACGGCGAGCAAGACCACCGATTTCCATGTCCAATTCATTTCATCGAAAAAGGTCCCGATGATGTTTGCCATTACCGGAGTCATGGTTCCAGAGACCCAGGTCTATTACAATTCGGGTCAGATTGTTGGATTTATTGGTGGATTGAAAGGCGTTTACGACCTCGAAGGAATGATGGAGAACGGTCTCAATATTCCCGGCAAGGATGGAAAGATTGCCATGGTTTCTGAAAAGGTAACCGACAAAATTGAAGGCTTCCCTGGGAAAGACAACACGGGGAATGGGACGAAATACTATCCCACTCTTCACTTTGCCTTGCTGCTAATGATTGTCCTAGTTGTCATTGGCAACGTTGAAATGATGCAAGCCAGAAAAGGAGCGAAAAGCTAATGAATCTCGACACTTACTACACGCTGTCGAAAGCCGCTGGCGTCGTCGTGACAATTGGGCTGTTCAGTGTTCTCTACAAGGAAAACAAGTTCTATCGCTTTTGCGAACACTTGTTCTTAGGCCTGGCCGCTGGTTGGGCTGCGGTTGCGATTTGGACAGAGTCTTTGCATACCATTTGGTATGACAGGATGATGGGGACCTTGGACGAGACCGGTAAGGCTTCAAGTCCTGGTCATTGGATTTATGCGGCTTTGCTCCCGATCGGGTTCATGAGCTACATGGTCTTTAGTCGGAAGCACAACTGGATGAGCAGAATTCCCCTCGGAATCATCCTTGGTGTTTGGTCTGGACAACAGATTCAAGCTTACTTTGATACCTACGGTCCGCAAGTCAGAGCGGGAATGAAACCAATCATTGGAACATCTGGATTCTTGGTTCCAAGCTCAGGGGTAGATCCAGCGATCGTTGCTGGAAATGTCTATTGGTCTCAGGCGATTTCGAACTTTCTGTTCATGTTTACTTTGGTAAGCGTTCTCAGTTACTTCCTATTTAGCTTTGATGTAAAGAACAAGGTTCTGCTCAAGGTGAATGTCATGGGCCGTTACCTTCTCATGATTGGCTTTGGCGCAATCTTCGGAACGACGGTTATGATGCGGTTCACGCTCGTAATTGACCGAATGTACTTTATCTGGATTGAGTTCTTCCAAAAGACCATTTTCCGCCAGTAGGTTCTGGAAAATCGAGTCTAAAAGGTAATGGACACCACAGTCGAAGCCATTGTGCTCCGGCGTATCGATACCGGTGAATCGGA
>JANPAV010000331.1:0-11151 GCA_031430115.1 Armatimonadota bacterium | reverse complement strand
AAAACTAAGTTGAAGAACATGACTGGAGAGAGACAAGGCAGAGTGATATGTCGAAACTGAGTCCAAGTCCCGGCCCCATCCAGTCTTGCCGCTTCGTAATAGCTTTCTGGAATTCCTTGAAGTCCGGCAAGGAAAATGATCATCCGCTGACCGCCAATTCCCCAAAGTGACATCAAGACAAAGGCAAATAGAGTGTACTTTTCATTTTGAAGCCACTCAATATTCGGTAAACCAAGAAACCCCAGCCCTTGGTTAAGAATGCCGCTATCGGCATTGAAGACCCATTGCCATACTAAAGCAGAAGCAACTGCTGGAACCATGGATGGAAGGTAGAACAACGTTCGGTATAACCTAACCCCTTTTATGGGCTGGTTAAGAAGAATTGCAATGGCAAGAGATCCCAATACTCCGAGAGGAACAGTGAGCAGAGCATAAAGTGCTGTGTTCTTCAATGACTTCCAAAACAGAGGGTCCTGGGTCAAAAGTCGACGATAATTCTCGAGCCCAACAAACTTTGAATTGGCTAGATCATACTTGTACAAAGAGAGTACTAGAGACGAAAGCATCGGTCCAACAGTGAAGATCAAAAAGCCGATCAGCCACGGGCAAATGAAGAGAAATCCCCAGAACTCCTGCCGGTCAACAAGCCGCTTTCGAGATCGCTTTTTTACCATCCTGGTTCCTCGGTGAGCACCTTGTTAACCGCCTTAGCTGTGTGTTCGGCAACCACCTTTGCATCGGTTTCTCGGCCGCTCCAAAGCGCATCTAGCTCATTATTCATAGTGGTTGTCCATTCCGCCCATCGCTCATCGATTGGTAACTGCTTTCCACCCTTGACTGCACTAAGAAAAATCCGAATTTGTGTTGGTGGCAAGGTGGATTCAAGAAACTCAGGACTATTGGCGACTGCTTTACGTGTTGGAAAGCATCGGCGGTTAGTGACATACAGTTGTTGTTCTGTTTTGGGGCTAGTAATAAATCGAGCAAATCTCCAAGCCGCTTCTGGATGCTTACAATGCTTGGGAATAACCAACTGATTACCCTTAACGATTGCTGAGCCTGATACAGGACCAACCGGCAATGGTACGACATCCCACTCAAAATCCTTTACTGCCTTGCGGTATCGTGGCGTCATTCCCATCCAGTCAATACTCATACCTAGTTTTCCACCCTCAAAGGTAAATGCGGAATTGGCTGCTTGAGCTGGCGTTGGCGCACAACCGTGCTTATAGCGAAGATCTGCAACGAACTGAAGTCCGGCGATTGCCTTGGGATCGCTAAGCATAGACTTGGTATGCGATTGGTTGAGTAATTCGCCTCCAAATCCATATACGAAAGGAGTCCAAGTTGGAAAAATCGGAAGTGCTATTCCAAATTGAATAAATCGGTTTTGTGAATCCTTCTTGGTTAACTTCTTAGCAGAATCAACAAACGACTCGTAAGTCCATCGCCCCTCGGTCCACATCTTGTAGGGGTCTTCAACCCCTTCTTTGGCAAACATTGACTTGTTATAGTAAATAACCGTTCCGCCAAACAAAACGTTGAGCCCAAACAATCGATTGTTAACTTTACATTCTTCAATAGTTTGAGGAAAGAAATCATCCTCATTCCAACTGGGATCCTTTTTGGCGAGTTCCGACATATCCAAGAAGAAGTCTTTCTTTTGCAAATTCGCGAAGTTATAGTGATCAACCCTGAGAACGTCTGGCGCGGTATCTGATGCAAGCATAACGACAGACTTGTTTGCATATGCCGAGCCAGGCACTTTTAGGAATTTTACATGAATGTCGGGGTTATCCCGATTGAATTGTTCGCAAAGCTGCTCTTCCAGGGCTAATTGTTCGGGATTGCCCCAAGCCATGTAGCGAATATTGATTTTTCCTTCGTTCGCTGTCGGAGCACATGCCGAGGTAAGAATGACAAAGGCTATGATGCAGATTTTTGAAATGTTCATCGTGCCTTCGTGAAACTATTCTAGCCCACTAGCCCAGGCCATACAACAAAACGAGCAAAATTGCCATTTACTCTGAAATTTTTGTCACTTTGAATCTAAAAAAAGTTTTCCACAATGCACAATAAGTAGAATAGATTTTTATTGATTTTGCGGAGTTACATTGAATACAAGTGATCGATCTCAAGCTTTAGAAAACCCCTTGACAAAAGTTTCAAGCAAAGCGCGATATGTGCCCTTGTTTCTTAGTGCATTCTTCATAGTGGGAGTAGGGATAGCCACGGCCTCCGCTGGAATATCTCCTCAGCAAGTTACTCCTCCCCAAACCCCTCCAAAAGTTGAGGGAACTCAAGGGCAAGTCAAACCACTAGAAGTACCAAAAATAATCCCAATCGAGGGTGAAGATGTTCAAGGAATAACTTTCGCCGATAAACCAGGGGTGACCTATGTTCTTGCGAGGACACTGTCTGAGCGACTATCACTAGATTTGGACTTAGACAAAAACGAAAAAGTTATGACCATCGGTGGCCAAACATTCACTGGCTTTCGACGACTCTTTAGCGGCAATATCATCATTCCAATCCGTGATATTGAAAAGCTCGACGGAACTCTTGAGCCAACAAATGAAGTTGGTCGAGTGACTATCCAGCACTACGCAAATACATTTGACGTAGTAGTCGGCAAAAAACGTATTGAAGTTGACAAGTCTGCCCAAGAGTTAACAGCTTTTCAGGGCAATGTCATTGTTCTTAAGACCAATGTGAGTACCGGTAAACCGGGCCATAACACGCCGAACGGCGAGTTCAAAACTGGACCAAAGGAGCGGATGCATTACTCCCGCAAATACGATAATGCTGAGATGCCTTATGCCGTTCAGGTCAATGGTGATATATTCTTTCACGGCCACCGGTCAGTGCCAAGCTATCCGGCGTCTCACGGCTGTATCCGAATGCCGTTAGGTAGAAACGGAGCCGCAAAGTATCTTTTTGGATGGGTTGAACGTGGAATAGACGTGAAGATTTTTGGAGTCTATAGCTGGGAATCTCGCCGCACTAAGAAGCGGCTGTCTTAAGCTAAAGGCTAAGCATGCCATTGGTTTTGACCCTTCAAAACCAACTCACTTAAACTGAAGGTTCGTCTAATTGGAGACGAACTCTTCTGGTCTAAAGTGAAAGCGGAATTTACAATCAGGCAAGTTCACGATTTTTTTAACTTCTGATAGGTGTTTCAAAAAAAACCGTGCCAGCTCGGCACGGTTTTCTTTTTAATTAATTGAATCTAGTTTACAGCTTGAGCAGCACCAAGAGTTGCTTGATCTGTCTTGAAGGTAAATACTGTCGGAGCTGCACCAGGTCGGGTTGGACTCACTGCTCTTACAATCATCGAGACTTGCTTTGAACTGCTTACATACAGTGCAAATTGAGCGGGTGTGAGTTCAAGGACTTTTGATGCACCAGTTGTCGATAAGCCAAAAGTTGTTACTTGCTCGTAGACTCCTCTCTGTACATTAAGTAAAGAAACTAGTGCTGAAGAACCAGTCGGCCCAGACGCTTTTAAGAAGACTCGAAGCGTATCTATTCCACCGCTAAACGGAATAGTGTAAACACTATTGAATCCCGCAACTTGTCCCAATCCACTTACTGATTTGGATTGAATGTCAAGGGTGATCGAGTCTGGGCTGTACAAACTGGTCTTGTTTCCGGACAACAATGTACCCGCTACTGTAGTTACTCCAGATGGCAATACTTGAATAAGTTCTGAGTCGGGCAAGCTGACCTTGAAACTCTTAATGAAGGTTTGCCATCGACCATTAGCGCCGGCACCCATACCAACAGCCCAGAATGTGCTTGAATCATTTGGATCAAGCTCAAGATCGAAGTAGTCACCCCATCTTGATGAGAAGCCATTGTATGTTCCAGAAAGTGAAGTTTCTAAAACAATAGGAGCACCCATTGTGCCTGGAGGATCTGATGGCCTTCTTCCACTGGCCATTACTTTGCCAGGAGTTGAGGAGCCGATCATCGAGAATGTCATTCCAATTCCACCCTTCTTATCGATTTGGACAGCCGGGAACGAATATCCGTGGCCAGTAGGCGGATTAACTTGTCCAGATTGGAAGAGCGTAGGAGTGCCAGAGACGGGCCAACCATTGGTTTTAAAATCATACCAACGAGCCGCGGGTCGCCGATCTGAGTTTGAAACTGCAACTGAGTGGCTAGAGAGAACTCGACCGTTCCATGCCGTTGCTACCAACTGACGTGGATCGTTTGTTTGCACTTGAACGCCACCTGGTCCCGTAATGGAGCCTTGATCGTAGTCCCACTTTGGAACGGGAACAGATGCCTGAGTAACGTTAAATGACGCTCCTGACTTGGTTATGGCGGTCAAAGTCATTGATGTTTGAGATTCCGTATTAACCGCATATACAGCCGGTGTTGCTGAATCCTCTGTTTTTGCAAGCTGAACTGTAAAACCGCCTGTGTTGAATTTGAACGGAGTTGCAGTTCCTCCATAGAGAGTTGCCTTGTCAAAAGCCATGATTTGAACGCCATTAAATCCGGAACTTCCTGTCATGGCAAACATGTTTCCAGACATACAAATCATATCTTTGTTGTAGCCAAGGCCCGGATAGTCCAGCCAGTAGCTGTTTGCGCCAACAGTTTGCTTATTGTCTACCTTAAATAGTTTCCAAGTTCCAGTTGGATCTGAAGTATTTGAAACCCCAATCAAAAAGCTTGACGTTCCTGTACTGGCTTCGTCTTTAAGTCCCAAATCGAGAACTACGAATCGCTTTGCAATTTGGTCGTAGATGACTTTTGGGTCGAAATCAAAGGCCTCGGGAGAAATTGATTGAAAGAACTGCTGTCCAGGTTGTTCGAAGAGTTTTGTGCCAGTCTTCGTAAAGAAGGCAATGTTGGAATTGACAACTTCTACAATATGATTTGGTCCAACGGCAATATCTGGATCGGGCGGTTCAAGGCTAGTCGCAGAAATCCCAGGGAACCTTGAGTTGTTTCCTAGGTTGACTCTGCCTTCAGTGAGCGTTCCACCCGTAATCAGGTTGTTTATTTGCCCAAGGGGGTAGTTAAACTTTAACTCATGATCCTTCTCGACAACATTTGGACGAAAAGTCGTGTTGATTTGAGGATTGAATTTTTTGGTGTCGAGGGTTACGCCAATGACCGGTTTTCCGAATCCCAATGACTTGATCTGCCCATAGGATACGGCCGAAACGGCACCCACCAAAAGTACAGACCCAAGAGTTCTAAGCAATTTGTTCATGATTTGGCTCGCTCAATTACCCAAATTATATCTGGATTAGCCATGAATTTTGACTAAATTGCTCAAAGACTATCATTTGTCGTGAAACACCTTCGAAGGACTTCCTCAAAATCGTGGCATGTGGCCCCTCGAACCTGTAGAGCAACAAAAAAGACCGTGCCTATTTGGCACGGTCTCTTTATCATGAACAGAACTTAGTTTACGACTTCAGCCGCGCCAAGGGTTGCTTGATCCGTCTTGAAGGTAAACACTGTCGGAGCAGCGCCAGGTCGAGTTGGACTCACGGCTCTTACGATCATCGAGACTTGCTTTGTACTGCTTACATACAGTGCAATTTGAGCGGGTGTGAGTTCAAGAACTTTCGAAGCTCCGGTTGGCGATAAACCAAAGGTTGTTACTTGCTCGTAGACTCCTTTCTGTACATTAAGTAAAGAAACGAGAGCTGAAGAACCAGTCGGCCCAGTTGCCGTAACGAATGCTCGCAGAGTATCAACACCACCACTGAATGGAAGGGTATACACGCTATTGAATCCAGCGACTTGTCCCAATCCACTGACGCCCTTCGATTGGATGTTCAAGGTGACGGCATCTTGACTGAATAGGCTATTCTTGTTGCCAGATAACAGGGTCCCTGCAACAGTTGTTACTCCCGACGGCATTACTTGAATAAGTTCAGTGTCAGGCAAGCTGACCTTGAAACTCTTAATGAAGGTTTGCCATCGACCATTAACACCGGCACCCATACCAACAGCCCAGAATGTGCTTGAGTCATTTGGATCAAGTTCTACATCGAAGTAGTCACCCCATCGGGTTGAGAAGCCATTGTAGGTTCCAGAAAGTGAATTCTCCAAAACAATAGGAGCACCCATTGTTCCCGGTGGATCACTTGGCCTTCGACCGGTGCCCATTATCTTTCCAGGAGTGCTTGTACCGATCATTGAGAAGGTCATGCCAATGCCAAACTTCTTGTCAATGTTTATCGCTGGGAATGAATAGCCATGTCCCGCTGGTGGATTAACTTGACCAGATTGGAAGAGCGTAGGAGTGCCTGAAACAGGCCATCCATTGGTCTTAATGTCGTACCATCGAGCAGCTGGTCGCAAATCTGAGTTTGAAACCGCTACGTGATGGCTGGTAACAATTCGACCGTTAAATGAAGAAGCAACAAGCAACCTTGGGTCGTTCGTTTGGACGACGACGCCACCAGGACCAGTAAGGAACCCTTGATCATATTCCCATTGAGGAACGGGAACAGAAGCCTGCGTTGTATTTATTGTCGATCCCGATTTTGAAAGGGCAGTCAGTCGAACAGAATTCTGTGACTCAGCTTCAATCGCATAAATCGCTGGATTCGTACCATCAAGTGTCTTTGTAATTTGAGTCGTACCATTGTTAGGCATGGAGAACGAAGTTGGAGTTGCAGTACCTCCATAGAGGGTCGCCTTATTGAATGCCATAAGTTGAACTCCGTTGTATCCGGTGCTTCCATCCATCGCGAACATGTTTCCGGCCATGCAAATGAGGTCTTTGTTGTAACCAAAACCTGGATAGTCTAACCAATAGGTGTTGGACCCAACTGTTTGGAGGTTGCTTACCTTAAACTGCTTCCAAGTCCCTGTTGGATCAGAGGTGTTCGAAACTCCAATAAGGAAGTCAGAGATTCCTCCTGAAGTAGCAAACTTAAGACTCAAAATGATGACTACCCATCGCTTTGCTACTTGATCATAAAAAACTTTAGGATCAGACTCAAAAGGCTCTGGTGAAACGGAACTGAACCACTGGTCAAGAGGCTGTTCAAACAGCTTGGTTCCTGTCTTATTGAAAAAAGCAATCGAAGTATTTACTACTTCGACAATGTGGTTTGGCCCAACGCCGAGGTCTGGATCCGGAGGCTCGGAGCCAGTCGCACCAATTCCCTTAAACAACGGACTTATCAAAGAGATACGGGTGCCTGAAAGAGTGCCGCCGGCAATCAGGTTGCTCGGTTGACCAAGGGGGCGACGGCGATCAAGGTCATGCTCGCGCTCCATCTGTCTTATTCTAAAAGTTGGATTGATTTGGGGTTGGAACGATTTCATGTCAACGGTCTTGCCGACATAGGATTTTCCAACACCCATTGGAATGATCTGACCGAAGGAAACTGCCGATACGGCAGCCACCAAAAGTACAGCCCCAAGGGTCTTCAGTGATTTATTCATGATTCAGCTCGCGCTAATACCTGAATTATAACAGAATCCTGGGTAAAACATACGAAGTTTGAACCTTAGTCGAACTTTGTCCTGGTCATTCGACTTGTATAATAATCCCATGCTTCGTCGAGTTCGCGAAATCTGCTTTGTTTCATTTGCTATTTCACTGTTTTCTTGCGGAGGATCGGGGCCATCTGTTCCAGGTCCAGCAATTCGTGGACAAGTCGTAGCACGGGGTTTGGCTGCTCCAATGCTTTATGTTGCCTGTCCAGGTGACGCAACCAAAGCATACGTTATCGAACGGTCCGGTAAGGTCAAACTGCTGGTGAACGACGTTTTGCAATCTACAGATGTGCTGGACATAACGGGCACTGTAGTGACCGCCGGAGAGTGCGGACTATTGGGAATTGCATTCGATCCCAACTATGTGACTAATAGGCACGTTTATCTCCACTACAATGCCGGAAGTCCAATTGAGACTCGAATTGTTCGCTACACAATGAATCCTGGCGGCACATCCCTCGGCAGCCCATTTCCAATCTTCTCTTTCCAGCAAACATCGGAAACAAACCACAAGGGAGGAGCCATCAATTTTGGAGTTGGTGGGTACCTATTTATGATGACCGGCGACGGAGGTGGGGGCAACGATCCAAATAACTATGCCCAAACTCCCAATTCCTTCTTTGGAAAGATCCTACGAATCGATGTTAATGCCGATGATTTCCCGAGCGATTCTAATCAGAATTACGGAATTCCATCATCAAATCCGTGGGTCGGTGTCAGCGGAGTGAATCCTGAGATTTGGGGCTTCGGAATGAGGAATCCATTCCGGTGGTCAATAGATCCAGTTACCGGAGGATTGCTTATTGCAGATGTTGGACAAGACGCCTATGAGGAATTGAATTATGAACCTGCATCAACTGGAATGAGGAACTACGGTTGGAACATGCGAGAAGCTCTCCATGCTTCCGGGAACTCTGGTCCCGCATTCTTTACCCCGCTAACGAACCCAATTCTTGAATACAGTCATGGATTTGGAGAGACAATAATCGGAGGATTTATCTATCGAGGATCTGCCCTTGATTCTTCATTTCAAGGCAAGTACTTCTTTGCCGACTACATCAGCGCAAAGATCGCATCCATTCCTTTTTCTTTAACCGGTGCCGAAGCAAATTCGGTAGCTCAAAGCTCAATTGCCAATCACACCTCT
The DNA here is from genome assembly GCA_031430115.1 of Armatimonadota bacterium. Taxonomy (GTDB): domain Bacteria; phylum Armatimonadota; class Fimbriimonadia; order Fimbriimonadales; family Fimbriimonadaceae; genus Fimbriimonas. Next base: position 2,519 of record JANPAV010000331.1, on the reverse strand, counting down.
GCAATCAACATTAGTTTGGTTGGGGACGCGATTTCCGGACCAATATCGGTAACTCCCGATGCTAATGGCGAGATTATGATCTGTGATCTCAACAATGGAGCCTTAATCCGCTTAATTCCTTAATGTTCTAAGTTGGGATAGAATCCCAGAATGGATTTAGGTTGGTGTGATGTCTGCCTTCGAGTGTCGGAGGCGGAGGCTTCGCGAAGGTTTTATAAGGACCTTGGTTTTTGGAAAGTCGAGGGTTCTGACGAAGAAGGTTGGGCGGTCATGACCAATGGAGATTTGAGACTTGGCTTGTTTGAACCACAGTTTATGACCACTGAGATATCTCTGAATTTCAGAGGTGGAAACATTGCTTCTGTATGTGATGAACTTCGAGAAAAAGGACATTCTTTTGTGAAAGATCCCAAACTTGTTGATGGAGCCGGATCGGCTTCTTTGGTTGATCCGGACGGTCAAGCAATCTTCATTGACTCGTTGCCAAACGAGACTATAAAAGTAGATCCAATTGACTAAATTCAGGGGGAGCTTTCTTCTGGATCGTACAAGCATCGACCCTTGTTCCGAACGACTTCCTCTTCCTTGATGAGCGTTCCATCTATTGATAAATATTTGCCACATATTCGATTTTCCCTTGTCCAAACGTCACCAGTCTTTTGAAAATGGTGATCCCTCTCTATCAACTCAACCCGCCACCCAGGATCTTCTTCAGACTGAATTTGACCGATCAAATGGGTTTCATTGACTTGAAGTGAAATCCTAACTGGAAAATCATGAGGGTTTAGGACCTTAAGGTCGGCATAAGGAAAGAAAATCGTGGCACCACACCCGAATGGCACACTTCGACCGTGGTCTGGAAAGAGGTCTAGCCCGTGACGGTGCCTCTCAACGATTTCTAATCCTGATTTAATCGCCAGCAAGAAAAGTAAGTTTGAAACCGAGCAGCAGCCCCCCCCGATTCCCGAAGCTTCGAAACCAGACCTTAGCTCTAACCCCATTACAAACCCCTTGCCACGATGAGGGATTCCAACTGAACGGTGGTATGAAAAAGTGCCTCTTGGACTAATAACAATGCCATTAAGAAGACTTGCGGCGACTTTAATGTTCTTCTCTTTTCCTTGTTGAAGTGCTTCACTTTTAACGATTGGCGAGCGCCGTAACGGAGTCTGATGTTCTGCAATCACAAAAGGTAGGTGATCGCCCTTCGACTTTGAACAAGATCGCCACTTCCATGTACACGACGGCCATCGAGCAATCCGAACTAATAAGACTTTTGCGGCTCTGATATTGGGCACCGTCCTAACTATACGATCAATAGATTCGCCCTTTCCAGTGAACTTGTCTTTTTCGTTTCCAATGCATAGAGCGGACAATCGTCAATGCGCCGGCGGTTATGGTTAATGGCGCAAACAGAAAAATCCAAAGTGGGGCACCAACTGCTCTGTCAGTCACCAATTTCCCAAGCATGAGAATCATGAGAAGCGGCAAAGAATAAATGCCACAAAACAGCCATCCCCAGGCAATTAGCAGTAGCAATATTATCAAACCAATGGAAGCAAAAGGGTTCCCCATGATATCGCAGGAGTTCTTCGACATCCCATTTATGGCCTCCTTAACGTCTTTATACATCCTAACGCTCAAAATCCCAGTTAAGTTGATATTTTCAACTCGAATCCTTTGGCTCCCGAGTAATCGACCGATTTTGACATCCTCCAGGACTTCGGACTTAACCTGCTCATAGGGTTTAACCTGTTGAAGGCACTCGGTTCGCCAGGCAGTAAATTGACCATTTGTAAATCGGTTGTGTCCTTTACCCGTTACAGAAACCAGTCCGAAAGGATTGGTGGCTAACAAAATCCAACTGACCCACGTGAGATAGGCGGGCTCTATCCCTTTACCGGGCACCATTTTTGGGAAGCCCGAAACTACTTGAATTTCAGGATCACAACTTTGAAGAAATGCTGAGAGCAGACTGACAAAGTTTTTCGTTGGAATGGTGTCCGCATCAAGGAAGACCGTCCATTGCTCTGTTGTAACCAAGGAAAGTTGGTGACAAGCGTTGTTCTTTCCCGTCCAGCCTTCAGGGAGCAAATGAGTGGGTCGAATAACACCACCTCCAAGGCTTTGGGTGATGCTAGAAGTTTCATCGGTCGATTCATCGTCAAAGACAGTTACACGAACTCCGCTTTCAATGAGGGGGCGGACGACTGTTGCTATGTTTTCCGCCTCATTCCGAGCTGGAATCATCACCTCAAAGCATGGATTTGCAACTCCTGCAGGCCGTTTCATGAGGATCCAGTTGCCCGTCGCAATGCATAGCATGCCAACGTAGATAAGTCCAAGGAATATCACAAATGTCATGGTCCCTCGGTAAAGTGTTGTTTGGTGAAGAAAACTGATTCCGCTAACCAAGCTAACTCAATCCTGAAGAAATGTTTCGTTGGATTAGTGTTGTTCGCTTGTTTTGGAACAGTCCTTTCAACTTGGATGAAAGTTGACGCTGGCTTTGTCGCTCC
>JANPAV010000330.1:0-2978 GCA_031430115.1 Armatimonadota bacterium | reverse complement strand
CTGGCAACATGTGAGTCACCAAGACATTGTTTCGGAATGATTCGCCCCAAGCCGGCGTGTCCAAATTGGCCCACCACGAAACCGGCTTATTGTTCCAATTAGCCACCCATCCGCGCTTAGGGTTCCAAACATTAGGCATCTGATCAAACGGAATAACGCCGTTCCAATCAGCCGCTTTTGTCGCTGGCAAAGGAAATCTTGGATCAAATTCAGCCGATCGCATCGGCACTTCACCAAGATATCGCCAACCAATTTCCCCGGATTTGAGCGCAATGAAACAGTTAAAGTTCATCGTCGCCCGTCGAGTCGACTTGTCAAACTCCTTCTTCGTCTTGGCGGTCCAAAGTCCAACCACCGCTTCGTATGATTGAAGCTCTCGCCCCTGGTAAACCCGCTTCCGGGCAAAAGCCGCAAATTTTGGCTTTACTTCAAAAACAATCGGTCCGTATTCCGTGTCCTTTCGAACGGCCTTGGCTGCAGCCTCGCCCTTAACCGGAATATCATATTCCGTCAGCGTGATCTTTTTGTTAATATCGTCGACCTTATATCCCTGCTCAATGGTTTTCAGTAAGTAGATGTCCTCAGTGTCGGCAACCCCAGTGGTCAGTCCCCATGCCGCATCCGGCGTCGCCCCAACAAGAACTCCCGGAACTCCAGGAACATCCATTCCCGCGACATCAACTCCCGGAACATGGATCGACATTTCATGAACAACCGAAGGAATCGTAAAGCCCATCTGCGGACCACTCAAAAGCATCGCATTGCCCGATTGCGAACGCCCCTTATTGACCGCAACGCAATAGCTCCCCGTCTTAAACGGCGTATGTAAACTCTCCGAGATTCGCTTCTTCTCATCCAACGCAACAACCCGAATTCCCGGAATAAGCTCAAACACGCCTAGATCCGGCAAAGAAGAAAGATGCTTAAGGGTTTGGGTTGCCGTCGGGTTCGGAAAAGCCACTGGTTTCACCGTGTCATCTTCGGGATAACAAGTCGGAATCGCATTCGGATCATTCTGCCAAGCAAAATCATCAAATACATCCAGCGCCCGCTTCGATATCTTGGGCTGAAGCTCCAAGTACTTGTACATCGCAAGGTTTCGCAATTCACCCGCGCCACCTCGACCAAACAGTTGAAGCAAGTTGATCGTAACCGCCGTCGAATCAAGAACTGTCCATGGCTCGGGTTTCAGGTCATTCTTTGCGTACTCAACCGGCAAATTTCCTTCCGACAGGTACTTATTCACTCCTACCGCGTAGGCAACAAACCATCCCTTCATCTTGCCCGGCAATCGGTTAAATTGCTTCTGTAGCTCAGCCGGAGTATAGAACTGCTGAAACTGTGTCTTGTCCGCCTCAAGGTATTGCTTACCAAACGCCTCACTCAGTCGGCTTCTCGAAGCCCGCCGACTCATTTCCATCTGCCACATCCTGTCCTGAGCCGTGGCGTATCCCGCCCACTTCATCGCCTCTTCCATGTTCCGACCACGGATAATCGGCACTCCGTAAGCATCCCGCATAAGCGGAGCTTGGAAAGTTAAAATGCACGCAGCTAACGAAGCAATCATGCCTGTAGTTTAGCCTGGGAGCCCGGGCGTCTCGCCCGGATTTGCAATAGTTTTAGTTTAGCCTGGGAGCGTGAGAGCACTTGTGAAAGGGTGCCACAAAATGGCACCGCATTCTAAATATTGAAGCGCATTGGCGAAGGCTGGTCTCGGCTGGGCTGGGAGCCCGGACGTCTCGCCCGGATTTGCAGTAGTTTTAGTTTAGCCTGGGAGCCCGGGCGTCTCGCCAAACTAAAGTTCTTGCAGCGATGACGGCTATTATGGAGCGCGGGCTTCCAGCCGGCATAATTTTCTTGCACCAATACTTTTTGGATCGCTGATCATAAACGCGATGCTTCTTCGTGGCCGCTAATCTTGGCAACTATCAACAAACTTTGACGGAAAGATTGGCCACTCGCTGTCGTCCTTGCAGTCAAGGCAACAAAGGGCTCAATTCAACCACAATCTCCAAAAACTAACGTGACGAAGTACGCACAAGACGAAAACCAGTCCCGTCGCCCCGATGTGTCGGAACACTGCTGCCCTGATACGCCGAGCGGAAAGTCTGATCGTTCCAGTATCTCCAAGAGCCCCCTTTTGCCACGCGCCTTTCGCGAGAATCTGGCCGATTTCCTTTCGGTGTTGGAACGTTCGGATCTTTGATATCGAGGCACCATTGCCAGACGTTACCGGCCATGTCCAAACAACCGTACGGGCTTACACCGCCCGGAAAAGACCCAACCGGAGCAGTAGTATTCGCATCGCCATGACGTTTCTTTGAGCAAGACAGCTTATTTGCATCATACTCGTCACCCCAGGGGAATTCGCGACCCTCGGTGCCCCTGGCGGCTTTCTCCCACTGCGCCTCAGTGGGCAAGTCTCCTCCAGCCCATTTGCAATAGTCTCGAGCCTCTTGCCACGAAACATTCACCATCGGGTGATCATCACGCCAACCCCACTCAGGAGCCTTAAACTTGTCGAAGTCGACTCTGGTTGCCGAGCAATATGCTTTAAATTCTGCCACCGTGATAGCCGTCTTGCCAATCCAAAAAGCATCAAGTTTAACGGTTCTAAGCCTATTAACATTCCCTCCCATCTTGAATTCCCCTGCCGGAACTGACACCATCTCGATTTTCATGAAATCTCGTGGTGGTGATGGCTTGCCGCAGGAAACGAGAACCATTGCGCAAGGGACAACTATGTTGACTAGTTTCTTCAATTGGCAACCTCAGCTGATTGAGTCTATGCTACCCAATCGTAGTGAAGACCTAAACTGCATTCGCCCTTTGACCAGCTGTTTCTGCATACATCGATTCGATGCATAACTGACTAGTCCCCATAAATGATCTCTTTGAGATTCCCTTTTAAGCTAGTGAAACCGGATGCTATCGACCAGCCCGAGGCAAATCAAATCTGCATCCGACCATCTTCCAAG
>JANPAV010000329.1:0-13644 GCA_031430115.1 Armatimonadota bacterium | reverse complement strand
ACTGCATGGTTACCAAAACTAGGATGCCGGTTTTTGAACTGATTTCTATTGTCTATATGAGTCTAAGACTCTCGGATTCGCTTGGTCCTGCGCTTAAGCGAAGTAGCGAAGCCAAAACAATCTAAGCAAAGGGGAGAAACTGGCGCTCTCCCCCTCTGATAGCTGATAGCTGAAGACTGAATGCTAAGTGGCTACCAGGCGTAATGCTCAGGCGAAGTCTTGAACGCCGGGAAGATTTCGTCAATCTTCGTATTAATGTCTTCCGTAATCACGATTTCCAGCGCACGAAGGGAACCATCAAGCTGTTCAATCGTTCGTGGACCAATGATTGGAGCCGTAACGAACGACTTTGATAGAGTCCAAGCCAAAGCGACATCAGCAGGCTTCTCTCCCATCGTTTCGCAAAGGTCTTCCCATTTCGTTAACGCATCTTTGTGCTTTTCGATGACTGCCTTCGAAGCATCACTGTGCCTTCGTTGACCATCGGTCGTCTTGATAACGCCACCAAGAATGCCACCAGCTAGCGGTGACCAAGGAATGACGCCAACACCATAGGCTTCGGCGGCTGGTCCGACTTCCATTTCGATTTCTCGTTGAAGAAGGGAATACTTCGATTGCTCTGAAACCAAGCCGACTGAATTTCGCTTGGCGGCGGCTCCGTTAGCCTGAACAATGTGCCATCCGGCAAAGTTGGATGAACCGGCATACAGGATCTTTCCTTGGGTCTTCAATATGTCATAGGCTTCCCAAATCTCGTCCCAAGGCGCAGCGCGAAAGATGTGGTGCATCTGATAAAGATCAATGTAGTCCGTCTTCATTCGCTTGAGCGATCCTTCACAAGCTCGGCGAATATGAAGGGCGGTGACCCGGCTAGTATTTGGCCAATCAAGTAGTTCATCTTTGCCCATGTCCCCGTAGAGCTTGGTCGCGAGAACGACACGCTCTCGTCGGTTTCCACCTTGGGCGAACCAGTCGCCGATAATCTGCTCGGTAATACCTTCGCCTCTAGCCCAGCCATAAACGTCAGCAGTGTCGAAAAAATTGATGCGATGCTCAAGGGCACGATCCATGACCTTGAAGCTGTCTTCTTTGGTGGTTTGCGGACCAAAGTTCATCGTGCCAAGGCAGAGTCGCGATACTTGGAGGCCAGTGCGGCCCAAAGATGTGTATTGCATGGGTTTGTTCTACCCGTTCTACGCACGAACTGCCGAGAAATTACCGTTAAGCCGCGACTTGACCAACAAATTCAACATCGGCTTTTGCCGAAATCTCGCTATATGCCAGTACCGCCAAGTTTGGAATGTGTCGATCCAGGAATCGTCTCATCGCAAGCCTTAGCTGGGCGCCACACAATAGGACTGGCTGGAAGCCTTGCATCGTTAGTCGATCATATTCAGCCTTAAGGTGTTGAATCAAGCGACTTTGCATGTCCGGAGGCATCACGAGTGACGTTCCGGTTGACGTAAGACTGACGAGTTCTGCCAGCTCGCGCTCAAGCGGAGGATCGAGGGTAATGCACTTCAGTTTGTCTTCAAAATCGACGTATTGGCGGGTTACGGTTCGGGCGATGGCCGAGCGGACCACTTCGCCTAACTGTTCAACATCTTTGGTGCGACCAGCAAAGTCAGCCAAGGTTTCAATGATGGTAACCATGTCCCTGATTGGGATTCTTTCGCGTAATAGGTGTTGAAGAACCTTTTGGACATCTGAAATTGAAACGATATCCGGGATAACTTCGGCAACAGCGGCTGCGTTCGTCTTCTTGGCTTCGTCAACCAATACTTGCACGTCTTGGCGGCTGAGTAGTTCTGGAGCGTGATTCTTGACCAGTTCGGAAAGGTGGGTCGATATAACCGCCGAAGCTTCAATAACGGTGTAGCCAACTCGTTCTGCCAGTTCGCGTTGATCGGGGTCAATCCAAAGGGCTTCCATTCGGAATACTGGGTCAATTGTTGGTACACCAGGAATAGAGTCAATTGCGTCACCGCTATTCACGGCTAACATTCGATCGGGCATCAATTCTGAGCTTGCGACCTCTTCACCACGTATCTTGATAACGTATGTTGTGTTTGCCAATTGCACAGAGTCCCTGATCCGAACGGTAGGCATAACAAGTCCCAGTTCCGTGGCAATTTGCCGTCGAGTGGCTGCAATTCGGTCAGCCAGGTCTCCGCCAACTTTCGGGTCGGCAAGCTTAGTCAGACCGTACCCAATCTCAATTTCAATTGGATCAACTTGCAGCAGGGGTAGAACTGCCTCGGGACCGGTTGGCGCCGGTGGCGGTGCTGGTGCAGGCTTTTCTTTGACGATCGCGTCGAACATTGTTGCCACTTGTGGGTTCTTTTTTGCGAAGTGGTAAAGGAAGTACATCATGCCACCTGCGCCCATGAAAATAGTTGCTGGGAATCCCGGTATCAAGCCAAAGGCAGCGATTGAAACCGAGCCAACCAAAATCGCTTTTGGTTGACCAAAGAATTGGGTAGCGACTTCACCGGCCATCGACCGGTCTTGACCAGCCCTGGTAACAAGCAAGCCACTCGCGGAGCTGATGAGAAGCGCTGGAAGTTGTGCCGTAAGGCCCTCGCCAACACTGAGCAACGAATAAGTCTTGAGAACTGTAATTGGGTCACTCTGACCTCTGAAAAATCCAACCGCGAAGCCGCCAATAATATTGACAATGATGATCAATATTGATGCTATTGCGTCGCCTTTTACGAATTTCGAAGCACCATCCATCGCACCATAAAAATCAGCTTCTTTTCGAATGTGCTTACGGCGCTCCTTTGCCATTTCCTCGTCAATAAGACCAGCAGCAAGATCAGCGTCAATCGCCATTTGTTTACCCGGCATTGCGTCTAAAGTAAATCGAGCGACTACTTCAGAAACTCGTCCGGCACCATTAGTGATTACGACAAATTGAACGATGACAAGGATGATGAAGGTGACGATTCCAACAACAAAATCTCCGCCCATGACAAACGTTCCAAACGTTTCGATGACATGGCCAGCTTGCCCAGTTCCGAGGATCAATTTAGTAGCGCCAATGCTTAACGCGAGTCGAAAGAGAGTGGTTACAACGAGGAGCGAAGGAAAAACCGAAAACTGAAGTGGATCAGTAACATTGACCGACGTCAAGAGGATCATGATCGACGATCCGATGGCAAAAACGAGGCCCAAGTCAATTGCCCAATGCGGAAGTGGCAGGATCAACATGGAAACGACCATCAAGAGCCCAACGCCCAACATGATGTCCGTATGTTTTAATAACTTCGCGAATGCCTGCATAACCCGAGACGCAAAGCGCGTCTATTGGAATCTTCGGTACCATTCCTTGATTTCTTCAGAGGCGTTTTTCCCTGTTGTTTTAGGTTCAAGATTTCATTCAAATATTTTCCAAATTTTAGGGTGATTTTTGCGGTTGCCTGTGGAAGAACTTTGATTGGAAGCTATTCATGGGCTCTGCTTCCGATGGGTATGAATCGTCCACCACACCAAAATAATCCAGGATTTACGTTCGGGAAGGTTAAAAAGGTCAATAAGTGGCAGAAAAGTGTCATGAGTCGGCTTGAGGTTCGTGTCGCCCTGTTTGTCTTACTCGTTTCGTTTGTTGGTGGTTGTATTTCCTGTTTCATCATTTACAACCGATCCGTGGACCAAGTCTTCGAAACTCGAGTCCAACACGTTCGGGGAGCAACGGCATATTTGAGTCGAGCCCTCAATGCCGATGCCCAGCAAGGGATCGCTGCTTCGGCAAACCCAAATTCAAAGGGCTATCTGGTGACGAAGAAGGTCATGCAGAATTTCCTTCGAACTTTTCCATCCGCTTATAGGGCCGTTACCGTCAGGGTCAAAGGAAAGTCGGCTTTTTACATAGTTGACGGCGGTGAACAACAAAAGAAAGGTGAGTTTCACCACACCGCAAGAATTAATCAGCCAATTGGAAGCCCTTCCCCCGATCTCCTAAAAAGTTTCAAGAATGGCACTCCGCTTGTGGAGCGAGTTATTCGGTCGAGCTATGCAGGTAGCTTTGTTCGATCCTATTACCCACTTAAGTCTAAGGATGGAAAAGTCAAAGCAATGCTGTCAGTAGATATGCAATTTGATGGCTTTGACGAAGATACCGGTGCACTTCTAAGTGCTTTCAAATATGGCTTGGCGGCAACCGGTCTGGTCTCAATAATCTTGTCTCTGTTGTCAGGACTATTCCTGTTCATTTCTCGAAAAGAGCACGGAAACCTGAAAGCCGAGGTTATTGAGCAAAGGAAGAAGCTTTCTAAAACTCAAGATGAGCTAGAGCACGTAGTTTCTGCGAGCGCTGAAGTCAATGATTCTCTAGTTGCCACCCTAAGCAATGCGGGTTGTCTTGTGTGGTTTGGTCAGGCATTTCGAGCACCGGGGCGACTTGATTGGGAAGGCACTCTTAAGTATGAGCCTCACTTCGCTTGGCTAGCTTCAGACATCAAAGCAGGATTGAAGTTCCACGAAGCATGGGACGAAAGAAAAAATGCTGAAGACCATGATGTTTGGGAAAAGCTTTTGAGTTTTGCGTTTGAGAGCCAACTTTCATCCATGACTACTGAGTATCGAATTAATGTCACCGATGTTCAAGAACTTTGGTTTGAAGAGCAACTTGAATTTGAGTATGAACCAGACGGTAGCGTCCTCATTCACGGCTTCGTCCGCGACATCACTGAGTCGAAACTTCGAAACGATGAGATTCGTCGGCTGGCTTACTATGACACCGTCACTGGTCTCATCAATCGTGCCAGAATTCACGAAGTTATCAACGAAATGTTGGCTACTAATCAAAACGTCAGCGTAATTGGAATTGAAATTGGTAACTTCCGCAACATTAACGAATCTTGGGGCGCAGAAGTCGCGGACAAACTCCTTTACGAATTTGGAAAGCAATTGTTTGATGGAGTTGGAAATAGCGGAATTGTTGGTCGGATAGCCGGGGATGACTTTGTCATTATTGTCAACGACCAGTATGTATTGCCTGGCCTGGTTGAACTTCTCAACAAGGTTTGTATGCAGCCGACTACGATTGCCGGAGTGGAGATTCCTAAAGTTTGTCGGCTCGGATATGTAACTGCAGATGAAAACGAAACTTCGATTACCCTCTTAAGAAAAGCAAACCTTGCCCTTGAGAACGCTCGAAAGAGTCTTGTAAATGCCCCGGTTTGCTACAAGCCTGAGATGAGCTTTAAGGCGAAGATGAGAGTTGAATTGGAAACTGCAATGAGACAGGCTCTTATCGACGGCGAGTTCTACTTGATGTTCCAGCCAATCTATTGCAATGTAACCAGGAAGCTTGTCAAAGCAGAGGCGTTGCTCCGATGGAATTCGAGTCGCTTTGGTCCAATTTCACCCGGAACATTTATTCCGATTGCCGAAGAGACCGATTTCATCAATGATCTAGGAAACTTCGTGATCAATGAAACCGCAAAAGCGGTCAAGGAGTTCATTGAAGTCACCAATCAACAAGACATTGTCATTAGCTTGAACATGTCTCTCCGCCAACTCAAAAATCAGTGCACAGTTTCGATTTTGGAGAATGCCATAGAAAAGTGGAAGATTGATCGCAAAAACCTTTTGGTCGAAATTACTGAGTCTTCCATCATGGATGATTCGGGTGCCTGCGTTGAGATGCTTCATAGGCTACAACAGACCGGATACTCCTTGGCAATTGATGACTTCGGAACCGGCTATTCCTCACTTGCCACTCTGGCAAGCCTTCCATTTGATTGCCTTAAGATCGATAAACGATTTGTTGACGGAATTGGAATTGATAAGAAGCAGCAAGACGTGCTTGAAACAATCGTACGACTTGCACGAGCGCTAAATCTCCAAATAGTTGCCGAAGGTATTGAACAGGAACCCCAATGGCAGTTCTTAGCTGGACTCGGAGTCGAATACAGCCAAGGTTACTATTTTGCCCGTCCATTGCCGTTTGAAGAGTTTGTACTCAAAGCTAAACAGACGCCGAAAGCAGCTTAGGGTTCGAGCGGCTCCAATCCGGTATAATTGAGCTTAACGCGCTCGTAGCTCAGTGGATAGAGCATCAGCTTGCGGAGCTGGGGGCCGGAGGTTCGAGTCCTCTCGGGCGCGCCACTTTTTTCACACTTTTAGTACCCTATAGGGGTATAATTCAATTAGTGAAACCACTTTCACTTGATCCTGATCATTGGGGCACCATTGCAAGCACAGTCTGTGCCGTGCATTGTGCTGTCACTGGTGTTGCCGTAAGCGTGCTTTCGGTCGTTGGATTCACTTACCTTCAATCTCCAATTTTGGAATGGGGCTTTCTCGGAACGGCGATGGTTTTTGGTGGCTGGGCAGCTGTTCGAGGCTATTCAAAACATAATTCTTGGAAGCCAATTGCGGTTTTTCTCACGGGATTTTTATTGCTGGCAGGCTCTCACATGTTTGCACCAAGTCATGGAGTTGGCGGAAATAACGGCATGGCTGAGTTACTATCGGTCATTGGCGGACTTTGCCTTGTAGGATTTCACTATCTGAATCGACGATTCATCAAGGCGCGTAAATACACTTGAGCCTATTTTTTCATCATGTTTTTCAACATGAACAACGCATTTGCCGGACGCTCGGCTAGGCGACGGGTGAAGTACGGATACCACTGATCCCCGTAAGGCACATAAACTCTCACGTTATAGCCCTCTTGAACCAATGATGCTTGAAGGTCTCGACGAATGCCTAGGAGCATCTGAAATTCAAATCCTGACTTGTCAATTCCTTTTTCGTCAACAAATTTTTTCAGCTCGATAATGATCTTCTCGTCTTGAGTTGCAATCGCAGGATAGGTTCCAAACTCCAAAAGCTTTTTAGACTGAGATACATATTGCTCGTCTACTTTCGATTTTTCTTGATAAGCTACTGTTCCTGGTTCAAGGTAAGCCCCTTTTACTAGGCGCGTTCGCATTTTGTTTTCAATGACATGAGCAACGTCATCGTCATTTCGATGCAAGTAACTTTGAAGTACCGTCCCGGTATTCGGAAACTCTTTATGAACTCGGGTCACGATATCAACGGTGCGCTCGGTGTAATCCGATGACTCCATATCGATTCGAATGAAAGTGCTCAGTTCGGCCGCCTTTTGAACAACTTTTCGGTAGTTTGCTTCCGCAAATTCGGTGCCTTGATCCAAACCACATTGAGTCAATTTGATGGAGATATTGAGAGGCTCAGTGCCAACAGGGGCGCTCTTCCACTTTTGGACCGCAGCAATCGTATCAATTTTGTCCAGCATCGTCGCATAAATTGCGCAAGACGCCAGTGCTTCAGATTCGGAGTGAGCGTTTTCTCCAAGATAGTCTAGAGTAATTCTCTGCCCATTGCGAAGAATGGTCTCGCTTTCAACGAGGGCTTCATCAAGGGTGTCACCCGCAATAAATCGGGTAACCAATGGGCGAAAGAGGAAGGATTTTCGAACGATAGCCTCAACCGGTTTTAGTCCTGAGGTTTTGAGGATGAGGTTTCGTACAAGCGACATTGCTTCCTCCTAGTGTACTTTCCCGAGCCTAGGTTTTTCCGTGATTATCAAGGTTGGTCCTCACTCAGGGTATCAAGTATCCGCTCCACATCGGCAACCGAGTTTGCCTGATAGAGTTCAGATCGGATGATTGCCGCTCCCGGAATGCCCTTAATGTACATGGGCATCTGACCACGCAGCGACCGAATGGCCCGACCTTCATGAATTGATAGATCTGGATGCTTCATTGCTTCCTCGTAGGTCGACACTTCACATTCATATGCGACCTGTAATTTGGCATGAGTTTTTGCAACGTCTATCCGATCAGCAAGACTTGGTTCACTTGGCTCGGGCAATCCTTTCATTGCCGCAGAAATCTTTGCCAACACCCATGGGTTGGAAATCGCCGCTCGCCCTACCATCACTCCGTCGCAACCCGTTTCTCGCATCATACCGAGGGCATCTTCGGCACTTTTAACGTCTCCGTTGCCAATAAGGGGAACGGAAACTGATTCACGGAGCCGTTTGATTAAGTCCCAATCAGCTTCACCTTCAAAACCCTGTTTTGCAAACCTAGCGTGAAGGGTCAACATCTTGATTCCGGCACCCTCAAATCGCTTTGCTAGTTCGGGAGCGGCAAAAAGCGAATAATCCCAGCCGGCTCTGACCTTTACCGTGACCGGAACTTTGACCGCATTGACGACGGCGCATACGATTTTCTCGGCAGCAATAGGGTCCTTAAGGAGCGCAGCTCCGGAGCCAGTTTTACAGACCTTGGGAACCCAACATCCCATATTGATATCCACGATATCCGCCCCCATTTGCTCGGCGATTCGTGCAGTTTCTGCCATGACGTCAGCATCGGCACCAAAGATCTGAATTCCAAGTGGCCGCTCATCCGGATGGATCTGCATCTTCTTCAGAGTCTTAAGCGCACCATGATGAATCGCCATCGCACTGACAAACTCGGTAAATACTAAACCGGGGTTGCCAATTCGCTTTGCGATCAACCGCATTGGCAATGACGAAACATCTTCCATGGGTGCCAAAATCAGCGGAGGATCGACTTTAATTGCACCTACGGAAAACACAAACCATAGGATACTTGGACAAAGAACGAAAGCTAGAGTGGTTTACTAGGTTTCATTTCGGTGCAAGACGATATATAATGCCTATATGCGTTATATTTTTGTGCTTGGAGGGCTTTGCCTTTCTCTTTCCGCGCTAGCAGTTGCACCTGGTGCAATTTCCGATCCGAACACTTCAGATTTCACATTTGTTGGGACCGTCAACGGTGCTTCCGGTGTTCTCGTCGGCAACGACATGGTGCTTACCGCCAAACATGTTGGAGCGGGTACGTTTACCTTGCCGGGAATCGGAACATATAGTGTAGTTGCCGGTTCTGCCGTAAGTGACCCAAACAGTGACTTGACCTTGTTCAGGATTGACGTTGGTGCCGCTACCCTCGCACATGCGACGATTGACGTAACTCCGATGTCTTTTGGGGACACCGTCACTATGGTTGGATTCGGAGGCTCGGGAAGCGTCAACACGATTGGAACTGGCTATGTCATCGATATTGCCGCTGGAACTCGAAGAAAAGCCAACGCAACCTACGAGTTTACGGAGTATGTTTCAGAACCGGGCTACCTAGCAGGATATTCCCTGATTGCACCTCTTCGCCAGAATGGTCAGGCTGCACTTGTCGGAGGAGACTCCGGTGGTGGTTGGTTCAAAAATGGTCGTCTTGTTGGAACCAATGCTTTTATTGGTACATGGGGAAATTACAGCTGGTATGACTTCAGTTCAAGCCAAACTGACTTCTTTGCATCTGGAGCTATTTCGCTATCCAATCATGCCGACTTCTTACGAGACAACAACGTAGCCATGGTGCCCGAACCCGCATCGTTCGCCGTCCTAGGTCTAGGACTCTTGGCATTAGTCCGACGAAGAAGGAAGTAGATCTGCTTCGCCGATTGCGGTTGGAGTCCTGAAAAAATGGTCGACAACCGCAATTGCCAAACAGCCTCCAACGACCCCAAGTAGCGCTCCACCGACAACGTCGGTTGGCCAATGAACTCCTCGATAGATTCGGCTAATGCCGACTCCTGTTGCCCAAAGGTAAAGTCCTGAAACCGCGAGCCATTTCCGTCTTCGACTAGCCAAGATGCCGGCCGCAACGGCAACTCCGAACGCGCAAGATGTGTGAGACGAAGGAAACGAAGACTTTTTGTGCGGCTCCTGAGTGATCGCGTAAGCCATGTTACTGGGACGTTCCCGGGGCATTAAGGTCTTAAATGACTGCCCCAAAATCGTTCCTCCTATCACGGCTCCTAAAGCAATGGCTATTCCCGGAATCCTGGTCTTTTTGAAACAGGCCATTGGGATTGCAAGAATTGCTACCGTCGCTCCTAGCCCAGAGTAACTAAGTATGGCAAACAGGACATCACAGAACGGGTTTCGCCAACCTATATTGATCGCGCGAAAGAGTTGAATGTCCATGTCAACCAACGAGAAGAGGAAGAAGTTCGGTCAGGTCAGAAATAATGATATCCGGTTGTGGCTTGCTCAAGTCGATTGGTTCGGGTTTTCCCGATCGGGAACTTACAGGAACATCGGTGTCCCTGCGAATCCAAGCCGATACCCATCCATATTCGATCGCCGGAATGATGTCGTGACCAAACGAATTTCCAACCATAAGAATTTGGTCCGCCATTAACTGAACGGACTCCGCTGCTTGGTCAAACACAATTTGGTGCGGTTTTCCAATTCTAAGCTCGCCCTCAATGAAAATATTGTCCATGTAATGACGAATCCTCAAAGTGTCAACCTCCTGATTCTGAATATCGGCGGGGCCATTCGTGATCAGTCCCAAAGGATATTTGCCGTGCAAGGCTTCGAGAACTTCAATTGCATCCGGAAATAGCTTAAGGTTTCGATCTCGTTCGAACATATAGCTATCTCCTAAAGTTTTTGCAAGCTCCATATCGTCGATCCCCAAAGAGAGCAAGGTGAGTTGCATTTGATGGGTTCGAGTCACCGTGCCGGAAGTCAGATACTCGTGATACAACTTCGTCTTTTCCTTGAGTTCCGGACTGTATTCTCGAAAGGTTTCACCCCATGCATGAATCATTTCCTCAGTCGTTTTTCCGGGAACTGGATTCTTCTCAAAGGTAGCTCGAAGTCCTGCTTTGCTGGCTAACCAATAGCCACAGAGCGTATCGTCAAGGTCGAAGAAAATTGCTTTGACGTTAGAAAAACGCTCTTTAATAGCTGAATCCACTCCTTTCATTATGGCTGGAATCGAGTCAGAACTGGAGCGGTACCATTTCGGACAAATGCTGCGACGAGCCAACCATGGTCTGGATGCTCGACTATTCTCGTAACCGTGCCAATTTTGTTGTTTGCGCTATCCGTCAATTCTTGACCGACATGGTGTGGCTCGGTAGACAGAAAGACATCCCATGTCTTGTTGGTATGCCCTCGACTATGGAGTCGGTGATTAATTTCCTGACCAGTGTAACAGCCTTTGGTGTAGCTCATGTTTGCCGATTCAAACTCGGGTCCTAACTCAGCTGGAAAGTTCAATTCGCTGATGTCGTAGCCCCAAAGAGGAATCTTGGCTTCAAGAGAAGCTAGAAGGAAAGTCTCACGGCTAAGCAAGTCTCCCTCAAAGGGACTGGTCGAATCTCTGCCAACCCACTTGGTTCTTTTTGCGGGTAGCCCGTCGGTTCCTGGAATCACATGAACAAGCTCAGTTTCTAAAATCTCCGCGAAGCACTCTTCAAGAATTACCATCTGCCCGACGCGCGCAAGGACGACCGGAGCACAGACGAGGGGAACAATCATCCAGCCTCTACCGTTGACTAAATGAAGAACACCAGGAGCCAAAATCTGACCAGTTGGTTTACACAAACAAAAAGCAAGTGGATTCTCACTCGTCAGCAACCTGATGTCATTAGTGATTTGTCCTTGCAACCACTCCTTCCATTCTTCGCCACTAAATTCGATAACTGCATAATCGTCCAATGAAAATGCGCCACCTAGCTCGCTTAAATGCTTATACTCGGAGAATGTTTGGCTCATGCGTATTTCATTCTACGCACCATATAGTCGGAGTGTGGAAGCTAGCATGAAAAATCCTTGGTTGCTCGGAGGAATCGCTGCACTATTCGGATTTGGCGCCGCAACGGTTCGCAACTTTGAATCTGCCGCTGCCAGAGAGATTGGCGAGAAGCTGATTGGTGACCACAAAAAGGTCTTGTTGCAAGTTTCTTACCCCGGACTCCTTAGTCCCGCTCTCGGCGAAGTTGGCACGGCGACAATAACGGCATCGACGTTCCGTTGCGAGGGCTTGCCTCTCTTTACTGAACCAAAGAGGAGCAAAAAGGGAACGATTGACTTGTTGCGTTTGAACCTGTCCGACTTCTATTTGCGAGACTTGAGGTGTGAGCGATTTCTAGCCGAAATCCCAAACTGTCGATTCGACTTCGCTTTAGCTACGTCGAAGAAAAGGATTCGTCTTAGCAAAAGTGGCTTAGGGACGGGGACGGTAGAACTCTTAGTCAAGGACCTTGCACCCTATATTCTCAAAAAATACGGCGAAATTAAGTCTGTAGAGGTCACCACGGAAGGCGATTGGATTCGCGTCAAGGGTTACGGTCAGTTTCTTGTTCTCAACGCCGACTTTGATGTCAAGGCAAAAATTACGACTAACGGTTCGCAATTAATCTTAAGCGATGCCATTATTCGTATTGACAATAAAGAAACTGATCTTGACAGTCAACTAGCTCTCATCAACACCCTGAATCCGGTCATTGATTTTGCAAAGGACTTAGATTTATACGATGCGGTTGATGCCAAAACTGTTCAAATTTTGGAGGACAAAATTGTAGTGAAAGGAACGGTAAAGATCCCAAACTTGCCTGAGTAACCTCTATTCGATTTCAAGCGACCCAAATCGTTTTTCAGTCGAATCAACCTTGGCGGACAAAAGGGCAAAGGCTTTTTCAATTCTTTGGCGCTCTCGAAGTGCAATTGATTTCTTTTGAGGTTGGCTTGCTTCGAATTCCTTTAGGTGACCTAGTAGCAATTCATACTGAGATTTCAAAACAGTAAATGAAGCTTTGTTTGGTACGCCCAGAATAATCTCGGCTTCATCATCACTCATCGCTGCAATTTGGGACTTGAATTCCTGTTGCTCTGTCTTTTTCATGGCAACGCCCTGTTCAAGTGCCTGGTCAAGTTCCTTGACCGCTTTCTCTTCTGGAGACCCACTACCAAATATGGCATCTTGGGCTTTGCCCGCATAAGCTCTTCCTAAATTAAAGACTCGATCAAATTCGGACATGAATAACACTAAATTACCTTACGAGCGCAACATCAATTGGGCTTCATCAACGCTTGATTGAATTGTTTCTAGTGAGCCAAGCGTAGTTCTGAGGTCATCCGCCCTCTCGGTTGCATTGGTTGACGCCTCAGAAAAGGTGAGTTTTGCCTTTAACTGGCTCATCGAAGCCTTGGTAAGCTCCACTTCATTTTCAATTTTCTTGATGATGACTCTGGCTTTCTCATACTCCGCAACTTCTAGGGTTTTTGCCTCATAGGCTCTCGTAAAACTCAATTTTTCCTGCGGCGATTCAGCCGCTTCTCTCGCCTTAAAAAGCCGATCGGCTTCGTTTTGGGCGGTCAAGTAGTTTTCTGAAGCTTTGCGTAGTTGATCCCTCGTTTGAAGTGCGAGGACAATTCGATCATGGGCAGCATTCATTTCTTCAATGACCGCCCCCGACATTGCATTGATAGCAGGATCATCACTTGATTGAACGATCTCAATGATTCCTCGCTTGAGCGACCGAATCGGCCGGTACAGATTTTGAGAGTCGAACGAGAGAGACGGAAAATCGTCCGAACTGGAACTTTGTTTGGTCTGCCGAGCAGATCCCAAAAAGGCGATAAATACACCCCCCACGACAATAACGGCAATCAAAACGATAAGAGAAAGGATAGCCATGTTATCTTGATACTACGGCAAGCGCTCAGAACTTGAACCTTAAGAATACCGAGAAATCGCGAAATGCTCCGTTAGTCAACCGGTAAAGTCCTTCAACCTGAATTCCCTTGGCTGCATTGTAAACTCCACCAAACCGATAGAG
>JANPAV010000328.1:0-7610 GCA_031430115.1 Armatimonadota bacterium | reverse complement strand
CAATCGATATTTAGTGCCTAAAGAAACTTACTCTTTACTGTGGTGGGTTTGCCAGCGGATATCGAACAATATGGTCTGGAGTCTGATCAAGTCTTGCCTTACCCCATCGAAGAAACTTTGAATGGCTGTCGGCATAGATATAGTTTGCTCCGCCGTTGTGCCTGTCGTATTTGATCCACCCTTCGTTGGGTCGACTTCCGCTACCCCATCGAACCATTGCGGCCTCTCCTGCCCACGCGTCATAGTCGTCTTGAGGCACATAGCCGAAAGCGCTTCCTGGATCAGCAAAGCCCTCGGAATTTCGTTCAGAGAACATGATCAAGTTCGGATCATTGAGGCCAGCTATTGAAGACTCTGTGGCAAAGCCACCAATAGCACCTTCAAGCGCATATCGACAAGACTTATGAGTGAATACTGAGTTCAACAAGTAGCTCCACATTGTCGTGCGATTCATTTGAGCAATGCAGTTTTCACTAGTTGGAGCGACTGAGCACTCACTCCCCGCTTCCTCGGTTCCGCCGTTATAGTCAACTATGTCAGTTGAGAGCTTTGCTGATTTGGTTGTGTCATCTGTTGGACAAAAAGTGATGTTTCTATTTTTGGAGTACGGATAGAAGAAGACAGCCCAAGGCTTTTCGGCTTGACTGTTCCCAAATCCTCCTCCTACACACTCGTCAGCTGTTGCGGGCAAATTCGTTGCCAGTGTTCCATCGTCCAGAACCCAATCTTCGTGATGGTGAAACAGAGCACCGTCGTTGTCAGCAAGGTAGAGCTGGGTTGCAAGTCCAATTTGTTTTTCGTTGCTTAAGCAAACCGACTTCTTTGCCGCTGCCTTTGCTTGGGCAAAAACTGGGAAGAGAATTGCCGCAAGAATGGCGATGATTGCGATGACAACGAGTAGTTCGATGAGAGTAAAAGCGTAACGAAATATCATGATAGATTCAGACTACACCGGAATTTTTTGGATACTGTTTGTCTAAAAATCAGTTCATTCTCCGTTCAGAAACTATTCATCATCCAGTCCGTTCATAAACTGCCAAGTTCTGGCGCATCCTCTATGAGTGTCCTCCTAAGTTATGACGGCGAAAGGGTTGACTATATCTTTCAAGCTCGTTCCCGCATGATGAGGATGAGAATGAAAAAGACTGTAAAGACCTTGGTCGGTGTTGATTTATTGGGTTCCTACGAATCATCCGTCGAATTGTGCAAACGCATTAAGTTTGAAAACCAAGAGTGGGTGTTTGCTCATGCTCTTCCGGTGCTTCCTTGGTACGTTCCGGGAATGTTTCCTCAAGTCATTCCTGTTGCAGAAACCAATGATGTCCTTCAAGATGCCGGAAGGCAAGCGCTGAGAAAGGCGCGTGAGATGGTTGAGGACTACCAATCAACGGATCATATGCAGGAAGGTGACGCGGCTACAATGATCTCCCGCTTTGCTCGAGAGGAAAGCGCTGATTTAATCGTCGTGGGGTCCGGGCATCCAAAGGGCGGTCCCCTATGGAAGTTGGGAAGTGTCTCCCGAGCGCTTTCGATCGAAGCGAAACAGTCTCTATTGGTGGCGAAATTGCCATGTTCGAAGACCGGACCGGTTCATGCTGTGTTTGCTACCGACCACTCAGAATATGCGAACCGAGCATTGGATCAACTTGTTTCATGGAATCCCCAGGGGTTTTCGCGAATTGATGTGGTAACCGCCTACGAAGTCAATCCTTCGACAACTGCCATGTTGAAGCGAGATACCTCGGTTGATCTCGAGTTTCAAGACTGGGTGCGTGATCACTGCCTCAAAGAATCAGCGAAAGTAGCGGAAAAGCTGAAAGCAATCGCGCCGGAGATTAACGTGATTGTAGAAGAGGGGGAATCCAACGAAGTCATTCGAAATGCAATGACATCGAGTGATGCCGATCTGTTGATCATGGGTGCCCAGGGGCATGGCTTTCTCGACAGGTTGGTGATTGGGAGCACGTCACACCATCACTTCGTTGCCGAGCCATATCCAGTTCTCTTGCTACGACTGCCCGCTGAGACGGAATGAGGCAAAGCAACGAGAAAGTACGAAACTGGAAACCGTTCGCAATGCATATGCATACATCACTAAAACTATCCTTTCTTTCGGTGCCAAAACACTTTGTAGATTTCAAACCATAGGATGCTGCTTAACCCGACAACAAAGCAAATGGCTAGCTCCGCAACGTTGAGTTGAGAAAACCGAAAGAGTTCCTGAACGGGCGGTACGTACAAGACAACTGCAATTGAAACCAAGACCCCTGAAAAAATCAGTATTAGCGGTTTGTTTGGTCGCCTCAAAGTTTGAACGATAGTCTTGGATCGAGAAAGATCGGTGAGAATGAGTGCGAGGTTGCCAAAAACAAGCGTTGTATAGGTGAGGGCACGGATATGGGTCTCTCCATATCCGCGATAACTAGAGAAGGCGTATATTCCAAGGACGAAAATCAAGACACTTAGACCCTGGAGGAGACTAAGGACAAGGCCTCGTCGACTAAACAGTGGATCGCTCGACTTTCTCGGAGGGTCCTTCATGGTTTCACTGTCTTCATGCTCCGATTCAAAAATGATCGAACAGCTGGGATCGATAATGAGTTCGAGGAAAACAACATGAATAGGAAGCAGAATTGGTGGCATACCAAGGACAATTGGAAATAGTGATATGCCGGCAAGAGGTACATGGATTGCAATGACATAAGACATCGCATTTTTGATGTTTCGGTAGATAGTTCTCCCCAATCTAATGGACTGCACGATTGACGAAAAGTCATCATCAACCAACACAAGATCGGAAGCCTCTCGAGCTACATCGGTTCCTCGCTTTCCCATGGCAATACCGATATGAGCGGCTTTCAGGGCGGGAGCATCATTAACGCCGTCGCCTGTCATAGCGACAATTTCACCTAAACCTTTGAGGGCGGTAACTATCTGAAGTTTTTGTTCAGGAAGGATTCGGGCAAAGACATTGACCGTGGGAATTCGTTCCCTCAACTTCGCTTCATCCATTTCCGCGAGTTCCGTTCCTGAGATCACTTGGTCAGGCGATTTAAGTCCAATCTGACGAGCAATACTCATTGCCGTGTCAGGATAGTCGCCCGTAATCATCAGAACCCGAATTCCCGCGGTTTCACAGTCACCAACAGCATTGGCAACTCCCGCACGGACCGGATCTTCGAAACCGAGAAGACCAAGAAAAGTTAAGGTAAAACCGTCTTGCTTTTCTGGCAAGGAATCTGGGGCTTTGTCCTGCTTGGCAACCGCCAAAACTCTGAGCCCTTGGACCGCGAGTTCTTTAATATTGAGATCTAAAGCCGACTTCTGTTCTTGGGTGAAATGACAAAGCTTAGCAATCGCTTCGGGAGCCCCTTTTGTTGCTACGATATTTTTGGATTCATTCGGTGCCTTCCAGACCACCGACATTGCAAGAAGTTCTGATGATAAATCATACTGGCGGACCAACTGAAAGCCTTTTCGTTGATCGAGACTCGACGGTGCATATTTTGCTTCAGCCTCACTAATTGCCTTTTCCATCGGATCGAAATGACTAGGATTACTCGCAAGGGCACCAAATGTCATGAGTTCAACGAATTCATTCGCTAATTGATCGGACTCAATTTCCATAGCTTTGCCGCCAACGCTTAATTTGCTCACCGACATTCGATTTTCAGTGACGGTTCCTGTTTTGTCAACGCACAGAGCAGTGATGGCTCCAAGAGATTCGATGGCTGAGACACGGCGAACAAGGACATTTTTCTTTGCCAGTCGCCAAGCGCCAAGAGCAAGAAAGATGGTCAAGACGACGGGAAACTCCTCCGGAATCATCGAGATCGCAATTGTTATTCCCGCCAGCAGGCCGTTTAACCAAGATGATTTGGTCAGACCGTAGTAAACAACTACGATCATGAAGAGTACTATTGCAACGGTCGCAAAAGCTCTAACTAATTGTTTTGTGCCTTTCTGTAGCAAGCTCTTTTCTTCTTCGATAGCGACCAAACTAGCCCCAATTCGTCCGACTTCGGTGTTAACGCCGGTGCTGATGACCAGACACTTGCCTTGACCTGTAACAACCATTGATCCTGAAAACAAAAAGGGAGTATCTTCGCCGCCAGGCCGATTAACTTTAGTCTCATCGGTTCTTGCAGTTTTTCTAACGGCTACCGATTCGCCGGTCAAAAGCGACTCGTCGACGGCTAATCCTGTTGCCGACAATGTAATGCAATCGGCAGGAATTCGGCCCCCTTCGGAAAGGATTAACACATCGCCTGGTACTACCTCCCTGCCAGGAATTGAAAGAGAAATGCCGTCGCGGATGACTAATGCCTTGGGGCTTGAAAGGTCCCTTAAGGCTTTCAACGTCTTTTCGGTCTTCTTCTCTTGATAGAAAGTAATGCCAATGATGACGAAGACCGCTCCGACAATCATAATGGCTTCTTGGTTATCGCCAAGTAAAAGGTAGATGACGCAGCAAGCAATGAGGAGGGCAAACATGGGTTCGCGCATCACGGATAAGGCGATGGCAAAGGAACTGCGTGGCTTGGATGAGGGCAGTTCATTGGCCCCATGATCTCTCAGGCGATTGTTCGCCTCAGTTTTTGAAAGACCCTTGTCGGTGAACTCGCTTTGGTTTATCATGTTTCTCTGTCGATCGTGGTTCTATCGAAATCCTCGAACAAATCTCGAAATATGGGTGCTACTCAAAACGACTGGCATGCTTAGAAAAATGAAATCTGATGCCATGGACCGATTTGGGCCTGATTGCCAATCAAACATCCAGAACTAATCATTAGGTTTTCATTTGTGGATGGAACGCGGAGCACTGTGATATGAAACCACTATCTGGGTTGCGAGACAAGTCCTGCAATGTGCGTCATTGCAAAGGTTGACGGGGAAAGGAACGACTTGCAATCTTAACTTCGTCCAAACATGATGTTGTTTAGGATGAGTAAAAAAGTAAGAGCATTAGTCGGAGTAGATTCTGAAGGGGCATTTGATTCTGCAGTTAACATTTGTCTCCGATTGAAATTCACTCATCAAGAATGGGTCTTGACTCATGTGTTGCCTCGCTTGCCATGGTATGTTCCTGGTCTGGTACCGCGAGTCATCCCCGTTGCGGACGACATTGATTTCCTTTTGAAAGAGGGTCGAAAGGCACTGGATAAAGCTCATAAAATGGTGGTAGGAGCCAACATAGTTGAACATACAGAAGAAGGAGACGCGGCAAGAACGCTGATCCGGGTAGCAGGTAGCGACAAGGCTAACTTGATTGTTTTGGGCTCTGGTCAACCGAAAGGCGGGTTACTTTGGCGGCTTGGCAGTGTCACTCGGGCACTTTCCATCGAGTCAAAAAGATCGCTGTTAGTCGCAAAGACTCCAAGTTCGAAAAAGGGTCAAGTACACGCTATATTTGCTACCGATCACTCAGATTACGCCAATCGGGCCCTTGATCAACTCATCGCGTGGGCTCCGCAAGGCATTAAACGAATCGATATTGTTACTGGTTATGAAGTGAATCCGGCAACAATGATGATGCTTCAGGGAGACATGTCGGTTGACCTAGAATTTAAGGACTGGGTACGCGATCACTGCCTCAAAGAATCAGCGAAAGTAGCGGAAAAGTTGAAAGCAATCGCACCGGAGGTTAACGTGATTGTTCAAGAAGGTGAATCCAACGAGGTCATTCGAAATGCAATGACATCGAGTGATGCTGATCTCTTGATCATGGGTGCTCAAGGCCACGGCTTTCTCGACAGGTTGGTGATCGGAAGTACGTCACACCATCACCTTGTAACCGAGCCATATCCAGTTCTTCTTTTGAGGCTACCAGCTGAATTAGTACCGGAAAAGTAAACCAAATCAGGGTGTAAAATACCGACCATGACAGTGGTCGAAGTAATGGCTGAACTAGAGGCACTCGGCAACGAAAAGTGGCGGAAGATGAACGCCAAGAACGGCGCGTGCGATAACCAGTTCGGTGTGATGATGGGTGATATCCGAGCCCTCGCAAAGAAGATCAAGATTGACCATGAATTGGGGATTGAACTCTGGAAAACGGGCAATATTGACGCTATGATCCTCGCACCTTTCGTTATGCGTCCGAAGGACTTTAATGAAGACGAACTGAACAAAATGGTGAGCGAGGCGACCTTTATTAGAGTGGCAGATTCCTTTAACTCGAACATTGTTAAAAACCACCCATTGAAAGAAGAACTTCGCCAGAAGTGGATGAAATCGACCGACACAATGTGTCACCGGGCAGGATGGAGCCTTACTACCGAAAGGGTTATCAAAAGTCCCGAAGGGCTTGATCTCGTCGCCTTACTCGACCGTGTCGAAAACGAAATGGGCCTGGCTCCAGAAAGTCTTCAATGGATGATGAATTACTGCCTCGCCGAGATCGGAATCAAATTCCCCGAACACCGCGAACGGGCAATTGCAATAGGTGAGAAAATAGGCGCTTTCCGCGACTACCCAACCTCAAAAGGCTGCACATCGCCTTTCGCACCCATCTGGATTAACGCAATGGTTAGCCGACAGGGTTAACGTGTGCTGATAGAGATCAAAATGGCTCAGGGAATGATTAGAAGGGTCTCGTTTGGATCCGAAATAAAGTCGGAAACTATCTGAAATTCCTCATTTAAAAGCTTTGCTAGCATCGTCGTTGAACAATTTCCAAGTGTAACTCGAATAACCTTGCCTGGGGGAGCAAGCAAGAATGCAAGTGTATCAAAATCCGAATCTTTGGTAACAATTGTCAATTGTTGGCTAACGGCTAAGTCCCAAATTTGCCGATCAGACGCCTTTAAATCTAACTCTTGCACATGCTTTGAGCCTGGGTAGTTTGATGTCAACGCTTCAATCAAATGAGGAGAGAGATTTGCGTCAAATAGCAATTTCATGCTACTCGGGAATTAATCTTCCTTTCGCGGTCCGCAACATAGGCAAGGCAAGCCTTGATATCATCAAAGGTTACATAAGGTAACTCTTGCGTTACAACCGTCCAATCAGGACCAGTTGCCAGCAAATCAATCACGTCCGAAACGGTAACTCTCATTCCACGAATGCATGCTTTTCCACTTCGTATATTTGGATCAAACGTAATAATTTTTTGGTAGTCCATTTTTATAGTATAAGCCAAATTGCAATTCGTGGAACCAGCCGCCCTTCCCGTTGCCCAACCGTCTTACAACGCTTTCTTATAAAGGGCAAGGAGTCGCGCCCATGCCTTCTCGGCTTGAGGTTCGCTATAAACCGACGAATCTGGCGGGCACCATCCGTGGGCCGCCTTTTCATACACTTCGATTTCCGCCGGTCGCTCGGCTTTCTCAAACGTTTCCTTCAATGCTGTTTTGTCGTTTGGCGAACGAGCGTCGTCGTTTGCGGCAATTGCGACCAAGACGTGAGCTTTCGTCTTTGCTACTAGAAGGTGCGGACTGTCTGGTTTATCCGAGACGAGTCCTCCGCCGTGGAACGAGGCGACCGCGCCAACGCGATCCGATACGGCTGCAGTCCGAAATGCCATCGGTCCGCCCATGCAATAACCCTGAGTCCCGATCCTCTTCTTTTTGTCAACAGACGCTTGGGTGTCCAACCAAGCAATAAATGCT
>JANPAV010000327.1:0-2839 GCA_031430115.1 Armatimonadota bacterium | reverse complement strand
TCGGTCAAACAATCGAAGGTTATAGTGGCACCTTCGCCTGGCCCGATTATCCAGTGAAAGTGGGTCAATCATGGATTGGAGACATAAAAATGGTTGGTGCCGGTCAGCAACCCGGTGGTGCAGTCAAGTCAACCTATAAATTTGCTGGAGTTAAGACCATTAACGGACAGAAGGTAGCCAGTATTGCGACCGTCATGAACGTTGGTGGTAGTTTTGCAATCTCAGGCACGGGCATGATCTATATTCGATTTTCCGATGGCCAATTACATCACGCAGATTTCAATTTAGCGCTGGATCAGTTTTCGGAGTCGAATACGCCAAAGAAGCTCAAATTGCTGATGACAATTAGGACGAAGTCATGATACTTGCAGGATCATCTGACCCTGTCATTGACGCCCTCTTAAGGCGTCATCCCGAAGTAAGCGGCGTCCTTTGCACCTCGTCTAAAGGTATTGAGTTTGAAACCAATCGCCGTCGATTTGTAACAAGTAGCGATATTGGAGGAGAAGTTGGTGGCGTTGTTGAACTAATGGATAATAACCCGTTGGTATGTAGCGATCAAGCGTGGGTTCCATCAGCCGGAGGTTCGCTTGCGGTTCTTGCGTTGGGGCCGTTGCTTGAAGCAGGATTAGTTGTCGAGCCTCCAGCAATTCTCCTTTCTTTCGAAGAAAGTGAGGACGAGTTAGCCAGGGGATTAAAGACTGTTGGCTATGAGGACGGCTTTTCTTTCAATTGCGAAAACAGTGATCTTGGTACCGTTCGTGGTGCCTATTGCATAGCAAAAATATCGAATCCTCAGAGTTTCGATGAGATTGATGATATCTACAACGAGAGATACGGACGATCATTTTTTGTTCGGCGAGAAGAAGAACAGCCTTGGGAAAAAGGCTTAGTTGAGAGCAAGCCATGGGCGTGCTTTAGACTGGAATTAACCGAGGGCGAAACCGAAAGTCTGCTCGCGATTCACATCATGGCGGACATTAACGGCAAGTGCGGAGCCGGGCAATACATCCACACCATGAACATAATGTGTGGATTTGAAGAATCACTAGGGCTTGTCTAGGTCTAGTTTCTTTGCAGGCTTTTGTTTCTCAGCCTCAACCGCGGCAATATCTTCTTTGGAGCCAACCAAATAGTCCGCGCCGTCTCCCCCAACTTTTTCCCAAACACCTTTTTCGGACTTCTTATAGGTGGTGAAGCCTTTCTTTCCTGCGTCTTCGGCTCCGGAGTGCTTTTGCAGTTTGAACGAGGCCCGGCTTACAATCTTTTTGATTTCCATGCCGCAAAATGGGCACAAGCTAAGTGCTTCTTCAGAAATGCTTTGCATGAGCTGAAGTTTGCCTTCACATATAAAGCAATCTCGGTCACACGGCTCATACTCGTAAATTGGCATTTGTTCAGCTATATTGTATCGGAATGAGTTCTGAAATCCTTCGAGTTATCCAATCTATTCCATCCTGCACTCAGTGTTCACGGCTCCGTTCATGGTGTTTCGAGGCCGCTTCAAATCCCCCGAAACGGTTCCTAGGCGAGGAATATTGGGCAAAGCCTGTGCCCCCGCTTGGAGACATTGATGCTGAGTTCTTGATTGTTGGTTTGGCTCCTGCAGCCCATGGAGCTAATCGTACTGGACGGATGTTTACGGGTGATCGTTCGGGAGATTGGCTGTTTCGCGCACTTCATAAAGCCGGCGTCTGCAACCAGCCTCAATCAATAGACTTTCACGATGGGCTCGAACTTCGTAATGTCCTTATTGTTGCGACGTGTCATTGTGCACCACCAGATAATAAGCCGACTACCGAAGAGATCAGGAACTGCAACGTTTGGCTCAAGTCGGTTATTGAGGCAAAGTCTTGGCGAGGAATTCTTTGCCTGGGCGGAATTGCATGGAACGAGGTTCACCGTACCCTCGGTGTCAAGTCGCCAAAATTCGGACACCGTGTTGCTTCGAACGTCAACTCGACCAAAGTTGTCGCCAGTTACCACCCGAGTCAGCAAAACACATTTACCGGACGCCTTACTGAACCAATGCTGGATGAGGCCGTAAGGGTGTGGCTTAAGGGTTAGGAACGAATTTGACATGGCTGTCGGCATAAACCACAACCCGGCCCCCTGACGCCACAAAAAAGCCAAGTTCGGTTCCGGAAACGTCTTCAATATCTCTTGCATTGCCGCCTTTGAACGTATAAGTGAAGTCTCCAAAGATGTTACTGTCCCTCACGTATGGTTTAAGTTCATCTTCCCAACCGGTTTGTCCTGGATACTTATCATCGTGATCTGATGCCCACATAACTACGGCTGTTCCTATAGTTTTTGCTCTAGCCACCAGCTTTGCCAGCAATTCCGCCTTCCAGAGCTTATTTGCAAGGGCGATGTCAACCTTTTTGATTTCACGAAGTAAAAGTGATCCTGCATCTTGATATAAGACGAAGTCATTTTGACTTGAAAGTTGAACGAATCCATTGCCAGGACCAATCCAAATTTGCCACGGCAATTCTGAAAACCCACTGGTATCTATAGAGAGTGCGAAAGCTATCCAAAGATGGCATAAGGATGTCGTAAAGGGGTTCTCAGCACATCGGACACATATTGACATTAAGTGATAAATGAATTGTGTGGGATGGCAGCAGCAAGTGGAGTAGAAATTGCTATGTAAAGCGTGAACTAATTCTGCGTTGAAGAGGTCGACGAAGGGGTGTGACGGTCGCGGAAAAGCTAGTTGCAGTGGGACAGATTTAGGCCAACTCACCACAGGTCGGTGACCTGATGCCAATGTACAGCAGAAAATAGTCCCTGCCATACGCCGCCGCCGCCGCCACCGCCGCCGCCGCCGAGGAGC
>JANPAV010000326.1:0-19738 GCA_031430115.1 Armatimonadota bacterium | reverse complement strand
TACGGTCGTCGGGTATACCCCCATGCAGGTGCCATTCCGGCCAAGCCCCCCGATCTCCTGCCATGCTACGCCGTCACGATCCTGTTTGCGCGCGAAGTGCTCCGCCTCCATGCTCACGTAGCCGTGGCTCTCCACGAAGCCCTTTACCGAGTTGCGGACAGGCTGTGCAGGATTGAAGACCCGCACCGAGATCCGCTTGTTGCCGCCACTGGTTTCGAAGGCGATGGTCGCGCTGATGTCGCTGCCCTTTGGGACCCGTTGCCAATCGACGCTGACCCAAAGGCGTTGCTCGCCAGTGAAGTAGCCGTCAGTTCTATTGAGTTTTAGCCAGGGTTCCGAAGGAATTGCTTTCCAGCGAAGGTTGCCCTTACCTTGGTTGAACAGGTCGATGAAGCGCCGACCCCGAGTATAACCGCTGAGGTCCGCAAGTGAGTCTTCGCGCCCGCCTTCCAAATTGACCCCCAAAACTGTGGGGCCCATTCCCGCATAGTCGCTCAGTGGCGGCATATCCCACTGCCGCCCCTGCCCACCCCATGGACCGGGCAGGGAAGCCATGTGGTTCCACTTGCCGCCCACCGTGGGCAGTCCCGTGTTGTACTGTTCATTGATTCTGGAAATTTCGGCCGCCGAATCCCGAGCTTTCTTTGCGTAGTCTGCCGCGCTCGCCCTTCGTTCGGCGCCATAGGTGGCACTTTTCTGCGCGTAGATCACCTTCATGTTGTGTAGGGCCGCACA
This sequence comes from Armatimonadota bacterium, assembly GCA_031430115.1. GTDB lineage: Bacteria > Armatimonadota > Fimbriimonadia > Fimbriimonadales > Fimbriimonadaceae > Fimbriimonas. The sequence goes on along the minus strand of JANPAV010000326.1, from coordinate 19,003 downwards.
CTTCACATTGTAGAGGACCATTTCAAAGAACGAATCCTTCAGTTTGGTGGGAAGTCGATCGTACAAATGATCGACGTCTTTGACGAGCTTTTCGAAAGCGTTCACCCTAAGCTGCGCCTCGTCGTTATAGTTGACCAGACTGAACCAATCCCACTTCATGGACTTGTCTGGAAGCTGCATCACCATGTGCTCAGGTCGCCGGACAAAGTTCAGCTCGTAGTGTCTCTCCATCAGATTCGCGATCGTGGCCGAATACTGTTGACCGAACTCTCGGGTAGCCCATCGGATGAAATATCCCCGAGTATCAGGAGTGTCCCAACTCGACGTGTCCCACGCCAGTTGCATGAAGTACTCGATTCCAATTTCGGCGGGCTTGATGTCCCCCACGTTCACGACCCAGAGACTCCTCGCCTGATGATCGTAAGCCTTCTTCATTTCCTCCCAGGTTAGCCCCAATGACGTTGTGCTCAACCAGGTATAAGCGTTGGAGGCTCCGTTCAACCACTGGAAGTGATAGTAGACCCCCGAACCACCAGACCTCTGCTGCTCATTGGCGTCTGGAAGCTGGCGAATGTACCCGTAGTTGTCGTCGGGCCAGCAGATGGTGATGTCGTCGGGCAGCGCCAGTCCCTTGTTGTAAAGGGAGAGCACCTCGGTATACGCGATAAGCACTTGAGGAACTCTCGTGATGTCTTTGTCGACCCACTTCCGAAGAATCGTCCTCTGGTCGGCAATGATCCGTTCCAGGACAGGCGGGGTGATTTCACTTCCGGCATAGTCGTCTTTTCCTCTCTTGCCAACAGTGTAGACGTTCTCGTACTGACCGTTCGCCTTGAGTCGGTCTTCCCAATACTTGTAGATGTGATCTCTGTTAGCGACGTAGTCCCAGGGCTCGCCGGGGTATTCCCGGTCCCACTCGGCGCCCCCGATGTTGTTCCGAAGCATGGGTTCGATGTGGGACGATCCCATTACGATGCCGTACTGGTCGGCCACCACCTTGTTTTGTTCGTAGTAGTTGAAAGGGATAGTCCCACCTACTCCGTCGTGCATGGCGGGCCAGAGGTAATTGGCCTTGAGACGCAGCATCAGCTCGAAAATTTTGCTGTACGTCTTGGGGCCCAAGCCGTGCCCCTCCTCGGGTGCCAGGGTCTTCATGGCCCAAGGCCTCAGACCCCACATTTCATCGTTAATGAAGATGCCGCGATACCGGACCGAGGGCGATTTCTGAACATAGCGGCCCGCCCTTACGACGACGTCGGCCGCCTTCTTGGGAACAACATCGGCAAAGTAGTACCAGGGAGACACTCCCATCTGTTTCGAAAGCTCGAAGAGACCGTACGCGGTTCCACGGCGGTCGTTGCCAGCGACCACTAAGGCCTTTTCGACTCCGGGCATAGGGTGGTCGACGACCTGGATGAGACAACTTTCCCACTTCCCTTGAACAGAAGATACATCGATCTTCTTCTGTTGGATCAGGTTCTTGATCATCCGATTGCCTTCGATCGTCCCTGCAATCACACACCGAGGGGCAGCCGGGTTGGAGTCCATAAGAATGCGGGGCCTTCGGCCCGTGACCCTTGCGACGTCGTCTGCGAACAACCCGGCGACAAGGAGCGCGGTCTCACTGTCCAGAGGATCCACGTAAAGGTTTGCAACGGACTGACCGGAAACGAAGTGAAAATCAGCGGATGTTCCTCGGCTGGCGACCATCTTGTCGAGTTGTCCCGGCGCCACTTGGGCGAAGGTCAGCGCCCAGCTAGTCGACACAAGCACTGCGACACAGAGGAGCATTTTCCTTGGCGCCGCCCCTTTCCTAACGAAGTGTAGCGCGCGAACCATCCCTGTGAGTCTACTCAGGATTCCCAGCGTTGCTGTCGGCGCCGCTCCTAGATTCGGTGGAAACCGACGGTTCCATTAGGCATTGATCTCAAACCGAGCCAGCACGTTCGATGAACGTGTAAAGGTTGATTTTTCGTGGTAGCAATGGATGAATTGGACTAGGCCTCAACGTTTCTACTATATAGCTTCGAAACGTGATGGGGAAATGAACAATCACCTGGTAAAGACAATTTCTGAGATTTGGTGGAGGTAAGGGGGCTCGAACCCCTGACATCTTGTCCCGCTAGGCGGGACGCTCTCCGATAAGCTCATGGATTCGGACAGCAGACTTCCATGCTTTGATTTCGAGTTCTCATCTAACGGCTTCGGATTTGGTGTCGTCAGCTCCAATCCTTCCATTCTCTGAATGCTCAGAAAAAGCCTGCGATTCGGCGGGTGATCAACCATGGCGTCTTGATTATCAGACTTCCATTCTGCCAGTGTGAAGTATGTCGAAAATCGTGGTGGCTTTGATCGCTGTCGTGGGTGCGGTCAATGCCATGGCCCAATCACCGGCTCAAAAGACACCGAAGCCCAACATTGTCGTTTTTCTTGTGGACGACATGGGCTGGCAGGAGACGTCCGTCCCATTCTTTGGACGGACGACGCCCCTCAACCGGCGATACAAGACACCGAACATGGAACGGCTTGCCGAGCAAGGAGTCAAGTTCACTCAAGCCTACGCTTCCGCTGTCTGCTCCCCAAGCCGCGTTAGCCTGCTGACGGGAATGAACGCCGCTCGCCATCGAGTCACGAACTGGACCTTACGGAAGAACCAATCGCCTGACAACCCGAGTCGGTTGTTCGATCCGCCTGCATGGAACCTGAACGGGGTTTCCACTGACGGCAGTGTGGAGCGGACAGTCCGCGCGACCCCTTTGCCTGCATTGCTGCGCAGCGCCGGATACCGGACGATCCATGTGGGCAAGGCACACTTTGGTGCCGAGTCGACCCCGGGAGAAAACCCACTGAACCTGGGCTTCGACGTCAACATCGCCGGACACGCCGCCGGCGGCCCCGGCAGCTACTGGGGCGAGAAAAACTTTAGTGCAGCGTGGCGCACCAACCCTCCGGATCTGATCTGGGACGTTCCTGGGCTTGAGGCCTATCACGGCAAGGACATCTTCCTTACCGAGGCCCTGACCCGAGAGGCGGTCAAAGCCGTCGACAAGGCGGTCGCGGCCCAGAAGCCGTTCTACTTATACATGGCGCACTACGCTGTCCACGCGCCGTGGGAAAAAGACGATCGCTTTTATCAAAAATACGTTGACAAGGGCATCAAGCCCTTCGATGCGACGCTCGCCAGCATGATAGAGGGCATGGACAAGTCGCTGGGAGACCTCATGACCGAAATCGAACGCCTGGGCGTCGCCAAGGACACGATCTTGCTCTTTATGTCGGACAACGGCTCGCCGTCTCAGTGCCCGCCGAACCTTCCGCTTCGGGGACACAAGCTGAACCCGTACGAGGGTGGGATACGCGAGCCCATGATCGTCAAATGGCCTGGCGTCACCAAGCCTGCGACCTCGGTCAGTGACCCAGTGCTGATTGAGGACTTTTTCCCGACGATCCTCGAGTTAGCGGGGATCGACTGGCGCGCGGAGACTGTGCAAGAGGTCGACGGGCTCAGCTTCGTCCCCTTGCTTCGCGGAAAGGGGTCGACGTCTCCCGGGCGCGCGTTCATCTGGAACTTTCCCCACAACTACAGCGGCCAAGGCCCATTCAGCATGCTGCGGCAAGGTAACTTCAAGCTTGTCCATCACCATGCCGAGCGGCGGCTAGAGTTGTTCAACATCGCCAAGGATATTGGCGAGACCCAAGACCTCTCGAGCAAGATGCCCGATAAGGTCAAGGACCTTGCCGAAGTGCTTGGGAGGCAGCTTCGCTTTTTAGGCGCCCAGATGCCAATCGAGAAGGCGACTGGCAAGCCTTACCCTTGGCCGGATCGCATCGGCGAGAAGCGAACCAAGATACGCGTCGCCTGCATGGGGGATTCGATCACCCAGGGGTCCGGGGTCAGTCCCGCCTCAGCGTATCCGTCTCTGCTTGCAAAGCTCCTCGGCGACGACTACGATGTCCGCAACTTCGGAGCGGGCGGCACGACACTGATGCTCAGGGGCGACCTGCCCTACCGAAAAAGGCCGGAGTTTGCGAGGGCCACAGATTTCGACGCCGACGTCGTCCTCGTGATGCTTGGCGTCAATGACACTTGTGGGCCCCCGCGCGGTAACTGGGCGCTTGCCCCGTCGTTCTTGGCCGACGCCCGCGACCTCCTGCGGTTCCTGAAGCGTCCCGGTAACCAGGTAGTCGTTGGCCTGCCTTCTACTATGTTTCCCAACTTGGACGGGCTCAATCCGGAGAGGCGAGCTGATCTTGCAGCCCGGTCTCCGCGTCTCATGCAGGTCCGCGAGTGGCTCATGAAAGCCGCGCAGTTCGAAGGCGTGCGAGTGGTCGACCTCGATAGGGTGCTGGCCCCGGACCGGAAGCTCGTGACCGACGGCATCCATCCGACGGCAGAAGGATATTCACGGATCGTCGAGTTGTTTCGCGACGCGGTCGCGAGTTTGGAAAGTGTCCCCGAGACGGCGATTCCGCGCCGGTCGGGATCAGATCTCGGCTTGCCAAGCCGAAAGCAAGATGTCAGCTTTGATCATCTCAGTTCGATCTTGACTGAGCCTATGACCTTCTTTTCCAAGAGCCACCAATCTCCTTCGCGCCTTGCCGACGTTGGTTTGCCGTTGATGAAAACTCCTTTCGCGTTCGGCTCAGACGGGAGTTCCATTTGCGCTGACATTCCGCGCGGCAACTAAAGAGTAAGTGTGAACGCTTCCATGCGCCGCCAATCCACCATAACGGGGGCGAGCGGGGTCGGAACTTTCCCGCGAGCAAACGTTAACGAACCGGGATGCGGCTTGATGCGTACCTTCTTCGAGCCAGGTGTTTGAGCCTGGGCGCCAAGGCCATATCGGGGCAGAAGGTTTGCAGGCGCTGCGTCCCGTGATCTTGGCTTTGGTGGAGGTAAGGGGGCTCGAACCCCTGACCTCTTGTCCCGCTAGGCGGGACGCTCTCCGATAAGCTCATGGATTCTGACAGCAGACTTCCAACATTTTATTTCGAGCTCTCGTCTAACGGCTTCGGATTTGGAGTCGTAAGTTTCTTGGTGAACAAGCTGCCAGGGACCTCCGGCTTTGGTGGCTTTAGAACGTCCTTCGTTATGCCTCAAAAGTCGATCATCAAGGTCGGCAGAATGACCAACATAAAATCTCGTGCGAGATTGGCTCCAAAGGATGTAAAGGTTAAACATCAGAACTTTGGTGGAGGTAAGGGGGCTCGAACCCCTGACCTCTTGCATGCCATGCAAGCGCTCTCCCAGCTGAGCTATACCCCCGAGGTCAGATTCTATTAAACCCGAAAAGAGTATGGGGATGCTTGGAATCGGCTCTGACCTTCCCGTCCGAACGGGAAGCCATCCCTATAGAGCTGTACCCCAAAGTCAGATTCTGTTAAACCCGAAAAGAGTATGGGGATCCTTGGAACCGGCTCTGACCTTCCCGTCTAAACGGGACGCCATCCCTATAGAGCTGTACCCCAAAGTCAGATTCTGTTAAACCCGAAAAGAGTACGAGGATGCTTGGAATAGGCTCTGACCTTCCCGTCCGAACGGGACGCCATCCCCATAGAGGTGTACTCCAAAGTCAGATTCTGTTAAACCCGAAAAGGGTACGAGGATGCTTGGAATAGGCTCTGACCTTCCCGTCTAAACGGGACGGTCTCCCAGCTGAGCTATACCCCCGAGGTCAGATTCTGTTAAGCCCCCAAAAGAGTAGTTGCCTTGCTGAGGGCATCCTTACCAATCACAACCCGCTGGAATCAGAAAGTTTGGTTATGAGACCACACGCCGTTGAATTAACACGGTAAAGCGACCAGAATATAGTCATGATTTCGATTCTCACGGCACTTGCTATCTCTTTGCAAACTACCCCGGTCACGATCAAGGTTCAAGCTGATCAACTTTTGCATCCCGTGAGTAAAGACCTTTACGGAATCTTCTTCGAGGAAATCAATTGTGCCGGTGACGGTGGGATTTACCCAGAACTCGTGAGAAATCGGTCGTTTGATGATTCAGACAAACCCGAGCATTGGGAAGCATCCAACGGAATTCAGTCCAATGTTTCCAAAGGAAAGCTCAATGTAATTGCCGCCGAAAATGGCGAAATCACGAACAAAGGCTATTGGGGAATGCACCTCGAAAAAGGGCAAAAATACTCCCTTCAAATTACCGGAGACTTCCCATCCGGACTTCAACTAACCGTTGAAACCACCGATGGCTCGCAAACAATCGCGTCAACTCCTTTGAAATTCTCTGCTGGAAACGGTCGGTCCATGACCGCAACAATATCCCCAAGTCAAACAACTTCAACCGGTGCCCTCAAAGTCAAAGTCGCAAAAGGACAAAGGTTCGCCCTCGACTATGTTTCGCTCTATCCGGCTCGAACATTCAAAGGCAGAAAGAACGGTTTACGCCCCGGACTTATGTCCATGCTAGAGGACATGAAACCCGCTTTTGTCCGTTTTCCTGGCGGGTGCTGGGTCGAAGGGGACACCATGGCGTCCGCCTACCGATGGAAGACCACCATTAACAACCTTGAAACGAGAAAGACGGTCCCCAACCTATGGGGTTACAAATCCACCAACGGGCTTGGATATCACGAATACCTTCAAATGTGCGAGGATCTCAGTGCGGTTCCTTTGTTCGTCGTGAACTGCGGAATGTCTCACCGGGAAGTGATTCCCATGGACAAAATGGACGAATATGTCCATGATGCGCTCGATGCAATTGAATATGCGAATGGGGCGATAAATACAAAGTGGGGCGGACTGCGAGCTGCCAATGGACATCCGAAACCATTCAATTTGAAATACATCGAAATTGGAAATGAAAACGGCGGTCCAGCTTATGACCAACGGTACAAACTCATTTTCGATGCCATCAAAGAGAAAAATCCGGAAATAATGACCATTGCCGATGTTTGGGGCGGTACTCCAAAATTCGCGCCGATTGAAGCAATTGATGAGCACTATTACTCTGATCCTGGGTTCTTCTTTCGCAATGCAAATCGATATGACAGCTATGACCGAAAGGGTCCGAAAGTTTATGTCGGGGAATATGCAGTAACCCAAGGTTCGGGTAGCGGCAACCATATTGCCGCCATTGCCGAGGCCGCATTCATGACTGGCATGGAGCGAAACTCCGATCACGTCATCATGTCGAGCTATGCTCCACTCTTCGCAAATGTCAATGCAAAGGCATGGAACCCAGACCTTATTTACTTTGACTCCTACAAGGTCTATGGGACTCCAAGTTACTACGTTCAGAAGCTGTTTGCTCAGAACCGAGCAACTGACATTGTCAAAAGCTCCATGTCGTCGATGCCCGAAACCGTAACACCGTTTCCCGCAGGCGGTATTGGAGTCGGAACTTGGGTCACCAAGTCAGAGTACAAGGATATCTCGATCACCGAAAATGGTCGCACAAGACAGATAAGCAATCCCAAATCTGAAATGAGGCAAGAAGCTGGCACCTGGGAATTTGACGGAACTTTGCTCCGGCAAACCTCAATGGAAACCGGGACCCGCTGCGTCCTCCCAATCCCTAACTCAAAGACCTACACGCTCAAACTGAAAGCGAAAAAGAACAGTGGCGACGAAGGATTTCTTGTAACCGTTGGCTACCAAAATAGCCAGAATTATCTTTGGCTCAACCTCGGAGGGTGGCAAAACAACCAGCACGGCCTTGAATATGCGGTTTCAGGTGGAAAAAGTGAGGTTGGCAAGCGCTTAGGTGGAAAAATTGAGACGGGTCGTTGGTACGAAATCGAGATCGACTACTCTCCAAACCGAGTTATCTGCAAGCTTGACGGAAAACTCCTGTTTGATGAAAAGCCAGTTTCCACCCCCCGATTCTTCTACACATCGGGCATCGACAAAGCGAAAAACGAGCTAGTCGTTAAAGTAGTGCAGGGACTTGGTACACCACAAAGTGTCGTCATTGACATCGCTGGAATACAAACCGGACCGATCGCATATGGAACTGAATTGAGCAATCCAGATACCCAAACCGAAAATTCATTGGAGAATCCTCTTAAGGTTTCACCAACTAAGATCAAAGCGAAAATTGAAAAAGGAACGCTCGCATTTACGGCAAAGCCATACTCACTTTCGATCTTTCGCATCCCCATGCGGTAACTATTGCTAGCAATCTTGCGAAATCGGACCGCGAATCAGCAACGCGGAGCCTTAATCTTCCATCATTAAAGATTAATGAAAATACATAAAGACTATGCTGCGCTCTTTGTCGACTTCGAAAATATATTTCACTACATTAGAAAGCGCACCATTGATTCAGACCGTGCCCATGACATCGTTCTTGAACTGATTCAAGAAATCCGCAAGAAGTTAAGCAACGAATTTGCCCAAAGCTGCATTGTTCAGTATGCCTATGCCGACTTTGAGCAAATCGAAGGGAATGCTCAGGGACAACTCTTTTTGCTCGGCGTAGAAACCCGCAACGTTGTTGGTACCGAGCACAAAAATGCGGCTGACATGAGGCTTTGCATCGACGTGATGGAAACAATGTACACCAGAGAGGAAATAGGAACGTTCGTTCTCATGGCGGGCGACCGAGACTATATTCCTGTGCTTCAACACCTGCGAAAGCATGCTAAGTCAGTCCAAGTCGTTGCCTTCAAAGAGAACATTTCTGGAGACCTTCTTACTCTCGTTGGCGATGGTTACATCGATGCGGTTACTTGCCTAAGCAAGATTTCTCAAAGTGAGCTAGAGGTTGGGCAAGAGCGACTATCTCAATATTTTGAGCAACGCGCAGAGGCATCCAATGATCAGGCAAATCAAATTGCCGAAGCCAAAGCAAACGGAAAAATTGCCCAAACTGCATTTGCACGGTCGCAACGGCTCGAAGGAAAAGATAACCTCGTCGCGCTTGAGGTCATGCTTCATAACTTCGGAGACAAACCCGAAGTCTGGTTTACGCCTTTCATGAACAAGCTGAGAAACGCCCTGCAGCACCTGGCGGAGTACGAGCGAAAAGCTATCGTCACTACCCTCGAAATGACGGGCATCATCAAGGTTGAAAAGCGGCGCGGAGACCCGCATGACTACTCGGTAATTGTGATCAACTGGGACCACCCGGACGTGCGTGAAAATAATCCGGTAAACATCTAAACCATGCACCCAGTTCTGATGAGAATCCAACAAGCCATTGAAGGTACTTCCTTCGATTGCGATGTGTTTCTTGTCGGAGGTGCAGTTCGCGATGACTTGCTAGGGCTCGCCGGTTCCAATGACTTTGATCTCGTAACTCGACAATCGGCCCCTGATCTCGCCAAATTCCTCTTTGAAAAAGAAGTTTCATCCATTTACCCGGTCATCTTCGAGCGATTCGGAACCGCAATGATCGAAGTAGATGGAATAAAAATTGAGCTGGTCTCCGCAAGAAAGGAGTCATACGCCAAAAATTCTCGAAAGCCCGTAGTCCAGGCTGGTACTTACAAAGACGATGCCTTGCGCCGTGATTTCACTGTAAATTCCCTCATGCGTTCGTTGTCAGATTGGAATTTGTTCGATCCACTCGAAACAGGGAAATCTGATCTTGAATCAAAAGTTCTGCGTACGCCGTTAGACCCTGTCAAGACATTTGAAGATGATCCGCTACGCATGCTTCGCGCGGTCCGCTTCCGTTGGAAGTTTGGGCTAGAACCAGTAAAGGGTCTGTACGATGCTATCTATATGCGACGGAGTCGACTCAAGATCATTAGCTTTGAGCGAATCCGGGACGAGCTATCCAAAATGCTCCTTCATCCCACCGCATCAGAAGCGCTTGATGACCTAATGAGGCTCGGGCTGTTTGACATCATTGCCCCCGAATTCAAATCGATGGTCAAATGCGAGCAAGGAAAGTATCACCATCTGGATGTATGGGATCACACCCGGCTAGTTGTCAAGAACCTGGTGAGTGCAGGCACGAACGACTTCACTCTCGTTCTCAGTGGTCTTTTTCACGATATTGGAAAGCCAACCACCAGAACCATTGACGACGCTGGAAATACTCGGTTCTTTGGTCATGAAGCGGTCGGCGCCGACATGACTCGTCAAATTCTTCATCGCTGGAAGGTTTCCGCTGACGATACTAACCGGGTTTGTACATTGGTTAAAAATCACATGCGCCTCGGAAGCGCACCGGTATTTTCTGATTCGGCAGCAAGGCGACTGATCAAGGATCTTGGAACCGACTTAGAGGGTCTCCTCACTCTTGTAGATGCCGATGCAAATGCGCTAAAAGTCGGGGTCCGAGTTTTTGATCTCGACGAAATAGGGAAAACCATCGGCCGGGTTCAATTAGCAACCCCCATGGAAAAACTTGCCAGTCCACTGTCGGGCGAAGAAATCATGAAACTCACAGGGCTTCCACCCGGCAAGAAGATTGGCGACTTAAAGCGAATGCTAGACGAATTAGTCCTTGATGGTCAACTTGCCCCAGATGATAAAACTGGGGCAACCGAACAGATCTCTCGTAGTTATCTTATTCATCCGCCGAGCAACTAGCGGCTATCGGCGTGAAGCTTTTATCGGACGAATCTTTATATTCTTGAAAGACACCAGTCCATGATCGCCTTGGATGGCTATTGAGCCTTTGTCGAGTTTCCCAAAGCCAGGAAACTCTGAAAATTTGCTTTTCTTAATTCGATCCCAGAAGTCCGCGCTACCGTAAACATACTCGTAGTACTTAACGCCATTCATGAAGGTCTCGCACTTCTTTGGACTTACAATGATATGGAGCCGATTCCATTCTCCTGGAGGCTTCGTCGCATCCGGAGGTTTAACCGCTTCGTCATGAGATGGATAAATCTGATAGAGGTAACCCGCTAGCTGCCCTTTCGGATCGACATCTCGATCCATAATCTGAATTTCTGGGCCGCTGTGCCAAACCGCATCTCCGTCGTCGGCCACCCGGAACATGATCCCGCTGTTGCCACCTTTGGAAACGTTATAGTCAACGTACAATTCGAACCAATCAAACTTATCGTCGGAAACAATATCGCCGGCATTGGCCGGATCGGTACTCGCCAAAACTCCATCGGTTATCGTCCAGCCGGATCTAACTCCTTTTGCCTTGAAGTTATGCCAACCACTGGTTGTTTTTCCGTCGAAAAGTAGCTTAAAGCCAGCTTTGGCTTCTTTTGGAGTCAAAAAATTGTCTGGCTGAAAAGCTATTGCTGCTACGAGAATTGCGATCACGAGAGAATTGTATCACAGGAATCAGGCCGACACCAAAGTTGATTGAATGTGAGCCAACTCATTCGAACTTATGCCACAGTTAGAGGACATGCCACAAGAAATACCTGGGCTAAGACGCCTCTGGCGATACGCGCAACCCCATCGAAGCAAGGTTATTCTTGCAACCACGTACAGCACGCTTGGAAAGGTCATGGATGTCGTTCCCGAGATCCTCATTGGTGCTGTTATTGATGTCATCGTCCGGGGACAAGGCTCTTTCTTCGCGGTCCAATTTGGCATTACTGACCGGTGGCAACAACTCCTGCTCCTCACAATTGCCAATGCATTCTGCTGGATTTTTGAATCTCTTTTTGGTTACCTCAGCGCTCTAACCTGGCGTAACTTATCACAAACTATTGAACACGAGCTGAGAACAGACCTCTATAAACATGTTCAAAACCTTGAGGTTGCCTGGTTTGAGGATACGACCAGCGGCGGGCTGCTTAGCATTCTTAACGATGATATCAACCAGTTAGAACGGTTTCTTGATGGCGGTGCGAGCTCGATTATTGTTGTATTTTGGAACATCCTTTTCGTCGGAGCCGTCTTCTTCGCCAGTTCGCCTTTGCTCACTTTATTCGCATTTATTCCAATACCAATAATCATATTTGGTTCTATTCGGTACCAGCACAGCCTTAAACCAAGATATGCGAAGGTCCGGGAAGCAGTCGCTGAACTCAGTTCGACAATCAATACGAATCTGGGAGGGATCATGACGATCAAAGCGTTTACGGCTGAAACCCGCGAGGCAACCCGAATTGAGAAAGTATCCAACGATTACAGAATCGCAAACCAAGATGCCATTCGATACTCGGCCGCTTTTGTTCCGCTCATACGTATGGTGATCCTTTCGGGCTTTACTTGCACCCTCCTCATTGGCGGTTGGCTAGTACTCAACAACAAGATGCAAGTCGGTATTTATTCCGTGCTCGTTTTCATGACCCAAAGGCTCCTTTGGCCACTCACTGGCTTGGGCGAAACCTTAGACCAATATCAGCGAGCAATGGCGTCGGTCAAACGCATCTTCGACCTTCGCGGCGTAGAGCCAACCATGCCCGAAGGAGTGCAGGCAATCGCTAAGCCAGTCAAAGGGAATGTCCGGCTGGAAAACGTCTCATTTGGCTACGGTGACGGAGCTGATATTCTCCAAAGAATCACCATGACCATTCCTGCTGGAGAAACTCATGCAATTGTCGGAGCAACTGGAGCGGGTAAATCCACTGTGATCCGATTGTTGCTCCGTTTTTACGATGCTAGAAGCGGCAGAGTTTCAATTGACGATCAAGATGTCAAAACGCTCGCCTATACGAGTTTGCGAGATTGTATGGGTTACGTTAGTCAAGATGTATTCCTGTTTCACGGCACAGTGAGAGAAAACATTGCCTATGGGAGGCCAGAAGCCACTCAGGACGAAATTGAAGCTGCGGCACAATCTGCAGAAGCCCACGAGTTTATTCTCGATTTGCCGCAAGGATACGACACGATCGTCGGTGAGCGGGGACAAAAGCTTTCTGGTGGGCAACGTCAGAGACTGTCCCTTGCTCGCGCCATCCTTCGTGACCCAGCAATCCTCGTTCTGGACGAAGCAACTTCGGCTGTTGACAACGAAACCGAAGCCGCCATCCAACGATCACTGACAAAAGTCACAAAAGGTCGAACGTCAATCGTGATTGCCCACCGACTTTCAACCGTTCGTGACGCTGATCGCATCTGGGTTTTGGAAGCGGGGCACATCACCGAGAGCGGAAACCACGAGCAACTTTTGTCTAATAACGGACTCTACGCGGCGCTATGGCGAGTGCAAACTGGTGAACCAATTCGGGCATAAAGAAACCCCTCGAATACTAAAAATATCAGAGGGGTCCAAGACCAATTCTAGAACGATGGTTTAATTGAGTAGCGAGCCTTTGCGTAACCAATGGATAGCTGATTTGGCGTGGTGCCAAATCGCTTTGGAACGACCGACCGAAGGATGACCTTTACTGATCCGTCGCCAGCAATATACTTGCTAACATCCTTAGATAGCCTGAAGCTTAGCACTTTGTTAAATCCAGGAAGTGTCCCTTTTGAGGTCAACAAATCATACTTGTTTGTGTTCAAATTCAGCGCATAGGCAAGGATCGATGTTGGCAATGCCCCTGTTACTCGGCAAGTTGCCGAGAACGTAAAGCCAGTTACTGTTCCTTGATCCGTTGGAAGTGAAACGGTCATGTTCGATGCTGCAATAGTTCCCATTGCACCAAAGTTTCCACTAGCTACTTTAAAGGCATTCTCAAGATTAGCATCCTGAACACTACCGAGATTTCCTGCCGCGTGGGTTCCAGTCTGAACATTTACATCGGATACCGTTGTATCTCGTGCAAGTGTTGATAGAGCCAGTTGAACTCCCTTGTCTACATTGATTCTTCCGTTTCCAAATATTGCCTTAGGTCCAATATTGTCGCAGGTTGAATACAAAATCTCTTGTGCTTCGTCGGGAGTCAACGTCGGATTTGCTGACCAAATCGTTGCCAATGCACCATTGGTAACAGGTGTTGACATCGAAGTACCGCTGGAATGCCCGTAAGCTCCATCCATCGTTGTACTTAAGATGTTCGTTCCCGGAGCAAAGACGTTTACTCCTTTACCATAGGCTGAGAAACCGGCTTTGCCATCATTCTCGTTTGAAGCTCCACAAACAATTGTGTCTGCATAAGTAAAACCGGTCAGGTCGCGGTTGTCATTGCCAGCAGCATAAAGGAAAAGGCCTCCTTTTGACTTGACGTAAGTGCCTGTGACGCCAACTTCAGGAAAATCAACTCCGCTGTAAGAAGCACTCATTACCTTGGAGCCGTGATCAACCGCCCATCGTGCGCCACTTAGAATATCGTCAAAAGCTGCTCCCCCACTTGGACTATTGGAAGTTCGAACAAATCGAATTTTGAAATTCCAACCGACTCCGCTCACCCCAATACTATTGTTTCCTTGAGCTGCTCCACAGCCAGAAACGTGAGTTCCGTGACCATTAATGTCATTGATGTCTCCGCCTTGTGATTCGGTTTTGCGATCTACCGAATTGTAACCTTCAAGCAGAAGATCTTTGAGATCAACGTGGGTCTTCAGAATGCCAGTATCAATAAATGTTACTTCGAAATTTGAACCACCAGTCCATGAGTTCCACGCTTGTGGTGATTTAATCTTAAAGTGGTGCCATTGCTGAGGAAACAACGGATCATTTGAATTCGCGACAGGATAAAGGAACCAATTCGGAGTTGCGTATTGAAAATCTCCAGTAGCCAATAGTTCTGTCGCATAAGTACTTTCATTTTTCCCAGCCGGGACCTTGACCACATATTCGTCGGTCTCCGGATGATATCGAACAGTATTTAACTTAAATCGATCTTGGACTCGAGCTTTCCCACCAGCAATTTTTGATGCGGACCAATTTTGGTCAAGCATTGAATCAATCTGCAATGGTCGAACGATGAGCTGACCAGTAAATTCTCGGACTCGCGGAATACTGGTGAATTGTATAGCTAAAGACACGGATGCTAGGGCCAAGCCAAGCACCATAACGGACGAAGTTCGAATGAAATAACTCAAGATAAGGGACCTCTACCTGCATATTACACCGAACGAACAAAAAAAAATGGGCCCTATAATAGGAAAAACATAAGTTTTTTGTAGGCAATCTCGCCTTATTCAGGTTCAAACAAGTCCAGATACTTGCTTTTCTTCCGGCGGCTCTCGTCTTGAAGTTCCTCAATCGCGAGCCATTCCGATGGGCACGGAGCAAGTAAAGCTAGCAACTCATTTTGGTTGCTGGTGGGCTCTAGCCAGACCTTCCGGCCAGCCTCCGATAATATTACCGGCATTCGGTCATGGTATGGCTCAATAGTGTCGTTGGGTGTCGTCGTTATGAGGCAATGCGATCTCGTGTGAATGTGTCGATTGGGTAACTCGAACAGTCCTGCAATGTAAAGGGATTCGGTTGGTTCTGTGCTGGTGACCTTTAGCCATCGATTTCGACCGAGATTCTCCTTGAACGAAATAACCTTAACTAAGCAACGTCGAAGATGAAAGGCGTCTCGAAATGTCGGCTTTTCGGTGATGGTTTCTGAGCGGCTGTTATACGCGTACTTCTGACCGTAATATTCATCCTTCGCCCATGCGGGAGTTAGCCCAAAAAATGATGGAGCTACTCTTCTTTCGCCTTTATCGAGAATGATTATTGGTGTAACCGCTGCCGGAAATGCATCGCCCTTCTCAGTCGATGGATTCGCAGCTAAGATCTCGATCATTTCGCGATCTTGGTTGTCATATTCCCATTGATACCGAAGGCACATTTCTTTGGCGAAGTATACAAGGCAAACAAATCTTAGCCAGAGTTGGCGATTCGTTCAAAGAACCAGAATGCCCCAGCCAGGCCAATCAGGCAGGCTAAGACTTTGGAAGCTGGCGCATATACTTTGGGAATTTTCGTCATAGCCACCGTTAAGATAGGAATTGTTATCAAGATCAAGCTTGCTTGGACAACTTCAACTCCGACATTGAAGGCGGCCAGAGGTATTGCCGCTTGTCCAGCTATGAGGTCAACATCACTCAATGCACCGGCAAATCCAAAACCGTGAACTAATCCAAAGAAGAAAGCAATTCCAATTGTCAACCAAACTTTGTCGTTTGGCTTAAGAAATTTTTCCATAGCAACCGCCACAATCGAAAGTGCGATGAGCGGCTCGACAATCCTTGGTGACATTGAAAAAACGTTCAAGACTGATAAAGAAATCGTGATGCTGTGGGCAATGGTAAAGGCAGTGGCAACTTTGAGAAGCTCCTTGATTCGTGGCCTCGCAAGCATTAGCCCAAAGATGAACAAGAGATGATCTAACCCACCAAGAATATGAGTGATTCCAAGGGAAAAGAAATCAGAAAAGCTTTTAACTTTAGAATATTTGGTCGCTTGTCCATACGTCCAAGATGTGAAAACTTGGGTAAGAACCGCCTCTCCTGCTACCTCTCCATTTTTCATCACCTTTGCGATCGTCTTTGAATCAGGATTTTTCGGAAATATCCGTTCAATAACCTCGAAGGTCTGAACGGGCTCCACAATTCTTGCTTGAGCGGTAATCCTGTCATTTGGCTTGTCAATGGCAATGTGGTTGCTTACGAATGTCCATGGCTTACCATTCACAACCAATCGGATTTCCTTGGCAATTGCCTCCTTCGCTTCCATGTTGGTGAAGTTTTTCAGGCTTGTTTCCACGCTAACCGTTGCACCAGATTGATCCAAAATGAGCGTTACACTCGATAGGCTATCATCGTGAGCAAATGACCATGATGCCAATAATACGAACATCAGGCAAATGAACAACCTCTGCATGAATAGATACTACTGCCTCAATCTTTGAAAAGCATTTGGGTTCATCAACTATTCAGAAAGCGTTCATTTCACCGAGAGTTTCGCAATAATAGAGTCTGGGTCGTAAACGCAACCACCCCAGAGCCCACCGCTAACCGTTACCATCGCTGCCCACAACCTCGTATCCTCGGGTAGGAGAGGATGGGGACTCAGGTTGCTCGGAATCCGGCCTTCAAATTCAGGACAATCCACTACATTAACCGATGCCTCTAACGTTTTCCTATTCACGATGATTTCAATAATGTCGCCATTTTGAACTCTTCCAATTGGGCCACCGGCAAGTGCCTCGGGTCCCACATGGCCTATACAAGCTCCAGTACTCACTCCAGAGAAGCGAGCATCAGTGATAAGGGCTACTTCCTTTCCGAACGGAAGAAATTTGAGGGCACTCGTTAGTTGGTAAGTCTCCTCCATACCGGTACCAAGGGGACCGCAACAGGTGAGAACCATTACGTCCCCTGGAGCAATATCATTGGATTTTATGGCAGAAATTGCATCAGCTTCCCTGCTATAGACTTTCGCTGGTCCCCTTCGAAAAAGCACCCCATCTGAATCAAGAACCGAAGGATCAAGAGCCGTTGCTTTGATCACTGATCCCTCTGGGGCAAGGTTACCGATTGGAAAGCACACTGTACTGGTTAGTCCCTTGTCTCGAGCATGATCAGGCGATGATATCACGTCATTTGGATCAACGCCATCCTTGTTGTGAAGAACCTCTTTCAGCATCTTACGCCTTTCCGAGGATTCCCATTCATCCAAATTCTCATTGATCGTTTTTCCGGTTACGGTTAAGCAGTCTCCATTAAGAACTCCCATATTTCTCAGATGAAGCATGACTTCCGGGACTCCTCCCGCGAGATACATGCGAACTGTAGGATGATTGTTCGGACCATTTGGTAGGACATCAACAATTCGGGGGACCGCTTTGTTGATTCGTACCCAATCTTCAACTGTCGGTCTTCTCAGCCCGGCGGCGTGGGCAATTGCCGGAATATGAATAAGAAGATTCGTTGAACCGCCACATGCGGCGTGAACCATCATCGCATTTTCAATGGATTGATCGGTAAGAATGTCCTTCCCGCAAATCTGATTCTTAGTCAAGTTTACGATCGCCTGTGCGGTGCGAGTGGCAATATCGAGCCAAATAGGTTGCCCGCTTGGTGCTAATGCAGCATGGATTACGGTCATTCCAAGTGCTTCTGCAACAGCCTGTGAAGTTGCGGCCGTGCCAAAGAATTGACAGCCTCCTCCTGGCGTTGCGCATGCTCGGCAACCAGCTTCAGCAGCTTCTTTAAGCGAAATAAGTCCATGGGAGAACCGGGCTCCTATACTCTGGATCTTTCCTGCATCTTCACCATGTTCAGGAGGCAACGTAACTCCACCAGGAACGAGCGCACACGGCAAATCGCGCATAGCCGCAAGTGCCATTAACATCGCCGGGAGCCCTTTGTCGCAAGTTGCAACTCCAACCACGCCCTTGCGAGTCGGAAGGGATCGAATGAGCCTGCGTAGGACAATTGCAGCGTCGTTTCTATAGGGCAGCGAGTCAAACATGCCGGTCGTACCCTGAGTCCGTCCGTCGCACGGATCAGATACGAATCCGGCAAAAGGAATCATCCCCAGTCGGGCAAACTCTTCGGCACACTCGCGAACCTGAAGACCAACTTCCCAATGCCCAGTGTGATATCCAAGGGCAATCGGTTTTCCATTTTCGTTTCTTAGCCCACCAAGCGTACTTAGAATTAGATATTCATCATTTCCCAAGTCCTTTGGTTCCCATCCCATTCCTGCGTTTTGCGACAAGCCAAAAAGATCTCCTGAAGGCCGGTTCAGCAACATTTCTTCGGTCAATGGCAGTTCACCACTCGGACCAGGTGCGGTTGTTGCTACATCAAAGAGGTCTAGGTGGCTCACTGTTTCAGTTTAACTCGCAACTGTATTTGTGAGCTTGAGTTCACCAATTGAGATCGTAACGACGTCACCAATCTGAAGCGTGAATGGGTGGCTCGGCACAATGCCGGTGCCAGTCATGAGCAAGACCCCATGAGGAAATGCCATTTCACGGAACAGAAACCCAGTCAGTTCAGAGAGTTTTCGCTTCATCCGGCTGATGTCCGTTTCTCCATTAAATGCGGGGATGCCGCCGCGGTCAATAGTTAGCGATATTTTGATTTGAGACATTTCTTCTTCATCGACGACTACAATGCCAGGACCAATCGCGCAGGATCCATCGTATGACTTTGCTTGCGGCAGATAGAGTGGATTTTCTCCTTCGATGGAGCGTGATGAGACATCATTCCCGGCAGTGTAACCAACAATCTCGCCAAAAGCGTTGACAACTAAAGTGAGTTCAGGCTCCGGAACGTTCCAGTC
>JANPAV010000325.1:0-2621 GCA_031430115.1 Armatimonadota bacterium | reverse complement strand
GCAATGAAGTTCGCGGCAGCGTCAAGTCCCGCGGAAGGCGTATCTCGACCCTGAAGGGCATCATCTGCGATGAAGGTTAGATAGTCTTTGAGGGTATCGCTCGTGATTACCGTAGCGGCATTACGCGCATCATCGTTCGTGAGGAGGCGTGCTTGCTGATTCGTAAAGCCAAAGAGAGCAGTTGTCGCCAGAGCCAAATAGATCGGTCTTTTCATGGAAGTGCCGAAGATGTTACCGCTGAGCAAGGTGGTTTTGTTCCCAGAAGATTGCTTTCCGATGAGTAACTATTGGTGGTTTTCGCCTCACCCGGTTCGTACCTCACCGGCCCCTCCGTCCGAAGAGGCAAATCGCTGGTTGTCCAGCCAGGGATCACTCGTCACCGCAAAGTTTCGTCGCAATAGTGGCCGATTTAAATTTACTTAACGCGCCATTCGAGAATGCCACCGGAAAAATTGTCTTGCAGTTTGACCATCAGGCGAAGCCCAGACACCTGAATCGGGCCCAAGGTAACCGTGTTGAATTGATCCCGTTTCACGCTTGGTTCTTTGGTCGTGGGAATCGGAATCCATTGATCGCCCACTTTACCCATGACTTTCCATGACTTTGGAACTCGGCAACCTCCGTGTCCGGTGTCATCAAACCAGTAGACGCCGACCTCACTCACGGTCATTGGCTTGGCAAATGCGTACTCAACCCACTCTGAAGTGCCCTTATGATCCCACCATGTTAACCTAGGAATCCCTTCGTCATCGGAGGACTGAGGAAGAACATTGTCGCATAGTGCATCTACGGTGTCTCCGCCGAAGACATGGGATGCGGTCGGCGAATATGGGTTGGGTTTCGGCGCGGTCGTCCACTTTTTGCCGTTTGGCGCAAGCCACGGGAAGGCTGTGATTCGGATTCGGGCGGCTCCCATCGGGATCAGCTGGATTGGTTTCACCGTTTCGGAGGTTTGAGTAGGGCTGGCCTGGAGAGGCGAAACAAGGCCGGTTCGGTCGATCTTCCATTCGGGCAAGACTGCGCCTTTCGCGATCATGACAAAAGGGACATCTTGAGGCGTGAATGGAAATCCAGACTTCGGCCAAGGACGCTTTACGATTTGGATTTCTGATAATGATTTTGTCGGATCTAATGCTAAAGCGACGTTCCATGGCGACTTTGGCATGTACTGGTAGGCCGGCCATTTGGTCGTGTCAAGGTCGCTTTGCCATTGTGAGTCGCCCAAGACTGTCTTCACACTATCCAGTTTGGTAACTTGCTCGTTGAGGTCCAGGGAGAACGTCAGCGGTCCGTAATTGAGGCTCACGCTGTCCTTGTTTCCGGTCCATTTAGTCGCACTCAACTTCATCGGGAGTTTGAGGGTGATGACATCGCCAGTTCGCCATGTCCGATCAATTCGAGCGAATCCACGTTTGCTGGTTGACCACGAAACCTTTGCTCCCTCGACCGAAAGTGATGGATTGGAGCACCATTCAGGCAGTCGAAGATAGATCGGGAATCGGTTGGGAGCCTTACCTGGGTTGACAATGAATTTTATTTCGTCATCGAACGGGTAGTTCGTGGTTTCTTTGATCGTAACCTTTGCCCCACTTCCGACTTTTGCCGTTACTGTAGAAGCACTGTAGAGCGTTGCAACTAGACCATCGTCATTCGACGCCATCCAAAGGTGTTCGCTAAAGTACGGCCAACCTTGGGTGTGATTGTGTTGGCAACAACGATGACTGAGCGGATTGAAAGCGGTCATTGGTCCGCCATTTTGATATCCTGGCGCATGGTTACCTGCGTCCGAGGTTGCCATGTTCGGACTGGTTAAGTATCGAAGCGCGGTGAAGTCAGGGGTGACGGCGGCCGGGTATGTGTTGAAGGCAACGTTTTCGCAATGATCAGCCCATTTGACGTCGCCCGTGATGGCAAGAAGCTCTTCATCGGAGAGCATCTGCTCGACCATTCCGCACGTTTCGACCGCTTGGCGAGGGTCAGCATAACCTTTTCTTGAGTTCTCGTCGCCGCCAAACATGCCGCCAGGAACTTGACCGTATAGGTTCCGAATCGTGTCGAAGTTAGCATAGGCAGACTTGAGGTTCGCCGGATTTTTGCTTTGCTGATAATAGATTCCGGGCTCATCGAAAGCCTGGGCAACATTAACGTTATGCCAGTCTGGAAGGGTGCCGTTCATGGACCAGTTCATGGTGCATCGGTGGTTCTTTTCGGCTAACTCGAGCAACATGGGATCGCCCGACATGTTGTAAAGCCAATAGATGCTGGCGAGGTTGTCACCACCGCGGGCATCTTGCCAATATCCGGTAAGAAAGTCCTTATCGAGAATGGTGTTTTGGTAGGCGAAGTACTTCCGCATCATGAGGATGACTCGTTGATCGCCGGTAGCTTCGTAGTAGGTGCGGAGGCAACTAAGCATAAGCATGTTGCCCCAGAAGTCGCGAGAATTCTTGTCGATCATCTGAATGGGACCGAAGTCTCCGTTAGGGCGTTGGCTGGCGAGGGCGGCTTCGATCCAGCCTTGTGCCTCCTCGATCATGGCTTTATCCCTGAGCTGGTAGGCGAGACTGATGTAGCCTTTGAGCCAGTACGGAACTTCTTCCCATCCGGCTTTGCCAGCGCCG
>JANPAV010000324.1:0-2934 GCA_031430115.1 Armatimonadota bacterium | reverse complement strand
GTGCATCACACTTGGCAAAGCATCGGGAACCGTTGTCGGAGGCTGCCTCGTCCTGATCTGCGATCTCATCGGTACACCAGAACAAATCGACATGACGGACAAGATCATCCTTATCGAGGACGTTGACGAAGCCCCGCATCGGGTCGATGCGATGTTGACCCACCTCCTCAATTCGAATTCTATCCAGCGAGCCGCCGGAATCGTGATTGGTGAAATGACGCGAACCGACGAAAAGGCCGACAAAGCGATTGGGGCAATGCCGTGGCGAGACATTGTGAAGGATCGGCTAGGGAACCTAAACATACCGTGCATCGTCAATTTTCCTTGCGGGCACGCCGCTCAAATGCTGAGTCTGCCGCTTGGCATCAAAGCCGAACTTGATGCTTCTGGCGGTACCATGAGGTACATCGAATCATTATGCGAATGAAATATTTAGGGATATTCGGACTGCTCGCCTGCTCAAGTCATGGACTGGCAAACCAGGTTTGGGAAAAGCCGATTGCGCCAGGGCTTGTGTATCGAATGGAAATTCAGCAAGATCCCCCTCGAATTATTCACTCGATGAAGATGATCACCAGCAACCCGGTGACATCATTCGTTCCAGAGCTTGCCGGAAAAACCGTCTTCGACGCCAAGGGCGACGGACGAACAACCGTCTCAAAATTAGTCGATGACACGAATGCTTTGGCGGGAATTAATGCCGATTTCTTTCCTTTTACGGGAGATCCGCTCGGGCTCATGGTTCGTGAGGGTCAGTTCATCAGTCTTCCCAATCCTAAACGAGCATCGTTTGCATGGGGGCCAAATTCATCAGTTTTCGGATTCTCAAAATTCACCGGGAATATCCTAGTGGACGGCGGACCGAACATTGAAATCAACGGATTTAATGAAGAATGTCCAGAAAATAAGGTGACCCTGAACAGTCCAGAAGCTGGGATCAGTAGATCCAAAGTTCCGTGCGTTACCGTGATCCTTAAGGTCGATGGAACCAGAATCGTGCCTTCAACCCAAATCGGCGCTACCGTCATGGCAACAACCAACGATGGAGCAAACATGCCGATCAAAGCGGGACAATTTACCCTCGTTGGGCATGGAACCAAAATGAATCAGCTTTCTGCCCTGAAAGCCGGGCAGCGACTGACCATCAAGCTGAACACGACCGGATTTGATTGGGAAAAACTTGAAAACGCCGTAAGCGGCGGTCCAATGTTGGTTCGTAACGGAGAAATCAACATTGACGCTGAAAACGAAGGTTTCAACAAAGACTTTATCGAAGGTCGTCACCCCCGAACCGCCATCGGAAGAACCAACGAAGGGGATCTCATTTTTGTCGCCATTGATGGTCGGCAAAAAATGAGCGTTGGCGCAACCCTTCAAGAGGCAGCCGAAATACTCAAGAGCATGGGGTGTCGTGATGCCCTCAACCTTGACGGAGGAGGCTCGACCTGCATGAATGTTTTCGGCTTGAAAATGAACCGACCAAGCGACAAGGCCGGTGAGCGACCCGTCGCCAATGGAATCGTCTTCTATGGTCCAAAACTCCTTACCCCCGACCAGAAACTGAGGATCGTGGTTCCGGCAACCATTTCGGCAACAGGAATCGGACAAGCCAAAGTTGTCGACAAGAATGGCAAGGAAATTCCCAATATCGAAGTCTTTTGGTCCCTTCAAGGCTCGGCATGGATCGACCAAGGTGGACAAGTTAACGGATTAGAAGCTGGAACCGCAACCATTGAAGCTTACGTTCGCGGCATGACAATTCAAGCCAAAATCGTTATTAAATAGACCCGTAACACGTAGTAAGAAGTAAGCGCCATGCACCAAGAGCCATTGCCACAGGAATACATCAACCTCTCTCAAGAGGAGATCGATGCTCGAACGATCAAGGCAAAGCAAACTCTTGGGAAAAGGCTCGTGATCCTCGGGCACCATTACCAACGTGACGAGATCATTGCTCATGCCGACTTCCGAGGGGATAGTTACAAGTTAGCTAAGGACGCCGCCGCTGTGCCCGATGCCGAGTTCATCGTCTTTTGCGGAGTTCACTTCATGGCCGAAAGCGCCGACATTTTGACGCCACTTCACCAAAAAGTAATTCTTCCTAACCTCGCCGCTGGATGTAGCATGGCAGACATGGCGAACCTCTTCCAAGTTCGCAATGCATGGAAGCAAATCCACGAAGTTATTGATGCCAACCAAACTCTTGTTCCGGTTACGTATATTAACTCCGCCGCCAACTTGAAGGCTTTTGTTGGAGAAAACGGAGGAACCGTTTGTACGAGTACAAATGCGCCAAAAGCGGTTTCTTGGGCCCTCGAACAAGGCGATAAAGTATTTTTCTTTCCCGACCAACACCTAGGTCGCAACACCGGAGTAAAGCTTGGCTACAATCCCGAAACTGAGATGGTTGTCTGGGACCCTTTCAAGCCGCTCGGTGGCAACACTCCCGAGACGATTCGCTCTGCCAAGTTCATTCTTTGGAAGGGACATTGTTCGGTCCACAAGCGCTTTACCGTTGAACAGATTGAGAAGGCACGACGAGATCACCCAGGTATCCAAGTCCTCGTTCATCCAGAGTGTGAGCTGGAAGTCGTGAACGCTGCCGATCTCAATGGCTCAACCGAGTTCATCCTCAAGTCGGTCACAAACTCTCCAGCAGGTTCAAAGTGGGCAATTGGAACTGAAATCAATCTTGTATCTCGGCTCTCAAAAGAGCAACCAGACAAGTTCATCATGTGTTTGGACCCAGAAATTTGCCCTTGCAGCACCATGTATCGGATTCATCCCAGCTTCCTCCTCTGGACGCTTGAGAACCTTGTTGCCGGTAACGTGGTCAACCAAATCATCGTCCCGGACAAGATTCGCGGAGATGCTCTCGTTGCCCTTCAGCGAATGCTGACGGTCTGCGCCTGAACCAAGCAAGCTTGTAGTGCT
>JANPAV010000323.1:0-2311 GCA_031430115.1 Armatimonadota bacterium | reverse complement strand
TGTAATGCAGACGAAAAGACCAAGGGGAATGTCCACATCGATCCCTTGTAAGTTGTTTCCCGTAGCATTGCGAATGCTCAACCAACCATCTGACATACCCGACATGAGTCTACATCATTATTTATCGGTTTTTCAAACGCCTAAAGCAAATTCCCAACCCATCAAACTCTCGTAACCACAACAAACATTCAGATGAAGGATGCCCCTTTGCGAGCAGAGGAACGAAGTTCCTAGAGCATGCTTCGTTGAAAAGACCCACCGATGACCAACAGCCATCTCCAACTGACCAGAACCAGAACCAGAACCAGAACGTCGAGAATTTTCCAAAAGCAGAGATGCCTCTTTGGGAGTGCTAACGCCTGCGTTAGCTTTCACACTACGGAGCCTGCTTCGTTGAAATAGCCCAGCGATAGCCATCCCCCTTATCATTGCGTGGTGCATGCGAGCTTTCGGAGCGCAGAAAGCATCGAGTTGATCCAGGGTTCTGGTTGACGTTACGCCTTTGGCTCTACATAGTTGTTCCAGTCGTCTTTTTCGCCATCCTATCGTTGCCAAAATATCCGTCGAGAGCTGCTGGCGAAGACACACTTGGAGTTTTTTCTGCTCTTCTTGGCGTCCACGCTACAGTAGCAGGGTTGGCAGTTGTAGCTTTTGTCTTTCTATTGCAAACGGATCTCTCAGACTCTAACTGGACAGGACTGCATACCCATAAAGAATGATACTGGACTGGAAATTTGGTGAGGCATTATTGAAAAATTCTAGGATTGAGCAACTTAGATCTCATTTACCTGAGGCAATGAAAGATTGGGATATCATAGGAATTAACCCATGGAAATCACTGAGAAACAAATTGTTAAAGAAATCTTTCCGGGGTGCTATTTCATCGGGTCTAATGACGCCATCATACCGGTAGAAAAAGGACTAGTTGTTGGACTATATCTGCAAAAAATGCGATATCGACCAAATTACATCAAAATCCATTTGTATAATAAATTGGCACTGAATTATGATACAGCGGCCATGCTGAATCTGCATGTCATTCAATTCGATCATGATGAAGCATGGCTTAGGTCGAATCTACTTGACAATCTAACGTTAACGAAAAGGAAGATTGCCGATACGATGACAAAAATGAATTCGTTAGATAAATTTTCTTCCCAAGCAATGCATAGATATATTGGCAATTCCGGAATACAAGCTCTTTACGAATTATTTGCGTCACATTATTTCAATGACAATTGCAAATTGCCAAAAACTACATTAACAAAAGCTGATTTGATTCGCCACCTAAACATCACTAGGAAATTCGAGGAAGATTTGGTTGATAGAGTGATTAGTCTTGCAAATGAATGGAATGACTCTGATTTCATTGTTAAACGAGATGTAAGAATTCAAGAATGGTTAAGTGTAAATAAATTGCCTTCCAATCTTTTTAATTAGTAATGATTGCAGTTACACTGGCCATATTCAAGCAGAGTACTGGCACCCACTGTGGCTAGGCCAGCCACTGTCGTGGGCTGGGTTATTCTTACAGCCCTATCAATTTTGGAGGGCCGTCTAACCGCTACTTCGTTGCCTTTCCGCGAGCGCCAACGTTCTTCGAGACCGGCTTTTTCATCTTCTTGTCGCTCTTCAAAATGACTGGTTTCTCGGGTTCAACTGGAACCCGAGGCAACCGCCGGACTTTCGGAATCGCGATTTCGCGCTTTCCGCTCAAGTACTCCGCGGTCATCGTCTTGCACTTCAAGAATTCCTTGACTGTGCCTGCCGCGACAACGAGACCACCGTGCTCCCCAGCACCAGGACCAAGTTCTAGTAAGTAGTCTGCTGCCAGCATCGTTTCTTCGTCGTGCTCAACGACCAAAACCGTATTGCCTAATGCCTTGAGTCGCTCCAGCGTCTCAATCAGCTTTTTGTTGTCGCGCTGGTGCAAACCAATCGATGGTTCATCCAAAACATACAAGCAACCCATGAGCCCAGAGCCAATCTGGGTCGCAAGGCGTATACGTTGGGCTTCGCCGCCCGATAACGTTCGAGCGTTACGATCGAGGGTCAGATAACTAAGGCCAACATCGAGGAGGAACTTGAGCCGTTCTCCAATTTCTTTCACCGCTCGCTCGCCAATCGTTAGTTGGCGTTTGGTGAGTTTAGCTGGCAGCCCGACGAAGAAGGTAACCGCTTCAGCGATCGACATCCTGGTGATCATGCTCATGTCATGGTCAGCCACTTTTACTAGCAACGATTCTGGCTTAAGTCTTCGACCAGCGCAGGCAGGGCATGGCTTGGTACTTTGGTATTGTTCCAGGTCCTG
>JANPAV010000322.1:0-70867 GCA_031430115.1 Armatimonadota bacterium | reverse complement strand
GCCGATGTTCTTATCCACCAAGCGAACGCCGGCGCCCAGGGTGTCTTCAATGCCTGCAAAGAAGGGAAGGCATGGGCAATTGGGGCCAATCTTAACCAGAACGACAACGAAAGTGGAGTTATCATCGGATCAGCAACAATCGTTGCCAAGCCTGCTTTCCTAGAAGTCGCCAAATTAGTCAAAGATGGAAAATTTGACGGTAGCGTTATTCAACTTGGAATGGAAAAGGGTGCGATTGACTTTGTTTTTAACGATAAGTTAAAAGCATCTCTACCTGCCGAAGCAGTTAGCAAGGTTGAAGAAGTTAAGAAGGATATCCTTTCGGGCAATCTTGTTGTTCCAAAAGACAAGTTCTAAAACACCATGTTAAGAGCAATCGGCGTCTCAAAGAGGTTTGGGGCTCTTGAGGCGCTGAAATCTTTATCGGTGGACTTCCTGCCCGGAGAAGTTCATGCCGTTGTGGGTGAAAATGGGGCGGGAAAGTCTACTTTGATGAATATCCTTGGTGGCTTTCTGACTCCGAGTTCGGGATCGATAATTTTGAACGGCAACGAAATCCCTAGTGGTGATCCTCAGCGTTGTCGTTCTCTTGGCATCGAAATGATCCACCAGCACTTTAAGCTGGTGCCCGCTTTTACCGTCGAAGAGAACCTACGACTTAGTCAACTCGGGGTTGGACAGAACTCAATCCAAGTAATAAAAGCAAAAGCAGATGAGTTTGGTTGGAAGATTCCCTGGGAATCCCGGATCCAAGATGTCTCCGTGGGAACACAACAGAGAGTCGAAATACTGAAGAGCGTTGCCACGGACCCGACCGTTGTTATCTTTGACGAGCCTACTGCAGTCCTCGGCATAGAAGAAGTAGCCGAACTTATTGGATTCCTTCGGAAGTTAGCTAGCGACGGAAAGGTTGTTATTCTCATCGCTCACAAGATTGAAGAAGTCTTGGCGGCATCCGATAGGATCACAGTTCTGCGCCGAGGCGAGCACATCGGCACAATGGAGAGAGGGGAAGTAGATTCTGCGAAGCTAGTGGATATGATGATTGGCGGATCGGTGGAATCTCTCACAAATTCAATGCCTGATCAGAACCAAGAAGCTACAAAATCTCTTGAAGTTAAAAATTTGTGGGTTCAGGATGATAACGAACAAGATGTGGTTCAGGGCCTAAATTTTAGAGTCAAAAAAGGGGCCATTATTGGAATCGGCGGAGTAGACGGTAACGGGCAAGTACAACTAGCCGAGGCCTTAGCTGGTGTCCGGAAGATTCGGACTGGAGACATATCTTTGGATGGAAATATCCTCGATTGGGACCAATGCTTTGTGGGTTATGTCCCTCAAGATCGGCAATCTGAAGGCTTGGCTATAAACCTTAATCTAATTGAGAACATTGCCGTTTCAGGTCTGATGAACGGACAAGATTATTCGAACTCAGATCAACATGAAAAGGCTAGTCGCCTCATCGAACAATATGCAATAAAGGCCAAATCACCGAGAGATTTGGCGAAACAACTTTCGGGTGGTAACCAACAGAAGGTTATCTTGGCAAGGGTGTTGGATCAGAACCCCAAAGTCCTTGTTGTCGTCAATCCAACTCGTGGACTTGATGTCAAAGCCGCCGGATTTGTCCATCAAAAGCTCCTTGACGCGGCCCAAAGTGGTGCCTATGTTTTGGTGGTAACTACTGACCGGGACGAGCTTTATGCGATCACCAGTAAACAGTGGTTTATGTCCCGTGGCAAGCTGTTTGCGGATGAAAAGGAGGCACTAGCTTCTTGAAGCAGTTTGTCGTTACAGTTTCCTTTGTTGTTGCGGTGATATTGGTTAGCTTTATGGTCTTTGGTGTCCCCATCGGTGAGGGAGCAAAGCTTCTCTTTGAAGGGGCGTTTGGCGACAAGGTCGCCATTTCACAATCAATCGTCCGAGCAACTCCAATATTGATGACCGCCATTGGAATAACGATTGCTTGGCGAGCCGGAGCATTTAATATTGGTGGAGAGGGTCAGCTAATTGTAGGAGCTCTATTAGCGGCATCAATTGGTAAGTTCATCCTTCAATCAAATTTAGGGTTCTTTGGCTGCATCCTCATGATGGTCGGAGCCGCAGTTGGAGGGGCCATGTGGTCAGGACTAGCCGCGATTTTGTACTTAAAACGTGGAGTTGACCTGGTTATCAGCACCATTTTGCTCAACTTCATCGGAGATAAGCTGTTGATGTTCTTTGTTGAAGGACCGTTGAGAAAGCAGGGACAAACCGCTCCGCTGACGGACCAGTTGCCAGATTCTTTGATGCTTCCAAAATTCTCACGGCAAAGTGACTTGCACTTTGGAATCTTCATTGCTTTAGGAGTAGCAATCGCCGCCGGCTATTGGCTCTATCGGACCAAGCCCGGGTACTTTGCGAGAATTGTCGGCTCAAATACCGAGTTTGCCCGTTCCAATCGGATTGATGCCGAGCAAGTTAAGTTTCGTGCGATGTTGTTGAGCGGAGCAGTTTGCGGTCTGGCGGGTGGAATCCAATATCTAGGAATCAACGGTCAACTCGCAAGCTCCTTTTCGCAGCAGTATGGTTTTCTGGGTATTCCGGTCGCGCTTATAGGTGCATTGAACCCAATCGTAATTATTCCGTCAGCATTGCTGTTTGGTGGACTCTTTGCCGCAACTAGCAACCTGTCTCGATTTGGCGGCATAGGAAGCTATTTCGTTTATGTGGTTCAAGCGGCAACGGTCTTAGGATTGTTGCTCTTTAGGTCTATAAATGACCGCCGAATGGCAGTGAGGAACGAAGGATGATCTCGGTAATTCAAATCTTGAGATATGCGGTTCCGACTGCTTTCGGAGCGATAGGGGAATCAGTCGTTCAACGTGCGGGGATCATTAATGTTGGACTCGAGGGTCTCATGCTCGGCTCGGCATTTTCGGCAACGATCGTGTCATCATCAACCGGAAATCCATGGCTGGGAATCTTAGCCGGGATGGTTTCAGGAATATTGACTGCTATGTTTTTCGGGATTCTGGTCATTAAGTTTGGGCTAGATCAAATCGTTGTTGGCACGGCAATTAATCTTCTGAGCCTTGGCATATGTGGAACCTTGTTTGAGAAACAGGGAGCCACCGGGAAGCTGATGAATCTGCCACCAATACCAAAGTTCTTCGGTTCACTTGATGTGATTGTAGTCTTATTAGTCTTTTGTGCGGTCGCTATTGGATTTACCCTCTATCGAACTGATTTCGGCCTAAAGTTACGTGCAGTTGGCGAATATCCTGATGCAGTAGTTGCTGCAGGATTCAATCCGGCCAGGCTAAGGTATCAGGCACTGAGTATTGGCGGGTTCCTTGGAGGAATCGGAGGAGCTTATTTGGCAATCGGCATCTCGCAATCATTCACCACTGAGATGGTTGCCGGACGCGGATTTATCGCGATTGCGCTCGTGACTTTCGCCAGATGGAGACCAATCGGTATTCTCTTTTCCGCAATGATGTTAGGGTTATTCGAAGTGCTACAATTCGAACTCCAGTTGAATGGAAGCCAAATTCCTCGATCATTGTTGCTTGCATTGCCCTATGTTGCTACTCTGGTCATCCTGATATTCGTAGGAAGGGGAACAAGGGCGCCACAATCATTGGGAGTGCCATTGAAGGAGAGTGAATAAATGCGAGTATCAATGACGAGAAAGATCACCTTTAGTAGTGGTCATCGGTTTTGGTTTACTCATCTTTCCGACGAAGAGAATCGAAAGATTTTTGAGAATTGGGGCTCAAAGTTTAATCACGGCCACAACTACGTCCTGGAAGTTACGGTTGTCGGTGAAGTTAATCCCGACACTGCAATGATTGTGAACATAAAAGACATTGACACAGTCCTCAAGAACCGGCTGATGCCCCAGTTTGCCCAAAAGAGCATCAATGATGAAATTCCTTACTTTGAGAAACGATCGCCCTCAATAGAGAACCTTTTGGTCTATCTCTGGAACGAAATACTTGACTCACATTTACCACCTGAAGTAACCCTAACCCAAATCAAATTGGAAGAATTCCCCAGCTTTTACGGAGAATATGACGGAATGAAAACAACCATCACTCGAACCTACGAATTTGCTGCCGCCCACCGGCTCCATGTCCCGTCACTCTCGGACGCCAAAAATGTTGAGTTGTTTGGTAAATGCAACAATGCCGCCGGACACGGTCACAATTACCTTCTTGAGGTCACAGTAAGTGGCAAATTAGACGAGACCACCGGCATGATTTGCTCTATTAATGCCGTGGATGAGGCGGTCAATAGGGAAGTAGTAGATCGTTATGATCACAAAAACTTTAACTGTGATTTGCCAGAATTTGAGGGCACGGCAACAACCTCAGAAGTGATTGCCCAAGTTATCTTTCGACGGCTTGAAACCACGGTCCCGGCTACACTTGAGCGAATTCGCCTCCATGAAACTTCCCGAAGTTTGTTTGAGGTTTGTAAAAACTCGTAATTCCCTGCGCCGAATTCGCCAGTTGCACCGTCAAAAGAATTAAGGAAATGAGTGCACCCTCCAATAAAGAGGTCGGGGTAATTCCGCCACAAATGTGGCGGGACACCGTAAGTAGCCCCACGCAAACTCCGCTTCAAAACGGAAGGCTCGAACATGAATGTGTTCGAGCTTTTTTTGCTATTTTGTCTCCCGTTTCCAATTGAATGATATTAGGTAGGAATTATGGCAATCCAAGACGTATTAGTTTTAAATAGCAATTATGAGCCTTTGAATGTTTGCAATGCGCGAAGGGCGGTTTCGTTGATGATTTTGGGCAAGGCAGACATTATCGTGCTTCGAGATGAGCCTATTTTGTCGGCAGGTGGAGAACTTGATTCACCGGCCGTTTTGCGCATGAAGTATCAAGTCAAGAGGCCGCTCCCTCAACTGCGGCTTTCAAGACATGCAGTTTTGGCCCGAGACAACTATTCTTGCCAATACTGCGGTTTAAGAGCCAAAGATATGACTATTGACCACGTTGTTCCGCGCTGGACTGGTGGCCCCCACAGTTGGGATAACTTGGTTGCCTGTTGTCGTCGATGTAATTTGAAGAAGGCCGACAAGACTCCTCAGCAAGCAAACATGGCTCTCAAACGAAAGCCTCGAAGACCGAGCTTCATCCCATATTTATCCCTCCCGATTTACCTAAAAGCCCAGAGTCGTGACGAATGGCGAGATTTTTTACCATATTTCCCCGAAGTGCAGGCTATTTCGGTTGCCTAAGCGAATCATTGGGATAAGCGGATAGCTCAAAAGGTATTCTCTTTCTTTCCTGCAGCATTAGCTTTCAGGTTAGAAACGGGACACATCTTCATGAATTCTTTAGTCATTAGAGGCGGGCGCAAACTCACAGGCGAAATCGAGGTTTCTGGAAGTAAGAACATTGCCCTGGCGATCCTTTCGGCAGTCGTTTTGTCCGAAGAGCCGGTTGTCCTCAAAAATGTTCCTAAGATCAGCGATACTGAAATTAAAGCGAATTTGTTGGAGGTCTTCGGAGCCAAGGTTCGGTGGGAAGGGAACAACCTTCATATTGACTGCTCGAACCTCAAGGCGGGAGAAGCCGATGAGGAGATGGTTCGCTCGATCCGAACTTCTTTTTACATGGTTGGTCCGTTGCTGGCTCGTATCGGCGAGCTCGAGATGCCAGCACCGGGTGGATGTAAGATTGGAGCCCGACCAGTAGATTTGCACCTCAAGGGTTTGCACGCCCTTGGTGCCACGATTGATCTTGACGGTGGAGTCTATCGCGCGAAGGCTCACAAGCTCGTCGGAACAGAAGTGTATCTAGACATGCCAAGCGCCGGAGCGACTCAGCACATCATGAGTACTGCCGCTCTAGCTCATGGCACCACCACTATCACTAACGCGGCAATGGAACCCGAAATTGTGGCTCTCGGAGCATTTCTTAATCGGATTGGAGCCCAGGTCGAAGGTGCCGGAACGTCGAGCATCACGATTCAAGGAAAACAGAGCTTGAGCGGTGGGGACTTTAAGATTCCTGCGGATAGAATTCAGGCAGGTACCTTCCTGTTGGCTGGAGCGATTACCGGCGGCGATGTAACCGTCACTAATATTTTGCCAGAAGATCAAACGGCGGTCGTTAACAAGCTTCGAGAGGCGGGCGCCATGATCGAACAAGGCGTTGATTGGGTGAGAGTTGGTGCCCCGAGCCGATTAGTGGCAGTTGACATTACCACCATGCCGCACCCAGGTTTTCCAACCGACATGCAACAGCCGATGGCGGCTGCTTTGTGCGTTGCAGATGGAACTTCTAACGTCAAGGAGACGATTTACGAAAGTCGAACGGGGCACATTTCCGAGCTTAACCGAATGGGTGCCAAGATTACCCAGAGTGGAAGTAGCGCAATCATTCACGGCGTAAATGAACTGAGGGGTGCGACCGTTTATTCTTCTGACCTCCGTGCCGGCGCAGCCCTTTGTTTAGCCGGATTAGTAGCCAATGGCGAGACAATTGTAAAGAACATCCACTTCATTGATCGGGGCTACGAAAGTATTGAGAAGTCGCTCCAATCACTCGGGGCAGACATTTCTCGTGTGCTTGAAACTGAGGCTCTGAAGGTACTCTAATGCTATATTGAGATTCGTTCCACGAATTGCCATTGACCTGGGTACTGCCAACCTGATTGTTTACCGAAGCGGGAAAGGCATTGTTTTGTCTGAGCCGACCGTTGTCGCGGTCAATACAAAAACCGGAAAAGTTCTTGCAGTTGGAAACGATGCTCGGGAAATGATAGGTCGGACACCGTCCAACATCACCGCTATCCGCCCGATGAAGGATGGCGTTATCGCCGATTATACGACTACATTGTTGATGTTGAAGCACATCATCAACAAAACTTGTGGTAGCCGACTCCCGTTTAAGTTCGCTCCGACTACTCTCATCTGCGTTCCTGCCGGGGTTACCAACGTTGAAAGAAGAGCGGTCATCAAGGCTGCCAAAGAAGCCGGTGCCGGAATTGCCATGACGATTGAAGAACCGTACGTTGCGGCGATTGGCGCAGGTCTGCCAATAGATACCGCAGGAGGCAATATGGTTGTTGATATTGGTGGCGGAACCACGGACATTGCTGTCCTTTCGCTTGGAGGAATCGTAACTTCTCAAAGTATTCGAGTTGCGGGAAACAAGATGGATGAAGCGATCCAGAAGCACATTCGTAACGCTTACAATTTGATGATCGGTGACATGACCGCCGAAGAGATCAAGATTGGACTTGGTTCCGCTTATCCGGCGACCCAAGAGGCAAAAATGGAGGTTCGGGGGCGAGACATGATTCACGGTCTTCCAAAAACCATCGAAATTAGTAGCGTTGAGATCCGTGAAGCGCTGAACGAGCCGATCCGCCAAATTGCTGAAAAGCTGTGTCATGTCCTCGAGGAAACTCCTCCTGAATTAGCGAGCGATGTCATTGAGCGGGGAATCACTCTGACTGGCGGTGGTGCGCTTTTGCGTGGTTTAGACCGGTACTTGCAAGATGTTACGCAAATAAATGTGCGTGTAGCCGAGAACGCGTTAACGTGTGTTGCGATTGGAACTGGACAAGCAATAGAGAATATTGATAAGATTAAGTCCAGCGGAGCTTTAACCCAGTTATGAAAACAATTCTTTTGATTTTGACCGCCTTTCTGATCGTTTCAAGTTCATTGGGGCAAGGAAAGGATACGGGAGAATTGAAAGTCAAGCAGGTTAAGTCGGTTAAGTCGACTTCGGCTCCCGTTAGCCGTGCCGAAGCAAATGCAGTATTTGCGAAGGCATGGAAGGCACTTGCCGCAGGGCTGAAAGTAAAGGGAACCAATCCGGTTAAGATTCCTGTTGACAAGAATCCCATCACGAAGAACGAAGTATTGGTGGCGTTTAACGCTTTCGTTACGCAAACGAAGCCAATGTTCAAACGATCGGCAACTAAGGTGGCATTTAATGTCGCAAGGGTCCGCAAGGATTTGGATATGAAAGGGCATGGGAAATTGATTGAGGAAGGATTCGTGATGCCAGTTGGTCCGCTGGTAACCGGCAAGAACGGCACACTTTCGACCTTTGAATTTGGTGACGCGGTGGGAGTTCTCTTGCTCAGAATTGCCGATTTGGCGCATCTTCCTTCTCGGAAATTTACCCCTGCTTTAATGCCTGACGGCGGCTAGTTGTGTCGTAACCACACCTGCATGTAGCTCTTTCCTTTGCCGTTCCATGTTCGATAGGGAATGAGGTTCATGGTTCCTTGCTTCGTTGCCGAGTCAGCAAACTCCTCGTAAAGTTCTCCATGCTGAGAAGGCGTCTCGCGAAGCACCGAAACCTGAAGGACCGTTGAGCCATCCGGGCATGTTTTGTTGGTCGTCCTAATTTCATCTCCCAGGTCAAAGGTGGCGAGTTGGGGGGCGGTTTCGAGGGTGAATTCTTCTCCGCAATAGATGGATGGACCGAATGAAACGGCGAGTCGGCCGACATTATCCATGACCATTCGGTGCGATTTATGCATCTTTACGTTCATTTCAAAATCGAGTGTGAGGACAGTATTGTTTGACCACTCGTGTTGGAAAACCATGAAGCCATTTTCGTATTCCGCACCCTCAGTTGAATTAGGGAAATCGACGTTTATTTCGTCGCTCCAGTCGGGGATCCGAATGGCGAGCTTCTTTTTGTTGGGTTTGCCGGAGAAGCCGATGGATACTTTGCCATCATGGGGATAGTTGGAGTCGATCTTCATGACAAGTCCGTCGGCGAGACTGAATGTCCCGGCAATAGGCATTCCGATATAAATGGTGTGTTCGGATTCCCAAAGCGCATATTGGACGATGCTTCCGACGAATCGCGCCACGTTTGGCGGACAGCAAGCACATCCAAACCACTTTTCCCGCTCGTGGTCAGCTCGGCTTTCGAGCGGATTGTCGTAGTAGTAAAGGGTTGTGTCGAGTGACACGCCACTGAGGACGCCGTTGAGGGTTACTCGTTCGAGGACATCGAGGTACTCGGCACTGCCAGAAGCTTCAAACATTCGACGACCCCACATTGCAAGGGCAATTCCCGCACAAGTTTCGGCATAGGCGTTCAAGTTTGGCAAATCGTAATCATCGGTAAAGCCTTCGTTGGCACCGGTACTACCGATTCCTCCCGTGATATACATTCGTTTTTCGGTGAGGTTCTCCCATATAGTGTGGATGGCGTCAAACAACTCGGTGTCGTTGCGTCGTGATGAGCTCATTGCGGCGGCGGCATAGAGGTACGCAGCTCTGACTGAATGTCCTACGATTTGGTTTTGCTCTCGAATTGGCTTGTCGTCCTGGGCGTATGTTCCATCATAGATACCGTTCTTCACGATCAACGCATTGGCGGCGCGAAACATGGTTTGTAATTCAGGATCGGCTACTTCTGGCTCAAAAGGCGATGGTCGTTGGCCGCGAATATCGATCATCCAGTCGGCAAGTTCGGCAAACTGGAGGTCACCGGTGACTTCAGTCATTCGGTAAAGGGCAATCTCGATTTCTGGATGTCCGCAAAAGCCTGGCTTCTTATCTGGCCCGTAACTTGCCTTGATGCAGGCGACCGCCTTTTTCGAGACTTCCATCAACCGATCATCTCCAAGGTTTTCTTTGAGGGCGACTGCTGCTTCGAAAAGGTGTCCGAGGCAGTACATCTCGTGCATGTTGGTCAGATTTCGCCACTGGAGATGTGGGTGATTGACTTGGACATGGGTGTTTAAGTACCCATCTTCAGCTTGGGCACCTTCAATTGCCTTGATCGCGGTTTCGATGATTTCGGCGATCTTTGGGTTGGGTCTGAGCTTTTGGACATAGATCGCGCCTTCTAGAAGCTTGTAAACATCGCTATCGTTGAATCGATATCCTTCGTAAGTTCCACTCTCCTTCCTGGCGGCGCGATAGAAATTCTCCAATCGCCCGGTGGAGACGATTTGATCCCATTGGCTTGCGATTCCCTTGTCGGAGAATTCGTCGAGATATCGTCCCCAAAATCCTTCTATGTTCTTAACTTGGGCGAGGGAAATGGAGTTGATCATGGGAATAGGAAGGATACCCGCGCCGTTAGCAGAGCTTTCAGCTGTCAGTCATCAGCTTTCAGCAGGGAAAAGCGGAAGACGGTAGTGCCTCTTACCTCTTCACTTTCGCGTGCTTTTGGGCTAGGATCAGGGCGAGACCGAAGAATCCGCCCCCAATGCCCGCAACCACATGCTTTAGCGGTCCACTGAGCTCGCCTTGGCAAAGGGATATGATTATGCCGCCGAGGACTGCGGATGAAATCGCCCAGATTGGAAATCGTTTCATGATTGCTTATTTGTGGTAATTCGGTTCCCATTCGCCTTGCCCGCCAGGGAGAAGGTCGATGAGTGGCCAAACCGCGCAGAAGTCGTCTCCGGGACCAAATTCGGCTTGAGCTTTGCGGGTGATGGTGCCGTCGGCGTGCTTGGTAAGGGCCGTTACTCCGGGATTGGTTCCTCCTTCGGAGTCGGCAAAGTCGAAGTCTTTGGTTAAGGTCGTTCCGTCGAGGCTAACGACGGGGTATTCCCACTTGCGACCGGCCACAAATGGCGCCATCTTGGCGACTGGGTCGGGTGACGTCAAAACTAAGGCGCATTTGGTCTTGAGGTAGGGCCAAAATGAGTTGAACCCGTCCGCCCAAAGGGTGCAGTACGGGCATCCGGTTCCCATGTTGTGGATGAGGAGCATTTCGTTGTAATCCCCGAAAAGTTCAGAAAGCTTTACGGTTGATCCGTCGGGATTCTTGAGGTCGTAATCTTGGACCGGAGTTGCGGGAAGTGCAAGTCGCAGGGCAGTTAGTTCTTTCTTCTTCGCATCAATTTCTTTTTGAAGTGCGGCGATGTGATCGGTGATGTTCATGGATTTATTGTACGGGGATTTGAGAGTGAGTGCAATAGCTAGGGCAAGCGATGCGGGTTTTGGGTGAGAAGGGCGAGCCCGTAGGGTTGGACTTCGGCAGTCATGACTCCTGCGACGATAGCAGGGTCAAGGTTCATCATTACTTCAGCTTCAGCCATCGATTCTGCGTGAAAGATGCCGATTCCAATGACCTGTTCTGGCTCACCGAGTGAGCGACCGGCAAGGAGCATTTTGCCCTCTGCGACAAGGGCAGAGTAGTAGGAAAAGTGCCCGGACACAATTTCCAGTTCTGCGGGCGTGGGACCACCTGTTAGCATCCCTAGCCGAGTTGGGCGAAGAATGACAATGAAGTTCCAGTGACTCATTATTCGCGTCGCAAAGCAACAATCGGGTCAAGCTTCGAGGCTGATAGCGCAGGATAGAATCCGAAAATCACACCGATGAACGCGGAGAAGCCCATGGCCCCGATAGCTGCGGAAACGGGAAATGGGGTGGCAAGCCCACCTTCGTTTGGCCACTTCATTCGCTGAGTAATCAGCGTGACCGCAGAACCAAACCCGTAGGCGATTCCCATTCCAATCAGTCCACCAATGAGTGCAAGGGTGGCGGCTTCAACAATGAATTGGGTGAGAACCAATTTGCTTTTTGCTCCGAGGGCTTTTCTTAAACCGATTTCTTTGGTTCGTTCGGTTACGGAAACGAGCATGATGTTCATGATGCCAATTCCGCCCACTAAAAGACTCAGAGCAGCGATTGCAGAAAGGAGGCTTCCAGCAGCGGCGATGAGACCGTTGAAAACGGTGAGGATGGATTCGGCGCTATCGACGCGATAGACCTTTTTGTTGCCACTCTTGAGCATGAGTGCCTTCCAAATGTCATCCATTGCGGTTTCGGGCTTTATTCCTGCCTTTGGTGTTGCCTGAATATAGTCGAGCCGTCTTCCGCCGATCCATTTGCTTTGGGCGGTTGTAAATGGAAGGGCGATATCTTTTCCGTTACTTTGGCCGAACACCGTTTGTACTTTGGCAACGCCAATAACTTCAACCGAAATGCCAGCGATAGTGACGAGCTTTCCTTCAGCGGCTTCTTTGGGAAAAAGCTTGTCCTTAACATCGACTCCGATGACACAAACGTTGGCTCGATCATCCATCTCTTGATCGGTGTAAAACCGTCCGCTTTGTAGCTCAGTTCCGTTCAATCGAAAGGTCTCGACACCTCCACCAGTGACACGAGGACCATCCAAAGTTTTGTCGCTATAGGAGACTTTGGAGGCATTGACGGTCACGGCTGGCGAAATAATGTCCAGACTTGAGCATCGGTCTCGGAGATACTTGACGTCCTCGGTTTTCAGTCCGTCGAGCCTCCCTAAGCTTTGTCCTCGACCGCGAAAACCACCATCAAAAAAGACGGTAATGGTTTGGGCACCAATCTTTGAAAATTGGTTGGTCATGTAGGCTTGAAAGCCATTCGAAATCATGACTGTAATGGTAACCGCCATAACTCCGATAATGACGCCGAACATGGTCAGGAAAGCGCGAAGCTTATGAAGCCTGAGCATGTCGAGCGCGACGAGCACGCTCTGTAGGATGCTCATTTTTTGGCTCCGTCACTCTTATTGGATGCTTCGTTATTTGCATCAGCACTATCATTGTCTGGTCCCATTTGCATAAAGCCCTTTCTGGATGGTCCCTTGAATTCTGGCTTGACAACTCTGTCGCCAACTTTGATACCGGACAGGATCTCAATCTTGCTGGAAGTCACGAGACCAACTTTAATTGGCACGCTGGTCGGCTTCGATTTCGGATCCTTTGGATTTGCGGCAGGGAAGTAAGCGAAGTAGTCGTTACCTTTCTTTTCGGTGTATTCGGAAGGTAGGAAGACAACATCCTTCTTGTTTGCCACTCTCATGGTGCACTTCGCGCTCATTCCCGATTTGAGTCCGGGATCTACTTCGGCGAGCATGATTTCGACTTCGTACTTAACAACGGAGTCGCTACCGACTAATGCGGTTTGACCTTCGGCGACTTGCTTGGCAGGTGCGATTTTGCTCACTCTGCCTTTCAATGTCTTGTTGGGAACTGC
The DNA here is from genome assembly GCA_031430115.1 of Armatimonadota bacterium. GTDB lineage: Bacteria > Armatimonadota > Fimbriimonadia > Fimbriimonadales > Fimbriimonadaceae > Fimbriimonas. The sequence goes on along the minus strand of JANPAV010000322.1, from coordinate 57,906 downwards.
ATCAACGTTGACTTCGGCATCCATTCCGATGCTGAGCCGGGCGACGTCAATTTCGTTCACCGCCAACTTGACCCTCATTTGAGTTCGGTCTTCGATGCGAACGATGGTTGTGCCTGAGCTGAACTGACCCAATCCAGTAGCGTTCTCACCAACTTGAAGGAGTCGTTTTGTTACGATTCCGGAAATTTGGGAATAGACGTTGGTTTCTCTTAACAGGCGCTCGTTTTCTTGGAGGGACGCTTGGATTTGCATCACCGAAGCCTTGCTTTGGAGCTTGGATTTTTCGAGGGCGGACGGGTCTGCAAGTCCTGCTCGTGCCTTGTCAAGGTCTGCTCTGGCGCTTCTCAGGTCTTGGCGTTTGCTGTCCAAGGTGTAAAGATTGGTGCTGGCTCGGGAAAGAGCGGCTTTGGCATTTTTGATCGACTCTTCAGCGCGAGCCAGTTCCGAATTAAATCCTGCCTCGATACGATCGTAGGCTGTCTTCGCATTGCCGTACCGTGCCTTGGCGAGTTCTACCGTGAGAGATGCACTTTCAACCGTCTTTGTAGCAACGTATCCTTTGTCTTCTAGTTCCTGTTGTCGCTTGAGGTCAATCTGAGCATTCTTGAGGTTTTGTTCTGCTTCTTCCAGGTTTGCTTTTGCGGACGCCCGTTGAGTCGGCTGCGAATTGCTAAGAAAACGTTCCTTATCTTGGACTGCAGATGCAAGATTGGCTTTTGCTTGATTGATTTCGGCCTGAAGAAGGGCGGGGGCTGACCGTAAATCAAGCTCAAGTTGTCGGACTCTTGCCTCGGCGTTTACGACGGCGGCGCGAGAAGTCGTTATTCGTTGGCTAATTTCGATTGACGTTCGATCAACTGAACTTTGGGCTCCGATTAATTGAGCCCGACTGGAATCAAGTTGAAGTTGGGTGGGTTTAGGATCGATGATCGCAACCAAATCGCCAGCCTTCACGACAGAGCCTTCATCGACAAGAAGTCTGATCAGTCGACCAGAAACTTGCGGTTTGATTTCGACAGTCTTGACCGAATCGACAGTTCCGTTTTCAATAATAGTGATACCAACATCACCTTTGGCTACCGTGAGCGGTACTTCAACGACGACCTCATCCCGCTTGCCACAACCAATGATTGATAACGCGACAATACCGATCGCCCACATATTCGAATACTTCTTCATCCCTTTTCCCATATTCAATATGGTAGATACGCAGATTCGGTTGCAAGTGATCCGTAAGTCCTACCGAAAACTCCAAACTTTATGAATATCTTTGGGGAGCTTGGTGTGGTCGGAAACCATGACGTAAACCGTTCGCTTGGAATAGCACCAAGCTCTTTCAAAATCGGCTCGCTTGTAAGTCTTTCGAACTCCAGTTTTGAACGCTGGATCGTTAAAAATTGGAGTTCCGTCTCGCTCGAAACCGACGACGATGATTAAATGACCACCTTCTTTGCCCTTTCCTTTGCCTTGAAGGAGGTCTAGACTGACCGAGCACACAACCGGGATTCCGGCTTTGGTAAGGATTTCTAGGTCTTCCATCGATGTGAACCGAGAAACGCAACCTTTTAGCCCTTCGAAAGAGCCAAAGTAGGCGGCATTAAAGGGCCAGTTGCCGGCACCATTATAGATGGGGTCCCAAACGCTCGCCTCAACTTCGGGAACGTCTCGATCGATGGATGGTTTTTTGAGGAGTTTTGCGTAGTGCGAAAGCATCATTGATGTGCTGGTCGCCGAGCAGAGAACACTGCCGTTTGGATAGTTTCCTTGCGCGCGTTGGGGGACATCGGTAAGGCTTCCCCAATTTCGAGATTTCGGCCAACTTTCAAATTCCTTAACGGTTGAGGCGTCTGAAAAGCAAAGGGTGAGCAGTTTGAGTTTGGGTTTGTTGACTGATTCTCGAGTTTTGAGAGTGACTTTTAGGTCAATGGTATCTGTTGGTTTTGCGACTCGAAAGGTGTCGGTCAGGACATTGGCAAATTCATCTTTTTGTCCGTCGGTACTTTGGCGGGGAGACCATTCTTTGTCTCCCGACCAGTTCCCGAGGACATACCATTTGGTCTTTCCGGCTGGAGTATTGATGCGTAGTTCGATTCTGATGGCCCCGTTTGGCGCATTATCGATGTTCCAGGAAGGGATGACTTCGTTGAAGAGAATTCCGGGCTTGATTTCGGAATATTCCTGAGACAACTCGCCTTCTGCGGGGAAATTGACCTTAATTGGTACTCGAATGAGTCGAGCTGAGGAAGGGGTATTTGCAAACACTGCAAGCCCAAGAGCGACTGCGCCAACGGTCATAGTTTCTATCTTATACCGGAAACTCGTAATTATTCACAGTTGGACGTAGCAAATCGGTGCTTCACTCGTGTATTATTTGTAGTTCGCGGGTTTCCGCGTGAAATTTTTGATATGGCGACTTATCGAGGAAGAAAATCAGACATATGCCGAACGGTCGGCTTCGACATTTGGGGACGGCCAAAGAGCCCTGCGTCTAAACGCGCATACCCGGCTGGTCAGCACGGCCCCAACATGAAGGACAACAACCGACGGTCAGAGTACGGCGAACAGCTGCTTGCAAAGCAGGTCATTCGACGGTACTACAACATGTTGGAAAAGCAGTTCTCCAACACCTTCAAGAAGGCACAACGAATGAATGGCAACACCAGCCTTAACTTCCTTCGTTTGCTTGAAATGCGACTAGGTACCGCGGTTTGGCGACTTGGTTACGCGAAGACAATTTTCCAAGCTCGACAAATGGTTAGCCACTGCCATATCCATGTCAATGGTAAGTTGGTAAACATTTGTTCGTTCCAAGTTAAAGTTGGCGACGTGATTGAGGTCCGAGACCGAAAATCAAGTCGAGACATTGCGAAGAACAACCACTACGAAGCCGCTCAGATTCCTGCTTACATGGAATCCGATGTGCAGAACTTCAAGGGCAAGATCATCGCTCTCCCTGAGCGAGAAGATTTTCCTAAGTTCTTCCAAGAGCAGCAAGTTGTTGAGTTTTACGCTCGATAAGTTTCAACCTCGAAAAACAGAAAAGCCTCAACCAATTGGTTGAGGCTTTTTTGTTTTCAGTTTGTTATTGATGTTTATACATGTATTACATGTATAAACGTATAATACATGTATGGCAATCGCACTCAAGAAAGGGTTCTCGCTAAAATTGGCCGATGAGGTGTTCCTTGTCGTGGCTACGCTTCATCAGGAAAACCCCGACGCCGAGGACTTCTCTGTGAAGCAAATTATGGACAGAGCCAACGAACTAAGACTCAATGGTGAAGTGCGACCTGGATTTATCACCCATGTCCGAATGCATTGCGTGGCGAACTTGGCGCCAAACCCAGGTGAATATCGCATGCTATATGCTTCGGGAAAGTCTCGCAGGAGGTTGCTGATGAAGACAGACGTGGCAAATCGCCAGCGAAATGGCAAAGTGTTTCCGGAGTTGAGGGACTTGGATCCAAGATATTTTAACCTGGTTAGTTGGGCGAGGGGTAGGTATGAAGCATCGCCTGAGCCTCCAAGTTTTCTCGATCAGCTACTGGCGTTAAGAGGAAGTGGCAAGGAATTGTGGGCCGACGAACATGCCGATGAATATGTTGCTCGCTTGCGGAGCGATTGGGATTGAGCCGAGTCTTCTTTGACACGAATCTAATCATCTACTTACTGGAAGACTATGGGCCGATGTCGGATATGACGGCAAAGTTGGCTCAAAGAATGATTGCAAGGAGAGACACTACCGTGACTTCAACAATGACAATCGGTGAGGTCATGGTAAAGCCTTTGGCTTTTGATAACCAGGCATTGCAGCAGAAGTATGATGACCTGTTTAACCGGAAGGGTATTGAAGTGATTGATTTTGATCGAGCCGCAGCTATGGAGTACGCGGTTATTCGTCGGGACAAATATATCAAAGCTCCAGACGCGATTCAACTTGCCTGTGCGGTTTCAGCCAAATGCGATTTATTTGTGACCAACGATGACCGTCTGAGCAAGAAAATTATTCCCGGAATTCAGTTCATCGTTTCGCTTGATCGAATTCCTATTTAGGTTCGACACGTCGCTTGATTTCGCCCATCATCCGAACGTGGATTTGCTCTGCGACGGTATCGGTGATGAGTCCCCAATACCAAGCAGGGAAAATGTTGTATGAATAGGTGCTTGTTCCGGTGAACTTTGTTCGTCCTCCTGGCAGTGGTTCGAGCTTAAACTCGCCCCAATGAACTTTGAAACTTCCTGTCTCGTGGCGAGGGTGAATATCGTGAAACGGGTTTGATTCTTTGATTGAAGGCGGAGTGTTGTGAACATCGAACCGCATGTATCGGTTGACCTCGAGAGCGGTAATGGTTTCGTTCATGGTACCGGTTGTCAAAATGCACTGGCGAGAGGCCCCGACAACTTGACCGCTGGCATGGGTTCCTATCGTAAAGGCAATACCAGTCCGGAAAATCCATTGGTCAGGCTCGGGCAAATCATGGAGATCGAATAAAAGTGGCCAGATCTTATCTGGGGTGGCATTGACAATGTAGGTCGTTGACTCAGTTTTTGTTGCTGCATAAGGGTCCATTGCGTTAGCGGCGACTCCCATACCGACGATCACGGGCAAAGCTGAAACGAATAGTCTACGACTGCCTCTTTTGAGGTTCATTGCGATTTGTCCAAGGAAAGTGCCGAGGGCAAACATTGGGTAAATCAGTGGCGAAGCCATGACGATGCATACGACCCCTTCAATGCCGAAAACAAGCAAGGCGCAGCAAGATATGAGGAATTGAACAAGTGATGAGAGCCAAGTTGTTGCAGTTGGGCGAGCCTCGTTCCAATTACTAATTGCGCCAGCAATGAATCCGCAGAGCATTGGCGAGACTAGAAAGATCCCGGTGCCGTATGTCCCGGTAAAGTCCTTTTGCTTTCCTAGGTAATACCAAACCAGTAAAATCAACGCTCCCGTTATGACCGCGCCAATGATGCTCCCAGCAAAATCTCGACTGCTATAAATTGAATCTTTTGTTTGGGGGTGATTAGGATGATCGTAGTCGTCCATTCCGCAAGATTACCACGAGTATTTCGTAATTTCAATATTTATTGAAATATCAATTCAAATTCTTCGCCTTTACTGGCAAGCCCTATCGCTAACGTTTTGTTTCTGCTAGTACGGCCGCGACCGCCTGCTTAATTTCAGCGTCAGTAGTCAATAAATCAGGTCCAAATCGGACGAATGCTCCCCGGGCATCGGTGTTAACTTGATGATTCTTTAATCTCTGGCTCAGCCCTTGTGGGTCTTCGCTCGGCAATAACGCAAAGGCACCCCAGTCGTCGGCATTCTTCGGAGTGAAGACCGGCATGTCTGCTTGTAGGAATGTTTCTCGGATATTGGCAACAATTTCGGAGGTGTATGTGCGAATCCTATCAACTCCAATATTAAGGGTGAATTCTAGTCCGGGGGTAGCTTGGTAGGGAACCAGTACTGGCGGAGTGCTTTCTAGCCAGGCGTCGCCACCCTCGCCCCGCTCTGCAGAGTCGAGTCTCTCATACTTGAACGTATCACGTTTGGCAAACCATCCGGTATCCAAAGTTTTTCGCCCGGAAGCGAGAATATGAGGAGCGATGGCAAGAAAGCATGAGCCCGCCCCGCCCCGAAGGTATTTGTAGCATCCGCCAACGCAAAAGTCAGCACCGAGGTTGGTCATCGAGAAGGGGAAGACGCCAAGGGCATGATATGTGTCCACCAGCACCAACGCGCTGTGCTGATGAGCTTTTACAACAATGTCTTCAATGCCCTTCAGGATTTGTCCAGTACCAAACATCACCGCGGATACCGCGACAAGGTCAGTTGAATCATCAATTACCGCGAGGATATCGCTGGCATCAAAAATGGGAACAGAGCCTTCAGATGCGCTAGATTCGACCCACCGAACATTGGCTCGCCCTGCTTCGGTGTAGGCTTTCAGAATGAAATCGGCGCTGTCGAACTCGCCGCGCGTTGCAACGACGTTGATGGGGCGGTTAACGGGGAAGGAGTTAAGTACCGCCCGAAGACCCTGTCCCGCCGAGGTTTTCGGGACGACACATGAATAGTCAGATAAGCCAAGAAGTTGAGCAATTAAACTTCGGTATTTTGTCGATTCGCCCATCCAATGCTCGTCTGACCAAGCGGAATCTAGTTGATCGGCCCAAGCTTCGGCACCTCGTGAAATGTTGGCAAAAGTTGCATCAAGCGGGCGTCCGAGCGAGTGATTGGCTAAGTAAGCGGTGCCAGAATGAGCACTGAGGACCCGAGAAAATAGGGGACGGATTTCGAGTTCGATTGAATCTTTGGTTAGTGGAAGCCTGGACATGGTTTGATTTTAGTTTAGTCTGTCGGAGCAACTGTACCAGCGAAGCAGGCTCTGGGAACTTCGTTCCTCCAGACCAAAGCTCTTGCAGGCAAGAGCACTCCCAAAAAAGGAACTACTCAAACTCCTTGTCTTCGACCTCGGTTCGAACTGACCAAAGCTCGGGGAAGAGGTGAACCCGTGCTCGTTCGCGCAGATATGGTGCACCTTGCGAACCGCCAGTGCCCATTTTGAACCCAATAATCCGTTCGACCGTTTGCATGTGCCTGAATCGCCAAAGTTGAAACATCTGATCAATGTCGATGAGCTTTTCGCACATTTCGTAGGCACCCCAATGGAGCCGAGGGTTGTCGTAAATCTTCTTAAAAACAGCTACCAAGGCTTTGCTTTCTTCACGCGGAACGCTAAAGTCACGGTCTACACACTCGGTGGGGATATCGATTCCTTTTCGGTCCAAATATCGCAGAAATTCTTCGTACAGACTTGGAGCATTGAGGTCCTTGGTGAGGATCTCGACAATTTCTGGTCTTTGTTTGAGTTGCCCCATGACCTGAGTATCCTTGTTTCCGAGCAAGAACTCGATCATTCGGTACTGATAAGACTGGAAACCGCTTGCTCGTCCTAAAGCTTTACGGAACAGTGCGTAGTCGCTCGGGGTCATTGTCTCAAGTACTGCCCATTGCTCGAACATCATGCGCATGATCTGCTTCACTCGGCTCAAGACCTTAAATGAAGGTTCAAGGTCGTCATTCTTAACGTAGGCAACGGCAGCTCTTAGCTCATGGACCACTAATTTCATCCACAGTTCAGAAGTCTGATGCTGGATAATGAACAGCATTTCGTCATGCTGCTTTGACTTTGGTTTCTGGGATGCAAGGATTGGCTCAAGGCACAAGTACCCTGCGTAATCTGTTTCACTCGAAAGCGGGGCATTTGGGTCTTGGGCCATTTCTTAATCCTTTTTCTCGGTTTCGAACTCGGTATTCGCGTCTACCGGTCTCATGTAAGGGAAGAGCAAGATTTCACGAAGGGTTTGTGATCCACTCAGGAGCATTGCCATTCGGTCGATACCGATTCCGCATCCGCCGGTTGGTGGCATTCCACATTCAAGCGCATACAAGAATTCCTCATCCATCGGGTGGGCTTCTTCGTCGCCCGCTGCGGCTTCACCGGCTTGGAATTCGAATCGCTCTCGTTGATCGATGGGGTCATTGATTTCACTAAACGAATTGCAAATTTCGTTACACAACGCATAGCCCTCAAACCGTCGAGTGAATCGAGGATCGTTCGGGTCTTTCTTTGCCAATGGCGAGATTTCGAGTGGATAGCCAATGACAAAGGTTGGTTGGATCAAAGTCGGTTCAACGTAGACTTCGAGAAGTTTCTCCAGCAAACCACCAAGGTTTCGCTCTTCGCCTGGAACCACTCGCTTTCCAGTGACAGGATTCACGCGAGCACCTGCCCCAAGCGCTTCTACCGCAGTCGAGAGTTCAAGGAGCTGGTCTCGATAGACACCGGTGTGCTTGACGATTTCGTCGAGCATGTCGACTCTCGCCCATGGAAGACTGAAGTCGATTGAAACGTAGCCATCCTCATGGGGGACATCAATCTTCGTCGTGCCAAATACCGAAAACGTGACGTACTTGAAGCAGTTTTCAACGTGCGTCATCATGTCTTCGAGGTTTGCATAAGCCTCGTAAAACTCGAGCATGGTGAACTCGGGGTTGTGCTTATAGCTCACGCCCTCGTTTCGGAAAACCCGACCAAGTTCGTATACCTTTGGAACGTCGCCACAAATAATTCGCTTGAGATAGAGCTCAAGCGAAATCCGGAGCTTAACGTCGATGTTGTACTCGTTGTAATGGGTCTGGAACGGCCTTGCCGCCGCTCCTCCTGCCTCTTGCTGCAGGAGTGGTGTTTCGACTTCCAAGTAGCCGCAATCGTTGAAGTAGGACCGCACAGCCGCTACCATTCTTGATCGGTTCAGTAATTTCGTTCGGCTTTCCTTGTTTGCCATTAAGTCGAGGTGACGGTGACGGTTCCGAATTTCAATGTCTTGAAGCCCCGAAAAGACTTGACCGTCCTTTTCCTTACCTAGCGGCAGTGGGTGCATTGCCTTGCTGAGTGGGTGGAAAGACGAGGCGTGAATCGATTGCTCACCGGTCTTGGTAAGAAAGAGCTTGCCTTTGACTCCGATATGGTCGCCAAGGTCGAGGAGCTTGTAAGCATCGTATGCTTCGTCGCCGAGTTCATCACGACGGAAGTAGGCTTGAATCTTGCCTTCGCCGTCACTGATGTGAGCAAAGCCTGCCTTGCCCATGTCTCGGTATGACGAAATGCGTCCCGCAAACGAGACTTCGGTGCCTTCGATGAAGTCAGCATGCAGTTTGTCGGCCGATTTAGGGGTATCCCAACGCTCGATCTTATATGGATCGAAGCCTAGTTCTCTTAGCCGCTGGAGCTTGTCCAGCCGAATATCCCAAAATGACTCTTCGTTACTCATCGTTCTGAGCTTAAGAGTTTACTTGACTGGGGCGTTCACGGACGGAGTGTTCGTAGCGGCACCATTGGAATCTGGCGTGGGATCTGGCCGTTTGGGTCCTGAAATTAGGTTTTCTTTTCCAGGCAAAACGTATTGATACATGTCTTTATATAGCCGGAAAATAAACAACGAACCCATTAGAATCAGACCAACGATGACAAATTTTGTCTGTATATGAGTTGAGACTTTCTTTCCACCCCGAAGAATCTCGACGAGGGCCAACATGATTTGGCCACCATCTAACGGAACGATTGGGAGCAGGTTGAAGATTCCGAGGGACAGGCTGATCATTCCCGTTAACAGAAACACTGTTGACAATCCGCTTTGAACCGCTTGATTGGTGATGGCAACCATGCCAACCGCGCCGGTAGAGTTCTCAATCAAAACTTTTGGTCGAGTGATTTTTTTGAACATCATCCGTACTTGTTGGATTGGAAAGTCAGCGGCTTCGCCCATTGCGGCAACAAGTCCAGGATTTACATGTTCAAAACTGAACATGATTCCCACTTGGGGCTGCTTCTTAAACTCGCCGGTTGGGAATCCATCTTCATCCATTGTTTGCCTTTCTTCGGCAGACATTGTTGGAGTGACTTTTACTTCCTTGGTTTCCCCTTTTCGATCAATCTTAAAGAGTACTGGACTTCCATTTGAAGCTCGAATGAGCGAGATACCATCTTGGCTGGTCTTGACAGGACTTCCATTGATAGCCAGAATCTTGTCGCCTTTCTCAATTCCAGCCATTTGGGCTGGTTGACCTTTAACGGTCTGTTCCACGACGTTATTTGGTTGATCGATGCCGGAAATGGCGAAGACACCAACTAAAACCATCCATCCAAAGACTAGGCTAAAAATAGGGCCGGCAAGTAAAACGACAATTCTTTGCCAAGGTGACTTTTTATAGAATCCGTCAGGAAGGTTGGATTCAGTGCCATCTTCATTGGGTTCCATGCCGTTGATCTTTACAAACCCTCCCAAAGGGAAAGCTCGGATATTAAAGTGGGTTTCTTGTTCCTCTCCAGCTTCTGTGGTGTACTTCTTTTTCATCCACGTTTTTAGGATGGGGCGACCCATCCCGATGGAGAACTCAGATACCCCCATGTTGAACTTGCGAGCGAATAAGTAATGACCGAGTTCATGTACGGCCACAAGGACCGAAAACATCAGTAAGAACACGACAATAGTCAACAAGCTCATCAACATAGATTAATTTCCTAAGGCCACTGCAACACTGATTCGCGCTTCGCGATCGGCATCCAATATTGATGTTAACGTCGCCGAGGACGTTGAATGTTCCAACATTGCCCTTTCTACTACGGACGGGATGTCTAAAAAGCCGCACTTTCCTTGCAAAAAGGCAGCGACAACGGCTTCATTTGCGGCATTCATCACAGCTGGCAAAGTGCCACCGACTTTTGCCGCCTCTCGTGCAAGAGCTAACGAAGGGAAGGCAATTTCATCCGGCCTTTCAAAGGTCAAGTTTGGAGTGTCGGTCGGATCCCAGTTTTTGAGGTCATTTGGTTGTCGCTCGGGGTAGGTGAGTGCGTACAAAATTGGAAGCCTCATGTTCGGCCAACCGAGTTGGCCAAGGACTGAGCCATCCGTGAACTTGACCATTGAGTGGATCACGCTTTGGGGATGAACGACAACTTCTACTTGGTCCATTTCGACTTCAAAAAGCCATCTGGCTTCGATCATCTCAAGTCCTTTGTTCATAAGGGTTGCCGAGTCAATCGTGATTTTGCCACCCATGTTCCAAGTTGGGTGATTGAGCGCTTGGGCAACGGTAATCTCTTTAAGATCGTCTCGACTGCGACCTCGGAAGGGACCGCCACTTGCGGTTAGGATAATTTCACTGACTTGGTCCGGTCGGTAACCCTGCAGGCATTGAAAGATCGCGCTGTGCTCGCTATCAATCGGGGTCATGGTCACGTTATGCTCCTTAAGCAGTGGCATGACAATTTCCCCGGCGGCAACCAACACTTCTTTGCTTGCAAGGGCAATGTGTTTTCCGGCTTTAATTGCTTCAAAAGTCGGAAGTAGACCAATAACTCCGGAAACCGAGACAACAACAATGTCTGCTTTTTCAAGAGTTGCGAGGGCAACCAACGCGTCCATTCCATCGCGTTCAAAAAGGACAGTTTGATTAACTTTAAACTCTGCGGCTTGCTCTGACAAAAGTTGTTCGTTTCGGGCAGCGGCTAAGCCTACAACCTGAAACTGGTCAGGAAACTGGCGAATAATGTCTAAAGTTTGCGTGCCGATGCTTCCGGTTGAGCCAAGGATCACGACGCGCTTCATCATCTCATTGTGACATTTATGTAAACTCTACGGAATGAATCCCCTTTTAGACAAATTGAATGAACTTGTAACCAGCGGCACAGCAGTTGGCTTTTGCCCTTGGCTCGATGGAGAATTCATGTTGTGGGGGCGAATTCTTGAAGTCACGGAGACTACTTATATCGTTCAGCAACTCGATGTCTATGGTCGCGACGAAGAAATCGAGACTTACCAGTTGGCGGAAACTCAGTATTTCGATGTTGATCCGGTTTATGCAGAGCGACTGACTCTCCTTAAAGACTTCTTTCCAACTTTTCCCGATGATGTCGACCCGGTTTCTGACTCTGAAGAAGTTGCGGATATCTTTTCTAAGGCATTTAAAAGCGGGGAAGTGATCCGGATAGCGATCAACGGGGGTAACGAGCAAGACGTAACCATTGGTCAGATTGGGTTTGGCTGGGCGGAAGTAACATACTACAACGATGTGATGGTCGCGAAGGGGAGCCAGTGGGTGAAGATCGAACAAGTTGACGAGCTTTATTGGCGCGACAGCCGAAACGAGGCGGACGGGTATTTGTTGAAGTTATCGGTATGAGGGTCCCTATGGATCACGTGCAGAAATGCATTTCTGCTGCTGACGTAATTCAAGGTGAAGCGAAAATAAAGACCTCTTTTACCCCAACGGGGTAGTTCAAATTAGCCTAGTGGCGAAGCCCTAGGTTAGTTTCAAGTGGATACGCGAGCCAAAGGTTCGCCCCAATCCCAAACGTATCGTTCATCGATTGCGATCCCGTGTTCTTCCATCAACTGGCGATATTCGTCTTGGAAGGAAAGTTTCTTGTGATGCTCATCTTGACCTGTAATATATGCCATTACCGAGCTTATGGAAGGATAGGAAACGCTAAACGCTCCGTATCCGCTCTGCCAGGCAAAGTCCTTCCGGCCTTCGAATTCTTCCTTGATCCAAATCGAAGAATTGACCTTAACGTGTTTGATCGTGTCCGCAATTGATAGTGTGCGAGCCAGTCCGAACAACATATGAACATGATCTTTGTGTCCGCCGATCAAGATTGGAACATGCTCTTTTGAATTCATTATTGTTGCGAGGTAAGCATAGAGCGACTTACTCAGTTCTTCATCGAGCCAAGGAGTTCGATGTTTGGTACTAAAGACTCCATGAACAATAATTTGAGATAGTGATTGAGGCATGACGCATTTATTTTATTGGATTGAGGCGAACCGTTGGCTCGCAGGCGATGCCGAGTTTTCCCAACACTTCGTGTTGGGCTAATTTGAACTGCCCCGTTGGGGCAAATATTCAGGAGAGACTCTGGCTGAAATCATCTAAAAATGGGAGCTTTAGCAAGGTAAGTGACTATTATCATGAGTCACTTGCCCGACCAGTTAGCCAAAACGCAGATATTTGAATCTCGAGTTACCACTTGTAATCGTAGCAAGCACCTATTTCCTGAACTTGAACGATTGAAATCTCGCCGCACCCGCTGGCCACGACGTTAAGTTCAAGAATCCGCTTTTGCGGAACTTAAGATTGGCTCCGGCGTTGAAAATGAACCACGCCGCGACCCATCGGAACCAGCTTGGCCCGAAGAAAGCAAAAACGAAGAAGAAGAATGTCCAGCCCAAATAGCTCATCAATGGCTTGCTGATGATTTTCGATGACTGGGCTTTGAGTTCTTCAATCGAAAGGGTCTGATCTTTAGTGCAGTTAACATAGATCCGGCTCAATGCCAAAGCAATAATCCCCAACAAAAACCATGAGGCACTAGAAGCCAAGGAAAAGGCTTGAAGGGTCGCAATGTCAGCGGGCACATAATGAGAAAGGAAAAACAACGCCATCGCTGAACCAATACACAAGCCACCAACTCGGAGAAGGAGAGAAAAGACAAAGCTTCGTTTGCTTTCAATTTGTACAACTTGCTCCTGTTCGGGCGGAAGAATGATTACTTCTTCTTGGTATCCAGTCGAGTACGACGATTCTTGATCGCTTAAAATTATCCTATCGTGCTTCGGTATGTGTTGTTCCAAGAAGTGCTCTCTCACATTATTCTATGCCGAAAGGTAATCTTAGGTTGCATTGAACCACACAGATTCTCGTTTTAAGTTGACGGATGTCCAAGCCCGAGAATTGTGTGAGCAATTCGGCACTCCACTTTATGTTCTTGATGAAAGGACCATTCGGGATCGATTTCGGCAATATCACAACGCCTTAGATCGAGTTTATGGCCGGACTGAACTTAGTTATGCCTCAAAGGCAAACTCGACTTTGGCGGTGCTCAAGATTGCTAGTCAAGAAGGAGCAACCATTGACGTGGCAAGCGAAGGTGAACTTCGAGCCGCCATGAAGGCCGGCATTCCCGCCTCGAAGTGCCACATGCATGGCAACAATAAAAAGCGTGAGGAATTGCGCTTTGCCCTGGATCATGGTATTAGCCACATCGTTATTGATCACTTTGGCGAAATCGAGATGATCGTCGATTTGATTGAGGATCGTAGGAATGACCTGACCCAGTTGCCCTATCAAGCGGACTTCCTGCTAAGGCTTGCTCCAGGTGTCGACCCCAAAACTCATGCCAGGATTTCAACTGGTCAGTCCGACACCAAATTCGGATTCAATATCGCGGATGGCTCTGCCGAGAAGGCTCTTCTTGACTGTCTCGAACGCGAAATTCCGGTTGATGGAATCCATTGCCATGTTGGCTCTCAACTTCTGGACGACGAGGCACAGCGGGCTGCGGGAGAATTTCTGGCTGAGTTTGCCGCGGAGATGAAGTCGAAACATGGAGTCGTCGTAAACCGAATTATTGTTGGTGGTGGACTTGGCGCTCAATATCTGGATGACGATGAGCCGTTGCCAATCCGTGAATATTGCGAACGCGTCGTTGGTGGAATGACTCCAATTCTCAAAAAGGGGGGGCTGGAGCCAATCATTGGCATGGAGCCTGGACGCAGCATTGTGGCTGAGGCTGGCGTCACACTTTACACGGTAGGAGCGATCAAAACTGTTCCGATTTCACCAAGCAATACGCGAACATTTGTTGCGGTCGACGGAGGATTGAGCGACAATCCAAGACCTTCGATGTACGATGCCAAATATGCAGTCGTCACGGTTCAAGCCGAAGCAAAATCTGGTACCCAAATGACAGTAACGGTTTCCGGTAAACATTGCGAAACCGACAGCCTTTTTGTCGATGTGAATGTTCCTTCAAATATTCAGGCTGGTGACTTGCTTCAAGTCTTCACTACCGGAGCGTATAACTCCACAATGGCGAGCAATTACAATCGATATCGGCGACCTGGAACCGTGCTGATCCGTCACAATGGAACTTACGAATTAATTGTTCGACGAGATTCGTGGGAAGAGATGTTTGACAAAGAAACAGTGCCAGGTGATTTGTAATGTTTGAAAATTTTGACGTATTAAGACTTGTTTTAAATATGTCGATATTTATTCCGGCAATTGCCCTTCACGAGTTTTGCCATGCAAAATTCGCGGACTTGGCGGGGGACATGACTCCAAGATCTCAGGGGCGAGTAACTCTGAACCCGCTCGCTCACCTTGACCCGATAGGCACTATCATGATGGTGCTTTCAAGCATCGCTGGCGTAGGAATTGGCTGGGGTAAGCCAGTTATGGTGAACGTCAGTAAAATGAAGAACCCCCGGTGGGACCATTTCGTTTCTGTTGTCATGGGACCAGTTTCGAACCTATGCATTGCCATGGTTTGCGCCATCCTCATTAAGAGTGGCTTGATCTCAAACCAACTGATAAGGGATGTTACTGACGGTCCTGGATTTCTTAATACATCGGTCGCATTTTCGAGTATTGGTCATTTCGCTGCCGCATATGCTTTCTTATCTCTCATCGTCAACTTGGGACTCTTCTTCTTTAATCTGATTCCCCTCGGACCGCTCGACGGTCACTGGCTAGTGGGTGCAATGTTGCCGCCGATCCAACGAAACCAATGGTATAAGTTCTGCCACGGTCCCGGCATGCTTATATTTTTGGCCCTTATCTTCATTAAAACAGATAAATTCGATCCAATAGGAAGCTACATGTTATTTACCGTTGGCGGCACACTTAGATTTATGCTTGGAGGTGGAATTTAGTTTTGAGCGAGAATAAACGAATCCTCAGCGGCATGAGACCGACAAACCCTCGCCTTCATATTGGTAACTACGAAGGTGCCTTGCGCAACTGGGTCAACCTCCAAAACCAAGGTTATGAGATGTTCTGCATGGTTGCCGACTGGCATGCCCTGACGACCATGTCGGACGACACCCACCAGATTGGGCAAAACTCATTAGAGATTACGAAAGACTATATCGCGGCTGGCCTTGACCCGAGTAAATCCGCAATCTTCGTTCAAAGCCACGTCAAGGAGCATGCCGAACTTCACGTCTTGTTTAGCATGATGACCCCGCTCGGCTGGTTAGAGCGAACTCCGACTTACAAAGAGAAGCGTGACGAAATGGATGGAGCAGAAAGGGAACCATACGGTCTCCTTGGCTATCCGGTATTGCAGACGTCGGATATTTTGCTTTACCGCCCTTATGGGGTTCCGGTTGGTCGCGATCAAGCACCACACCTTGAGATTGGCAACGATATTGGGCAACGGTTTAACCGCCTGTATGGGCATGATATTTTTCCGGTTTATAAGTATCTGATTCCCGAGGACGAGACAAGGGCGAAGTTGCCCGGTCTTGACATGCGCAAGATGTCAAAGTCTTACGACAACTGCATCAACATTGCGGATACTGCGGACGAGACCGCCAAGAAGATTAAGACTGCCTATACAACCCCGACCAAAATCAAAAAGGATGATCCGGGCATTCCCGAGGGATGCGCGGTTTGTCAGTACCTTAAGGTCTATTCGCCCAATTGGGAACACCAATGGGAAGAGGATCGGCAAGGACTTCGTGGATGCATGATGAATAAAACCGAGTGTATTGAGTCAGTCAACGAGTACTTCCGACCGATGCGCGAGCGGCGAGCCGAACTGGACGACGCTTCGGTAAGAGAAATTCTGCGCCAAGGAGCCGAAAAAGCGGCTGAAGTCGCGGCGGCAACAATGGTTGAAGTTCGATCGGCAATGGGTTTGTTGGCGTAAGCGGTCAATTCACGTGAATCTTGAGGAGATAGGGTGCGCTAGGATTGCCAGGGCCGTTATTTTCTACCACGTAGGTCAGCCCGTTGCGGTTCACCATTTCGCAATCTGATTTCATACCTTGTTTTGGCCATCCGGGCAAGTCGTCCAGAATTACAAGGTTATTGCCTTGCCAAAGAACGTTCTTTGATTTTTTGGAATCAGAAGTTGAGATGTTGCCCAAGACCGTGCCGTCGCGGAAGATTTTTTTGACCGTGGAGAAGTCGTACCCTTTGGGAATTGGCAATTGAGTCCATCCGGAGCTTGTTTTCAAGTATGTGCGATATGGTAATTCGCCTTTGACAATGCCAAAGGTCGCCGCAATGTGATCACCAGTTTGGGCAATGCGATACACATTTTTGTAGTCATCTGGCATAGCAACCACTTGGGCATTTCCATTTTCATATCGTATGAGCTGATCAACCCCAAAGCTATCCGTTCCGTTGTGATCCTGAATCCAAATTACGTCCTTTTCAGTTTTTTCAAGGAAGCGCACCGGGTTATCGGCTCGATAGATTTCTTGGGACTTGAGGAGAGTTACCGGCGCAAAACTCGTCGGAAGGCGAACGGCATTGTGCCAATCCCGTTTGAGGTAGTATGTCGCCCGTTTTCGACCCGGAAGATTCTTGACGTCCACCGTTAAAAATGACCCGTCATTAAAGAAAGTATCTGTAGCATTCGAGCTAGATATAGGAAGTCCGTGAGTCATCTTCACCGTTCCCTTGGGAAGCAAATGTGGGTCAGCATCACCCGGTACCCTCTGAATAAGTTGTTCTTTTTTGCCAGTCACAAAGACATATTCTTGGTTTTGAGTATACCGGTTAAAGAAAAGTACGTCATTGTCCGACATTGCCAACAATCTTCCTTTAGTGAGAGGCAGGCGTTCAATCGTAACTGTAAACGTTCCGGTAGGAGGATTTCCCGGCTTATAGGTTCTTTGAGGATTATAGGAGGAATTTTGTGATCCTTCTCCTTCGAGATCATTGGAGGCATCGTGGTTTCCACATCCGGTTCCACATAAGACAACTCCAATCATGATTAGTCCAAATATAAAGCCCTTTGGGTTTAAGTGTCTGGTTCTCATCGCCACCTAGTTTTAGTATGGTATTTCGGTTATGTTTTTGATACTGGCTAGGGTGTGATCGACACGTTAAGTAAGTAGTATTCGCTGGCGTTCGTATCCGTATTGAGCACGTTCCGAACGTAGATGTCGCCTTTTCGATTGGCGAGAATAATGACCGACATCAGGCCCTGCTTCGGCCAATTCGGAAGGTCGTTCAAGATGACGCAAGCATCGCCTAACCATTCTACTTGGCGAATATTCTTGCCATCCGCGGTCGTGACATATCCAATCATTGCCCCATTCGTCAGGACTTTCTGTACGAACGAGAAGTCGTAGCCTTCTGGAATGGGAAGCTCATGCCAGCCTTGGTTAACACGCAAATGGGCTCGTTTAGGTTGATCACCTTCGATTTTGCCAAATGTGGCAACGAGGTTGGCTCCAGTATTGGCAACTCTCATGACGTCTTTATAGCCAGTGGGGAATCTAATTTCTTCTGAGCTTTTTGGGTCAATTCGGATGAGCTTGTCATTTCCATTTGCATTGTTTCCATTGCGCTCGCGAATCCATATTGTGCCCTCATCAGAAAGTTCGAGAAGGGTAAGCGGAGAGTTAGATTTATAGAGTTTGCTACTCAACCCAGGAACAATTGCTGACGATCCTTCCTTAACATTCTCTGCGTTTTCCAGTTCAAGAGTTGGTGGGTTGGCCCCCAACGTACGATTTGCTTTCAAGTTGAGTGGTTGAGGAAACATTCTTAACCGATTTCAAATATTCAGTTTGAAGTTTGCTGTTGATGGTCCTAGCCGAAATCTTCGCCTCGGAATCTTGATCGAGTCCATAATGATCTCTCCCCGATTTTTCGTCGTGTTTGCGACGAACAATGATAAGCGATGAATTAAGACCGGCTTTGGGCCTATCCAAATCAGAGCAATATGGAAACTCCTCGGGACCATTCGTTTCACCGAGTGGTTCCAAATTTGTTGGGATCAGCTGTCCTTTTGGACCAAGAAATAGACCGATATTCCTTTCTACTCGCCGTTTTTCAACGATTTGCCCTCCAAATTCGCGAGCAAATTCCCGAAGTTTGACGCCTCGAGGCGAGGTCAAAAAAAGTAAGTCTCCACGATCGTTCATATCCACGAGTCGCCCCAAAGTTGAGTCGCCCCTATTGATCGTGACCGTTAGGGTCCCACTTGGCTTCGCTGCCTGGCGATAGCTCTTCGCGACCAAAGGTTTGACATCATCTCTTTCTATATCAACTTCTCCTTTGAGGAACTTAATGGTAAGTCCTCCCGCCAACAGGAAACAAACTCCCGTCAACCATATCAATCCTTTCTTATCCATATCCCCCCGGTGATTATAAGTGGCATTTGGTCCAAATTTAGCGTAAGAAATCACACTTTCGCAATTCGGACGATAAGTACCATTACGAAGAACTAAAATCCGATGTTAAGAAGGTAATTTTCACTCGTGCCTGCATCCGTACTAAGAACGCTGCGAACATATATGTTTCCGTTTCTCGTTGCCCGAGTCACAAAGGAAAACTGGCCAAGTTTAGGCCATGCTGGCAAGTCGTTGAGGATTGCAACCGAGTCTTCTTTCCAAACAACTTGCTTCATTTCGGCTCGGTTTTGATCGGTTACAAACCCAAGAATCAAGCCATTGTTGAAAACTTTTTGAACATAAGAAAAGATGAAACCAGGCGGTATAGGCAATTCCTTCCAACCATTTGACTGCCGTACAAATGACCGGACGGGGTCCTTACCCTTTGGGCTACCAAATGTTGCCGTCATGATTGATCCAGTTGCTGCTACTCGGTCAACAGTGCTATAAGCCATCGGATAGGGAACAGTTTCGACTTTACCACCCGAAGATTTAAGGAGTTCATCTCGTTGCTCGGACTTCTGCCCAAAAGATTTTTTGAACCAGATCGTCTCATTTTCTTCAATTTCCAATATGTTGAGAGGAAAGGATGCAGTGTAATAGATCTTCGTTTCTGACCCAATTCGATCCTTGACCAACTTGGCGGTAAGTTGTTTGGATTTATTGAGGTTACTGTCGACAAAAATCATCGAGCCATCGTCGGTAAATCTTCGATAGAATCGAAGTTCGTTGAAGGCCCAACTCACCATTCCGCCATTCATCCTTCCCGCACCAAAGGGAGATTGTTGCTCCACCCTCTTTACGACGTTTCCGTTAGGAGTAAGACTCCATCTTGAGGAAGCCGCTAACCGACCAGAAGAAACGGACTTGCTTTTGTAAAAATGCAGGAACTCGCGGTACGGTGCCCCAACCGGAGATGCAAGGAATAGATAGTCCCCGCGATCATTCATGTCCATGAGGGGAAGGTAGTTGTATTCGGATCGAACAACCTTTGGTACGAGAGAGCCTTTTGAAGCAACAACTGGTCGATAGGTCTTCGAATTAGGTTCTACAGGGTTGACTGAATTCATATTTTCGCTCGAATTTTTTGGCGAAAAAGCGGCAAGGTTTTTAGATATCAGGTACCGAGCGAAAGCCAAAATCAGGCCAGTAAAGACGACTATAGCAAATAGATTTTTCAGCCTTCCATAGTCGGCACTTTGACCGATAACCTGTCTTCCCACGATGAATGAGACGATTCAAGGGAATAAAAAGATACCGAACGGCTCGACACTGGTTAAAATGCTAGGTATTCATGCGAATCTTTGGTTGTTTAGCTTTGTTCTTGGCAGGCAATGCCTTGGCTCAATTTTCTCCCAGGGAGAACCAAATGATCAACGATGTCCTCACCGTAGGCAGTTACACGGTCGCTGATCTAAGCTTTGCGCGCCAAAGCTTTTCTCCAAGGTTAGGACTTGATTTATGTAGCAAAGTTTTGGGCGCTCCAATATCGGGGTCCGAATCAGTCATGGCGCTTCACGCCAAAGCGGACGTCAGTTCGCAAAAGATGTTAGCGGCAATCCTCATCGATTGCTTTAAAGATTCAATTGCCAGAGACACCGTCGCCATATCCCAAGGGGTAATCAAAAATGCTGCACTGCTTCCGACCGAGTTGGCCGAGCCAGTTTCCGATTTGGTCCACGCAATATCGGCAGCAAATGCCCAAATAAAAGATGCGACGCAGAAGTTATCTGCTGAGGAAAAAAGGTTGGTCATTGAATCAATGCCTCAATGGGCCGCCATTGGAACAGGAATTCAATTTGACTTCGCAACGAAACCCAAACTCACCCAAGAAAATTTGTATGGTGCACTGGGAAAAGTAAACCTTGGCTCCATAAGGCAGGCAGCATTACAATTAGATCGAGTGATCCAAGACTCGTTGCCAAAACTAAGATTAGCGGTATCAAGCGGATGGGTAGGCAAGGCTATTTTCTCCGAAAATGGAGTGAATGTCGAGGTCACGGGCGTCAGTGACGATTTGCATGAGACGAAGAATTCGAACCTTTGTATTGACCTTGGCGGGCGAAACCGATACACCGGAAGGTATGGAGCTGGCATCGGATACGCGGGAGTATTAATAGACTTTGGAAACGAAACCACCACAAATTTTATTGATGCATCAGGCGGGGTTGGGATTTTGGGTATTGGATTCGCCATCTTCGAAGGGTCACGACCAGACTTAAATGCAAAAAACATTGCCTTTGGTGCCGGGCTTGCCGGAGTTGGTGTTATTCAAGTTCAGCAAGCATTCCGAATGGAATCACGATCCCTCGGTCAAGGGTTTGGAATGTGCGGCATCGGATTGGCGATCGGAGGCAAGGGGACGGATTCGATGAAACTTGGCTATTTGGGTCAAGGAGCTAGTGTGATGGGCGGTGTTGGTTGGGTGTTTAATCCAGCAGGTAACGACCGGTATCGTGCGGGCGGATTGATTCCCGATGGTATTTCCCAAAAAGGGTATTTGAGTCGAGCCCAGGGATTTACCGGAATCATGCCGGGCGGGATTGGGCTAATCACCGACAATGCCGGAGATGACCTCTATGAGGCCGGATCTGAAGCTCAAGCTTGCTCGACCGGCTTTGGTATTGGAAGTATTTATGATTTGGCGGGCGAGGATGCGTACTTCGCTCAGCGCCAAGCACAAGCATTCGCTTCCTCGGAAGGTTCAGCGCTATTGGTTGACTTGGCGGGCGACGATGTTTACATGGTTCGAGAGTCAGAATGTCATGCATATGCAGTGGATCGAAGTTTTGCTTTAGTCCTCGATCGTGCCGGGAATGATGTAGTTGCCGCCCATGATAGCCAGCCAGCATCAGCTCAGGAAGGAGCGGTGGCAATTTACCTAGATGCCGAAGGGTCGGATAGTTTCTCAGGTCCGGTTGGGGTTGGAATTCAAGTGAACGGCAGATTTGGAATCGGGCTCTTTGCTGATTTTGGTGGAGACAACCACATTGCTCTTGGTCCAATTCCCGGAACGGCAACGTTTAAAGACTTTAGCGTCTCAATCAATGGCGAAGAAATGCAAGGCGGAGATAGTGCTCCGATTGCAAAGCCTGGGTCCGTAAAGGCACCTGAAGCTGAAATTGATGAATTGTGGGAAAAGGTTCAGGCAGCTGGACGAGACGCCAATGATGCGAGCAGAAAGTTGAATGCCATTGGCCTGCCGGCATTCATTCGGTTTTGCGATACATTGGCGAATCAATCCAATACTCGTTCCAAGCGTGTCGCTGCGAATATTGTCGCCAACGTTCCGGATGCGCGTCGAGTCCTCGGTGAACGGGCAGCGACGGCAACTGCATTTGGAAAGCTTGCCTTTTTTGAAATCGCGATGCAAACAAAGAGTCAAGAATTGCGGAGCCTCATTGGCGCTGCCTTGCAAAACGAAGTGACGCGTAGAATAGCCACTCGATACGCCATGGCAATTGGAGCCACAGAATTTACCGATCCGATATCGGGATTAGTTTTGTCAGGAGATGCGCTAACGGCTCAGGACGCAGTGATAGCGATAAGTGTTTTGGGTGATGAAAAACTTGTTTCTACGATGGAATCTCTCATGTTGAGCAATGATTTGGTCATCCGAACTCAGGCTATAAGGTTTATCGCGAAGTACCCCAGGGGCCTTGCCTTAGGCAAGCAACTTGTTGGCAGAACAGACGAGCGATCACAGATTATGGGAATTGAGATGCTTGGAACCGTCGGTTCGGAAGAGGCGTTGAGATTAGCAGGATCTGGACTCAATTCTCCGCATAGTGGATCACGAGTGAAAGCAATGACGACACTGAGCGGTCGGGTTCCAGAAGCTTACCGAGCGAGAATCATTGAACTTACCAAGGACATTAGTCCAATTGTTGCCGCAGTCGCCAAAGGCGTTGATCTTGGTCGATAAACGAGCCTGTCTCATTGGATTATGCGTTTTGGCTGGATGTTCGTCTTCCGAACAAAAAAGCGTGTTGATCTTTGACAAGAAGTCCCCTAGTTCTTGGCGGACTTTGGATGTCCGGTATGCGCCGGAGCGAACCATCCCCGAAGTCACGAGCGATGGCAAAGACCACTATTGGCAGCCCACAACTTACCAAGCGACCGGAGAAGAAAAACTTCAATTTGAACTGAAAACCGGTGTCCCGAAGTCAGAAGTTAGCGAGGTTGCGCCAAAAATCCAGATCGTCGGAACTCCCGAAGACATGGCGGCAGTACGAGAAATGTCCCGGCATTTGATATTGGCGGGAGGCCGCAAAACCCTTCCGGTTGCCGAATACGGCTTCGGTCCATTCGGTGTCTCGAATGATCTCTACTTTGGTCATACGTTTTGGGATATGGACGTCTGGATGCTGCCCGCATTTTTGTTCCTCGATCCCACCGTTGTCCGTGATATGACTCAATACAGGCTTGATCGAGCGCAACAAGCGAAGAAGAATTTTCAAGAATATAGCGCAAACAAAAACCATGAACGACAACCTAGCGCGATGATGTTTCCTTGGGAGTCATCGGTTAGCGGCAAAGAAGTCTGCATCGCAAAAACAAAGCTTCAGCATCACGTCTCCGGAGGAGTCGTTTGGGGGCTCAAGCAAGCCGAAGCGATGGGGCTGGTGTCCTCGCAAAAAGTAAACCCAGTTGTAACTGGAGTTCAAACATTTTACGATTTACGATCTGTGAGAACCCAGCGAGGACTTGAGATCCTGGATGTTACATCACCAAATGAGAAATTTACGGGCGATAACGACCTGTATACAAATCTCGTTGCCGAGTGGGTTACCAATGGTGGCGGGTGGAAAGCCAAGCCAAGCTACTACCTGCCCAAGGATGAAAAGTCGTTTCTCAATTACGACAATGACCCAATGCGGGACTATCAGCAAGTCGCTGGCTTACTGGGCATCTATCCTCTTCAGTATCCCGATGCGGAGCGGCAAGCTTTGACGATGCTCCAACGATTTGAACCTGGACTGAGTAAAAATGGTCCAGCAATGGGGCATTCAATTATCGCCACAATTTATGCAAGGCTCGGACAACCCCAAAAGGCTTACCAAGCCTGGAGGCAGAGCTGGGAACCGTACACAAAGGGACCAAATCAATTGTTCTCCGAGCGGCACAATGTTGGGCGGACTTACTTCTACACGGGAGCAGCTGGTGCCATGAACACAGTCATTTACGGATTTGCAGGATTTCGCATCGATCGTAGCCCCCTCGAAGGGGCAAAATGGACGAAAAAGCTGAAGTCTGGCTGGTGGCTAAGCTGTAAACCATGCGTTCCGGCTGAGATCGGCAAGATCATTTTTAGCGGGATTGAAATCGATGATCAGAAGATTGATTTCGAAATGTCTAGTACTGGCGGATTTTCTGCAAAAGTTCGACCACCAAAAGGGTAAAATTTGCCTTTAGTTTGAAGCGATTTCTTCTCCTTAGTGACGGCTCAATTTTCCCGGGATCTGCCTTAGGAGCCGCTACCAATTCTTCAGGTGAAGTCGTCTTTAACACCGGCATGACCGGCTACCAAGAAATCCTCACAGACCCAAGTTATGCGGGTCAAATAGTGATGTTGACTTATCCCTTGGTCGGAAACTACGGCATCAATGACGATGATTTTGAATCTGATCGAATTCAAGTTTCGGGATTCATTGTCAAAGAGGCTTGCGACGAACCTAGCAACTGGCGATCGGCAAAAAGTCTTGACCAGCTACTCAAGGAAAGGAATATTGCCGGTATTCAAGGTCTGGATACTCGGATGATCACCAAACACATCCGAAGTGCGGGCGTCACGATGGGCGTGATCTGTGATAGCCCCGAAAACGGCAAGTCAATATTAGCGAAAGCGGCAAAGTATGAAGATAGCGACTTTGTTGCCTTGGTGACGACGAAGGAATCGTATAAATGGGGATCATCGGGAAGGGAAGACATGAGCGATGAAGATCCGGCCGGTCGACCCAGGCTCGTAGTATTAGATTGTGGCTTAAAGTACAACATTCTGAGACGATTTTGGAGCGCAGGATGTCGCCCAATCGTCGTTCCTTGCGACACCAGCTTCGACGAAATCTTGAGTCACAATCCGGACGGAATTCTGCTTAGTCCAGGTCCGGGAGATCCAAAAAGGTTGCAACCCGTGATCGAAACTGTCAAACAGCTTTTAGGCGTTCGTCCAATGTTTGGAATATGTTTAGGAAACCAATTGCTCTGTCATGCGGTCGGCGGCGAAACGTATAAACTCAAATTTGGCCACCGTGGCAGCAACCATGCTGTTCGAGACCTTGAAACTGGCAAGGTAACCATCACGAGCCAAAATCACGGATATGCAGTCAACCCGGATTCCCTTAATGGTACAAGGGCCGAAGTAACCCAAATCAATGTGAACGACGATACGGTCGAGGGAATTAAGGTAGCCGATGCGGACGCTTGGAGCATCCAGTATCACCCCGAGGCAGCTCCGGGACCCTGGGATTCTCGCCCTTACTTTGCCCAGTTTGTTCAGAGGATGAAAGTTGGCAATTGAGCTCCTCAACAACCCATTAATCACCTCACTTGAAGAGGATATGATGGGTTCGTTTGGGTCGTTTCCCGACGAAATTTACTTAATTTCGATGGGCGATGATAAGTTCGCTTGCAACAATGCAACAACCCCGGACGGAATGACCGTTAACGGACTTGCCTGCTTTCTCTCTCCTGACGACGCCACAACATACATGGGCGCTGAATCTCATCTTGGCGGAGATATCAAAAAGAGCTCGTTTAATGATGCCAGGGAAATTGCCAAAGGAAAGCCGGTTCTAGATTGCTTATTCCTTTTTCAGGGCGTACAAATCATCGAAATACATTTTGTTCGATAAGAATTACCCGTTTTATTGCTAGTTTTTCCGTTAACAATTTGTTACAATGAAAATGTCTTGGTTCATTCCAGGCTCCTACATATCAATTCTTCACTTCAATTTGGAGTTCAAAAAAATGAAAACCACTCAGAGTCGAGCGTTCACTCTTATCGAACTGCTCGTAGTAATCGCAATTATCGCCATTCTCGCGGCAATTCTTTTCCCGGTTTTTGCTCAAGCAAAACTCGCGGCAAAGAAAACCCAATCGCTCAGCAACCTGAAGCAAATGGGTACCGCAACTCAAATCTACCTTTCCGACTCGGACGATCTGTACCCTCTCGCTTTTGCTCCTAATCAAGCAGGCGCAGCAGGATACAGCTGGAACTACTTCATTCCTGTTCCAAGTGCAGGGTACGTCATGCCAGCTGGTACGCCAGGTTGGAAATCAAACGGTATCAACGTGTTTGTATTCAATACTCTTCAGCCATATATGAAGAACACACAAATGCTTTCTGATCCAGTCGGAGCAAAGCTCAACACCACAGCAACATATGCGCCAACTGGCTATGTCTACAATAGCTATACCGACCTTACCTACACTTATAATGGTTTGCTTAACGGATTCAGCGGAACTGCCGTAACCAACGTAGCAAACTTGTCCGTTTTCTGGCATGGCCATGGAAAGCGATCCCTCTATGGATTGGGCTACGCAACTCCATGGTTGAACTGCGACGTTGACAATGTTGCTTGCGTGTACCAATCACCTAAGGCGGGATGTTCGACAGCAATCAACGGTGAAACGGGTGGCTACACGACTCGAACTGGTGCAGGTGCCGGAAACAAGCAGGGCGTGAACCTGTACAACGGTGGAATTATCATCAACTATGCTGATAGCCACGCAAAGTTCAGAAAGCTAACCGGTGGAACTGGTGATACTACCCAGAGAACCGACCCGCGAATTGATCCATGGGCACGGTACGATGCCGGTTGGTCTCCTCGAGGGCGATATTGGGATCAGTACTTCTGCCACCCATACATGTTCAGACCTGACTACGACATGACAACTCCTGAGCCTGCAACCTACGTAAGTGGTGGTGCAGACGCACCGTGAGAAAGTTCTTCGCAGTGGCAATCGTCATCGTTGGAATCACCTCGGTTGGCTGTAGCGGAGGCTCATCAACGGAAGGTGTTCCTAAAGTTGAAGGAAAAGTCGAAGTGACCAACATGCCGGAAGGCACATCGGCCCCTGGCGACAAACGCACGACTCCGGCTGACACCGGGGCAAAGACCGAATCTGATTCTCGAGGCTAAACGCCAAGAGGAAACGAAAATAAGAGACCAAGCCATTTTTTGGCTTGGTCTTTTTTTCTTGATCAGCCCTCCCGACCAGACTCAGCAAGTAAACTATTCTTTTAATGAAAGTCCTTGTTATCGGCTCTGGGCCAATCGTCATTGGTCAAGCTGCGGAGTTCGATTATGCTGGCACCCAGGCCTGCAAAAGCCTCAAGGAAGAAGGACACGAAGTCGTTCTCATTAACAGTAATCCAGCCACGATCATGACCGATCCCGGTGTTGCCGATGCCCTTTACATTGAGCCGATGACGGTTGAATTTTGTATACGAGTCATCGAACGCGAGCGACCGGACGCTCTTTTGCCAACTCTTGGCGGTCAAACTGGTCTCAATCTGGCAACTCAGCTTGAAGACTCCGGCATTTTGGAAAAATTCAACATCAAAGTGCTGGGCACGCCACTGAGTGCGATCAAACAGGCGGAAGACCGTGAGAGCTTCCGAGCCTTGATGAGGGAAATCAAAGAACCGGTGCCCGAGAGTTGGATTGTTTCGACTCCCGAGGAACTCGAAGGAATTCTTGATCTTGTGCCGTATCCTTGCATCATCCGCCCTGCTTATACGCTCGGTGGAACCGGCGGCGGAATTGCCAATACTCGTGAAGAGTTGATGGAAACCGGTAGCAAGGGCCTCAAGCTTTCGATGCGTAGCCAAATCATGGTGGAGCGAAGTCTTCTCGGTTGGAAGGAGGTCGAGTATGAAGTCATGCGGGACTCTATCGGCACGGTAATCACCGTCTGCAATATGGAGAACTTTGACCCAATGGGTGTCCATACCGGAGACTCGATTGTCATCGCTCCATCGCAGACTCTCAGCGACATTGAGTATCACATGTTGCGTACCGCTTCGCTCAAGATCATTACAGCACTTGGTATCGAAGGTGGATGCAATGTCCAGATGACGGTGAACCCCGACAGCTTCGACTACTACATTATTGAGGTTAATCCTCGGGTTTCTCGTTCGTCTGCATTGGCTTCAAAAGCAACGGGTTACCCTATTGCACGGGTCGCCGCCAAAATCGCGATCGGAATGACCTTGGATCAAATTCAGAACCAAGTAACCGGAACAACTAAAGCGGCTTTCGAACCAGCTTTGGACTACTGTGTTGTCAAAATTCCGAGATGGCCATTCGATAAATTTGCGCAAGGTGACCGAACTTTGTTCACTCAAATGAAGGCCACTGGCGAAGTCATGGCAATTGACCGATCCTTCGAGGCGGCTTTTATGAAGGCTATTCGCGGGCTTGAGGTCAAGCAGAAGGATCTTCGCCATCCCAAGTTCCAAGCTCAAAACGATGAAGACTTGGCGGCGGCAGTAAAGCAGCCAACGGACGAAAGATTGTGGGCGATTGCCGAAGCACTGCGCCGAGATTGGGAAGTTGATCGAGTCTATAAGCTGTGCAAAGTTGACAAGTGGTTCCTTCGCAAAATGGTCAAACTGATTGCCATTGAAAAAGAGCTAGCAACAGCTCAGGCGTCTGGGGTCGATCTTGAGGACCTCATTTATCGCGCGTTCATGATTGGTTTTCCGAGCCCGTCGATTCTTGACATCGCGAAGACTAACGATGAATCATTTAACTCGAAATTGAAGGCAGTTATTGATGGTCTCAAAGTCAAACCAGTGTTTAAGATGGTTGATACTTGCGCTGGGGAATTTGAATCTCGAACGCCTTATTATTACGGCACATTTGAGTCTCAAGACGACGTTGTTCGAGTTTAGATTTACATCTTAAAATTGGGATCAAACAGTTCGATTGGGTTCCCGTCAGGGTCCTCGATTAAAACTTGCTTTCCGCCCGGACCCTTAACCAGTTCGACTCGAACGGTGACTCCGTGTTCGATTAA
This sequence comes from Armatimonadota bacterium, assembly GCA_031430115.1. Classification (GTDB taxonomy): domain Bacteria; phylum Armatimonadota; class Fimbriimonadia; order Fimbriimonadales; family Fimbriimonadaceae; genus Fimbriimonas. The sequence goes on along the minus strand of JANPAV010000322.1, from coordinate 29,115 downwards.
CCTTGGCAGGCTCTCTTCTAGGTCAGGTAGCGGCATCACTATCCGGTTCCATCCTCCCGGGCTAGCTACGCGTCCGTCCTTGGCTACCGCCGTTGCCGCCGACGTTCCTGGACCACTTAACCATAGTTGACAAGAATCATCAAGAGCCACGATAGCAAACGCAGGACCCCATTGCTCAATCAAATCAAAGCCGAGAATGTCTCGGTAGAAGGCTATAGATTTTTCTACATCGGCGACAAAATAGCGAACGTTCATCGCTAAATCTTACCGCCTATATTTGAGCAACGAGATAAACTAGCTCTATGCGTTTCCTTGCAATTATTCCTGCCTTCTTGTTGGTAAGTCTTGGTGTCGCTCAGAAGCCTCTCACGATGACGGTTCTGCACACCAACGACATCCACTCTCATTTGGAGCCAACCGCAATCAAGGGCAAAACCTATGGTGGCGTTGCTCGATTAGCAACCATCATCAAACAAACGAGGAAGCGTGAAAAGAACGTCATTTTGTTGAATGCTGGGGACTGCTTCCAAGGAACGCTTTACTACAATATTTATGAAGGACTTGCCGAAGCGGTGCTTTTTAGCCGAATGGGATTCGATGCCTCATGCGTCGGAAATCATGAATTCGACAAAGGCATTCCAAGTCTGATCGAATTCTGCAAACGAATTAATTTCCCAATGCTCGCATGCAATATTGACATGGCAAAGGAGCCAGAGCTAGCTAAACACGTTAAGCCATACACGATCCTAACTGTCGAAAACCAAAAGGTCGGAATCGTTGGGCTGATCACTGAGGATACGGGAAACATCACGATGGCAACTCAGTCGTTAATGTTCCAGAAGCACCTTGCTCCGGCTCAAAAAGCAGTTGATGAATTGACTAGGCTCGGCGTTAACAAGATCATTGTGGTGAGCCACATCGGCTATCAAGAAGATCAAGATTTAGTAAAAGGACTGCGCAATGTTGACCTCGTGGTTGGTGGTCACAGCCACACGCCACTCGGTACTCCAGCTCTAGAGGGTTGGCGACCCGCAGGTGGTCCATATCCTACAATGGTCAAAGATGCAGATGGAGTGGACGTTCCGATCCTTCAGGTTTGGGAGTGGGGCAAGGTCTTTGGCGATCTGAAGATTCAGTTTGATGCCAAAGGGAAGCTCATTAAAGTTCTTTCGGCAAAGCCAATTGTCGTTGATGAATCAATTCCGGAAGATCCTGAGATCGCCAGCATCGTTGACGCATTTAAGAAACCGGTTGATGCGATGGGAAGCACAGTCCTAGGATCTTCGAGTGAAGCGTACACAAACCGAACATTGGTTGGCTATTTTGTCGCTGACTCGTACGTTCAAGCGACAAAGAATGTTGGAGTAACCGTCGGATTTGTAAACTCTGGCGGAGTCAGGTCCAATATTGAGGCCGGAAAGATTACGTTCAGCGCGGCCAATTCGGTATGCCCATTTAGGAACACGCTCGTTATTGCCGAAATGACTGGTGCCGAGATCATTCAAATGCTCAATGACAGCAAGGGGAATCTCATTCCTTCGAAGGGCTCTCGATTCAAAGTCGCCGGTGGCGGAGTTCGAGACGTGGTTATTGCCGGTGAACCACTCATTGAAACAAAAACATACAAGGTTGTCGTTAACAACTTTATGGCGGGAGGCGGAGACAATATGACGACCCTCAAAGGGGTCAAGAAACTCGATACGGGTCTTACCGACATTGATGCTTTTGTGGACTACATCAAGGCAAATAGCCCGCTTTCAATTGGAAACGAAGTCCGAATAGGTCGCTAGATCAATTCGGACTTCCTGGACCTACTTGGCGCCGAGGCATTGCCAACAGGCTTTGATTCCTGCGGCTAGTTTGAGGCTATCGCCTTCCCCTTCGTAATGAAGGAAGGCAACGTCCATGTTTCCCCCAAGGATGTGATGGTGGATTGCAGTCACGTGGATTTTCGCTTTTCGCAGGGCGTCAATAACCTGTTGAAGATCGGCACGAGTGCAGGCTGTATCGCCCATGACCATCGTTAATCCGCACTCGCATGCAGTAAACGCAGCCCATGAGCCAAGACCCATTCCCGGTAAAAATGTGTCATCCCCAACCTTAACGGTAATGTCCTTTCGAGGGTTTGCAAACCTGAGGACTCCGCTCGGAAACAGCTGCGGTTTTGCTCCAAAAACAGCGGACAAGGCTTCCTGATCCAATTTAGGTTTACCAACATTTGCGGTAGGAATACGTTGAGCGGAATGACCAAGGACATTAACTACTTTCCTGAAGTCTTTGGCAATTCTCTCAGGCGATCCTTTTCGCTGAAAGTGAACAAAGAAGAGCCTTGGACTTTCGCTCGACATGTGGTTGTGAAGAGAAACGACTTCAAATTGTCCGGCTCGAAGGCCGTCGATGACTTCATCAATTTCGCTATCCAGCATCGCAACATCGCCAACTGCAAACGATGAATCACCCGAGTTTGAAAAGGCAATATAAGTAGCGAGTCCAAGGTCGGCTGGAATCTCCATGCCATTTGCATTCCGGAATGTGATGTCGATCCTCGGTATGTTGATCCGATAGGATCCATCTGCATTGAGGGTCCCGGCTTTGCCAATTGCTTTTCCGGCCGCTTCAAATGCCGCCGGAATTTGAGGAGGTGATGTTTGAGCCTGTCCTACACAAAAAGGAGCAAGGATAGCGGCACAAGTGATTCCAATTCGAAAGTTCATGATGTGATCTCAATTTCATTCTGGCACCGAACATGAGTAATCAATACTTTAGTAATGACTGATCAAAGCACTAAATTTATTCAAAACCAATACCCCGTATAGGTATGATTGATTTTGCTAACTATGAACAGCGTTCTCGAATTCCTACAAAAAGGCGGGGTGATGATGTATCCCCTGATCCTTTGTTCAGTCCTTATGATCTCGCTGATCTTGGAACGGTTCATAACTTTGCGAAAAGAAGCACCGGACGCCGAGAATGCATTTGAAGACATTCGTGAAAACTACAAGCCAGGCGGAGATACTGCGGCTGCAATCGAAATTGCCAATAAACAGGGAATTCCTGGTCGAGTGTTCGCACGGGGACTGTTAAATTCCAAGCGTGACGCTGACTCGATCGAGAAGGCAATGGAACTTGAGGCAACCGGAGAAACACCATTACTAGAAGCAAACCTTGCAATCATAAAAACCATCGTTAACATTGCTCCGCTCCTAGGTCTGCTCGGCACTATCGCAGGAATGATTTCTAGCTTTCGAGCCGCAAGCCAAGTTGGGCTTAGTAATCCAACGCAAATATTGGGCGGTATTTCTGAAGCCTTAATCTCAACCGCAACCGGTATCGGACTTGCAGTCGTTGGCTTCATCTTTCACAACTACTTTTCCAATCGGGTGCGTCGCACAATTGAGGATATCGAGTATTTCGGTGCCGAACTTGTGAACTACGTGACCGGTCGAGTGGACTAGCTAATGAGAAGTCGCGTCAAATTAAGAAGGCGAAGAGCCATCGAAGAACCGGAGATTATTGTGATTCCAATGATTGACGTCATGATGTTTCTCCTCTTCTTTTTCATGGTGGCTAGCCTTGCGATGGCGGTTCAGAATGGAATTCCGGTTAACTTGCCAAAGGCAAGCAGTGGCAAAGACGAGAGATCACAAACTGTCACGATAACCCTTCAACCAAATGGCTCAATCTTCTTAAATACCTCACCAATCAAACTGGTCGATCTTAGTCCAAAACTCAAAGCTCTTGGGGTAACAAGCAAGACTTTGGTCACCATCAACTCGGACGATAAAGTCCCTTACGGAACCATTGTTTCCGTTATGGATGAAGCCCGGCAATCGGGAGTCCTGGCGTTTGCCTTTGCAACAAGCCGGAAGTAACTAATGGCACGCAAGCGACGAAAAAAAGGCAATCCGCTCTTAACTCGAATTCTGGCGATTTCGATAGTAGCTCATGCTATTGCGTTGCCGATTGCTGCTCACTTTGGTGCATTTAAGAATATTGGCAAGAATGTCCGCGATAGTCACATCGTGATGCTAGCCAACAATTTGAAGGATGATCCTGAACACGCAAAAGAGAAAGCAAAGCAGAAAGTCAAGAAGATTGAACACAAGACTTCTGACGCCAAGGCATCCGACAAGGCAAAAGGAAACAATCTCCCTCAGCCAAAGGTTGTCACCGCTGGTCCAGCCTCTGGGTCAGGAGAAAATTCTGGACCGAAAGCTGAGTCAGGAAATGGCACCGCTGGCAAAGTTCCAGATGGACCTAAGAGCCCTGCAAAAACTGAGCCAGTTGTCGAACCAAAGAAAGAACCCTTGGTCGAGCCAACACCTCCCAAAAAGCCTGATCCACCTAAGCCAATCGAGCCTAAACCTGAACCACCCAAGCCGCCAGAACCCAAACCAAAGGAGATCGTAGAGGCTTCAGTTGTAGATGCGCCGGAACCAGAAATTCCCGACGAACTTAGATCGGAGCCCCTCGACAAAACTCTCGTCGTAGAAGCACAAATTGACACTGGCGGACACCCAACTAATGTGAGCATTTCAAGTTCGACTGGAATCAAAGAACTCGACAAAATTGGCCTTGAAACTGCGAAGAAGTACCGATTCAAACCCGCTACGGTTGATGGCGTCGCCGCTGAACAACGTGTCCGATTCCGCATCATTTTTAAGGTTGATTAATGCAAAAGTTTCGAATTCTTTCTCTCGCAACTGTTCTCGCAGCCGGTCCGTGCGCGTTTGCCAAAGGGCTGAATCACGTCTGTTTTCTGGTGGTCGACCCGGTCACAAGGAAGCCCATTGAAGGAAAGATTGAGGTTATTGATTCCGCGGGTCGAAAATTTGAGATATCAACTGGGCTGCATCGATCTGTTTCATTCAACCCAGTCTATTGGCAGTCAGAACAAAACTCAGACTTAGAAACTACTTTGATTACGATTCCTGCCGGAGAATCCATGGTGATTCAACAAAAGGACGACTTACCGGTAAAGGAAATAACCATTCGAGTTACCGCTACCCGTCTGAAGCCCAAGTCGACTCCTTCGACCAATTCAACTTTACGCGATAATAACGATCTTAAGAAGTTTGGTGGTGGCGCTGGAGGAAACGATAATACAAAACTCACCAAAGGGCAAGCTGGCGTCGCCGAAGACTCGGCAGGACAAGCCCACGTGCGAGGTGAGCATGGCCAAATCGCCTATGTGGTTGACGGAGTGCCATTGCCCGATACGCTTTCGGGACGCCAAGGGTCTATCGTCGTGCCCAGCACCATTCAGACCCTTGAGATGATTACGGGTGGCTTTGCCCCAGAATTTGGTGGTCAAACCGCGGCAATCCTTAATATCACCACCTTGTCCGAGTTCAAGAAGAACCGGTCTGACTATGCCTTTTCCGTCGGTAGCTTCAATTCTTACTCCGGGCAATTTATGTCGGTTGGTCCAATAGGTTCAAGAGCGAGTTTTGTGGTCGATATTGCAAAAAATCGAACGAGCAATGCTCAAGAGTCCCCTCAGCCAGACAATCAGACTGCGCATAACGAAGGTTCATCGAGCAGTTACTTCACCAAGCTGCGATTCACGCCGAATCCAAAAGATGCTTTTACCGTCACATTGAGCAACAGCCCGGGATCGACCCAGATATCTAACCGAGCCGGACTGCCGGCATCATTTGCCGCAGCCGGACAAGGATTCGGACTTTTTGGACTTCGAAATGCGGACGGCACCCGACCAGATGTCACGCCAGAAAATTCTGGTCTCCTCGGTGCTGCTCCAACCTTGTTGGGAAGCCAGCAACAGGCGGGTCAGGATATCAATCAAAAAGAGATAAGTGAGTTCGCAACCCTCAATTACAATCGAAAGATCGGCAAAAACGAATCCGCCCAATTGGCGATGACGTTCCTTCAGAGTGGTCAGGACGTCACCAACAAAAACCCTTTGGTTGATCAAAATAACCTTCCGGTTGACAGCAGCATTGAATTCAATCCGACCGCACTTCGAAAAGTTCATCACTTCCAGCTTTCGGGCAGCTGGGATGTGAAACGCGGTGCCCATCAACTCAAGGCTGGCTTTCTATTAAATTCACAAAGCGGGAGAGAGTCCTATCGGATTGAGCCGGGATCTCAATTGGCCCTCGATGCTTTAGCTGTGGCTGCACCTAACCTGGCTCCCGCAGGAACATCAAGCTCCGAACTTGACATTAACGGCAATCCCATTTTTACCGCTACCGGTAGCGTCCCAACCCTGAATATCAAGCGGTCGGGCACCTACAAAGCCGCTTACCTTCAGGACACGTTCAAAAGCGGTCGGCTATCGGCAAACTACGGATTAAGGGGAGATTGGTACAACCAGGAGCAGGACTTGGGACAGGACAACATCTCAACATTTGAGCTGTCACCCCGGATCAACCTCCAGTATCAGGTCGATTCGAAGACCGACATTCGAATGGCATATAACTATCTGTTTAACACGCCACCATTGGCGCAAGGTGCAATTGTCGGTGCATCGATCAAGCCTGAATCGCTAGACCAATACGACATAGCCATCTCTAAGAAACTGTCAAGCACACGAAGCGTAACGTTGGCTTATTACTACAAGGACATTCGCAATCAGGTTGATACTGGACTCCTGATCCCAGGGAGCCAAATTGGTCTTTATAGTGCGGTTAACCTTGAGCGAGGTGGCGTCCACGGGCTGGAGTTTAGCTACGATATCTCGGCAACAAAAGGTGTTGGATGGGACTCCTATTTCAACTATTCGTTAAGCGCGGCAAAACCGAATGGACTTGATAGCACTGGCGGTGAAGTCGAAGAGTTCAATGACCATGATCAGCGAGACACAATTGGGTTTGGCGCGGCTTACACATGGAAGTCGGGGGCAACGTTTGCCGGGACGTTAGCCTATGGCTCTGGTCTAGCCAGCAGTCCAATCCCTCCAAGCGCGAGCCGAATTGCGCGAACTCAAGTTGACTTGCATTATTCGACCGGAGAGAGCTTGTTCCGCGGAAAAGGCGGACTCACATTTGATGTTACAAACGTCTTCGACAATCGGACGATAATCAACTTTCAATCCGCATTTAGCGGAACCCGATTCATGCAAGGGCGAAGAATCGGGATTTCACTTTTTGGGCGGTTCTAGGGTCCGGCTAATTTTGCGATATGATTGACTAACTGGACATGCGGGTTGTAGCCAAGCACGCTCTTCCAGTCGCCAACAAAATTTGACAGCGCATTGATGTCGTAGTACAGAACCGTTCCATCTCGGTCGTCGACCATCAGTTCGATCCCGCCTGCGTCAAGTCCGGCGGTCAGAGCAATGGTTTCCACCGCCCTAATCACCGTATCGGACGGTGTGGTTGCCTCGATTCTCAGATTCGGTTTTGGCGCAGTCTGTCCCAGTTCAGGCAATTGGCAAATGTCGGCCGGGCATAGGTTGAAGCTATCGCCAGTCGAGTAGATATTGATGGCATAGAGAAATTTGCCAGCCAGAGTCTCGACTCTCGTAATATGCCCATTTCGTGCTGGAACATATTCTTGAACTAGCGCTGTGCTATCCATGCCAAGATCAATTGAGTTACTAGAGATAGCGTCAAGTAGTTCTTCTTCCGTATCGAATCGAACAATTCCGGCCCCGCTACCGCCGATGTTCGCCTTAACCACAATTGGATACCGGAGACGTTCGGCTGCTTTAGCGGCAACCGACGGGTGGTTGATGACTCGCGACTTCGGATACCCGAGTCCAAGGAACTCAAGCAAGTCGACTTGTTTAGCTTTGCTAATTTCCAAGGCATACGGCTTGCTTCCGTTGAAGACGCGGAGGCCGTTGTGTTCTAAATGGGCTACCACCGATTGGGTATGGAAGATTCCATTTCCGTGCCCGCGGAGGTATGCCGAAGGACTCATACGGTTCACGAACAAGGAAAAGCGATTGGCTACTGAAGCGGAAGGATCGTAAGTGTGACAGCATGCATCGATCTTTTCATAAGGGAGGCCTCGTTCTTCCAACTCGGCAAAGAGTGGGGAGAACCATTCTGGATGCTCGTAATAGATCGCGATTGGTTTCACACAAATAGTGTGAAACCAATCGATTCAGTTTAGGCGGGACAAAGGATGGAGCACAAACAATCAAAGGACTTTTCTCTGAAAAGCGTGTCTGATTGAACGAGCCCAATCGTTCTCAGTTAATCCAAAGGTTCCTCGATTTCTTCCGGTTGAACAAGAGGCATGACGGATTGCTTTCGCAATTTGATAATAATCCATGCAACTAATCCTATCGGAGTTATCCACGGCACAATTGCAACCAAGAAAAGTAGGATTCCAATTCCCAAATTCTTCATCACTTCGATTGATCCTTCAAACGATCTCGCTACCTGAGCCTTCAAATTTGGTGGTCCCTCAGGTTGGAAGTTCTTAACTTCTTGAATAGTAACCGTGATGGTCGATAAGTCAGTTTGATTAGTGAGGAATCGCAACCGACCCTCGATTCGCTCAATCTCTTCCCGAACCCGACTCAATTCTTTTTCAACCGTCAAAACTTCACTTAGCTTTCCGGTCGCATTCTTAAGGAGTTCAACTAGCCGTTGCTCTTCAATCTTCTTGTTCTTGAGTCGAGCCGCGACATCATAAAACTCTTCGCTGACATCTTGGGCTTGGCGATTGTTTGATTGAAGCTCCCCGATGGTGACTGCGAACTTAAGGAACGAATCGAATTTTTCGGCGGGAATTCGAATGGTCCACGTAGATTCTCGAGTCGAGCCCCGGCTCCCGGTCTTGTTTGCGCTACTAATGTAAGCACCAAATTCTTTGATTCTTGACTCAAGCTTGTCCGTGGCGATATCAAGGTTTTCACAAACCAATCGGAGGTCCCCGGTGTAAATGATTTTTCGGGGGAACGCCAATCGCTCCTGGTCTTCCGACTTGCCGCTGGTGGCGCCCCCCATGCCGCTGGATTCGAGACCAGCGCTTGCAGGCACATCGGAACTAGTAGCCGGAGACTCTAAACTTGGGCTCCTCTTTGCAGCATCTTGCGGGGCACCGCAACCAAACATGGAGAGAACAAAAACGCCAAGAAGACTGAGGGAAATGAGTTTTTTCTTCATTGAATATTCCTCGAACTTGAATCCATTAACATGAGTGTCGCGAAACACGTTCCTGGTTCAATCATTATTGTTCATTTTGGAAATCGATAGTGACCGACAATCTTCCAGGAACCCAAAACATCCTCTTCTTTTGGCGTGCTCATGTTATGAATAACTTGGTATTTGCCGCTTGCGCCCTTTGAATTTGTCATCAATCCAACATGATCGAGGCCACTATTAAGCTTCCAATACACGACATCGCCGGGTTTCCAGTCAGAATTGATCGGCAAGGAAGCATTTCTTGCCTTGAAAAAGACTGCCATGTTTTTGACCCGTCGGTGATCAATGTTCGGATCAAGTTTCCCTTTGGGATACAGGGTCAAATTTTTTCTTTTGTGCTCAATAATCAGCTTTTGTAGGTCGAGATGGATGGCTCGAAACGATCGAATGATAACGTCCGTGCAAACTCCCACCTTGCGATCAACGTCGCCGCCAGGATACTTTAAAGAAGTATAGGTGGGGTCGTAAGTCGTTCCCCAAGTTAATTGGTCTCGAGCCGACGCGATCAGGCGGTCGGGAATGGTTGCTTGGATGAAAAGTGGCGAGGCGATCATTGAACTGATTAACCAAAATCCGATGCCCTAAGTTTCCGATTGGCTATGTCTCAGTTGGTGCTTCACCCTGAAAAGTATGAATAACCTCGACCTCCCCAATGATGTGCGCGTTAAATTCGTCGAGTTCTTCGGCTGGAACCCACAGTTCTTCGTGAACCCGCGCCCCAACAATTTTCCGTTCAAACTTTGCCACATATTCGTCATCAACTTCAAACCGCGTGACATACCCAACATATCCCGAAGCTTTGTCCCTCGTGTTCCATTCTTTTGCAATCTGAATCGCATATTCTTCATTCAAAACCGGATAGAAAATAGGCTGAATTTCAAGCCTCGGAGGGAACGCTTTAAACTTCAAGTCACTTATGAGCTTTAGCTCATGTAAACCAACCGGACGAAAAAGGAACATTTGTTGAAATTATTACTGAACACGAGAAAAAAGAATTCGTCAGATCGTCAGTAGCAGGGAATATTAATGAAAATCTCCTCCAAATTTGTTTCAGGACTTTTAATTTCAGCACTCGCCACATCGATGGCACTCGCCCAAGGTGGCGGTCAACGTGGCCAAGGTGGCGGTCGTGGTGGCCAGCAAATGAACGAGCTCCGAATTCTCGGTCGCAAAGACGTTCAGAAAGATCTTAGTCTTACTGATGATCAAGTATCCAAGATCGAAGAGTACACGACTAAGAACCAACCACAACGGGGCCAAGGCGGCGGTGGAGCTGGCGGTAATGGCGGTGGCGGCGGTGGCCAACGCGGTAACGGTGGTGGCGGGCAAGGCGGCGGAGCCCAAACTGACGAGCAAAGAGCTGCAGCTGCAAAACTAGCAGCCGAGCGACGAGAAAAGACCCGAAAGGATCTTCTCGAAATCATCAGCGAAGCCCAAATGAAGCGAGTTGGCGAAATCATGCTTCAACTCCAAGGTTTTAACGCAATCGGTCAACCCGAAATGCAAAAAGCACTCGACATGAGCGCAGATCAGATCGCAAAGGTAAAGGATCTTCAAGCCAAACAACGAGAAGCTTCAATGGCCCTTTTCCAAAAAATGAGAGATGGTGAGCTAACTCAAGAAGATATGAGAGCCGCTACAACCAAGAACACAGAAACGATGAAGACCGAACTAGGTAAGATTCTAACTGCATCTCAGGCAGACAAGTTCAAGGCAATGCAAGGAAAGACCTTTGTTGCTGACGAGCCTGGAAACTAAACAACTTGTATCGCTGAACTCCTAAGCAAACACTCCCGGGGTCGTCTATATGGCGGCCCCTAATTTATTTAGCCAGGAAGCCTTTAGCGAAGAAGCGGAAGAAGCGGAAGAAGTAATAGTACTTCAGGTGCAAACTGCAAACTGCAAACTGCAAACCGCTAACGCAATTTCTCTGCCAACATCCGGTGGAAATGATGGGTTCCAATCTCCCGCTTCGGAGAGAATCGTCCTCGGTCATAAAATTTGGATCGCAGACCCTTTTGTACCAATTCAACAACCTGCTCGTCCTCCCGTTCAACTCGGTCGATATCGGCACCTGCCCCAACGCCAAGCTTTGATTTATCCCAAACATAACGAATAAACGAAACTTTCGTCACTTCTATCCCAAGCGGTCGGATGACATTAATGCTTAATCCCCACGGGTAGAAATTCAGCATGAGATTGGGAAATACCCAAAAATAGTAAGCAGCGATCCGCTTTCCATAATCAGGCGAAGACTCAGGAAGATCAAAAACACCTTCATCTGATTTCGCTTCCGCGACTTGCAAATTGCACCAATCGTAAGTATAAGTTCGGTAACTATCGTATTCCAGCAAATCGTTCAGCGATGAGTGCACAAAAGGAATATGAAAACCTTCGAGGTAGTTGTCGACGTAAAGTCCCCAGTGAGCTTTCACTAAATAGTCCCTCGAATTCGAAGGGTCATGCCGAAACTCGTGTAACGGTAGCCAACTGAGCCTTTCAAAAACTGGCGCAAAAACAGTTTCAAACGGAGCCGCAGGCCCTAATGACGCAAACAGCAAATTGCCCCACTGGTGGAAAGGAACGGAGCGTAAATTGTCTGTGTCAGAAGGGAAGTCACAGACATCCTCAAACTCCGGCATGGACTTGAATCCACCGTCGAGTCCAAATCGCCTTCCATGGTAGCGGCATCGCAAAAACCGCTCATTCCCGGCACCCTCGCAAACGATCATCCCCCGGTGAGTGCAAACATTACTCATGCAGTGCAGCGCATCGTCGGTGTCTCTGGTCAGTAGCAGCGGTTCATTCAAGAGTCCAGGCATAAACTCAAACGGAAAGACTTGGCCCGGAACCTTCACCAAATCGATGTCGCCAACAAATTGCCAACTTTTGGCAAAATAACAATCCTTGGAGCGTTCAAATGCCTCGAGGTCCCGATAATACGAAGCAGGCAAGGTCGAGGCACGGGTGATGTCCCCATTCACCTCATAGATTTGGCTCACTGCTTATTCTATCTGGAACGAAATTCGCTACGCATGGAGGTCCAGACGTTTTCGGAATTTGATTTCCTTCGTGAGAACTTCCCGGAGCCGGGTTAGAAAAGATGGGCCAGAGGTTGGAGCCAGAGTATCCAAGAGCTGGGGGCACTTTTCCAGCAAGGTAGCCAGAGATTCCGAAACCAAATTGACATCGGTAGTAAATAGGCCACTCCAGTTGCACATACTGCATCGGTCAGCTTCGACTCTTGTAAGACTGTCGCAGACGGGACAGACCTTTAGTGCCATCACCAAAGTTTGCATTTGCCCTTCTGCTCGATTGTTTCTAAAATTGTTTAGATCTTCCATGAGTCCCTTTTAATGATCGGTTTGAACCATTAATGTTCCTTACTCCTTTCGGAAAGAAAAACCTCTCAATCATCATTAGGAACTATCTTCCGTCGTTTTTGCCATACTGAAGACATGGAAGCAAGGGACAAAAAGGCACAGTCAGCCGCACGCCTTTCATTGCTCTATAACATTGTTCAAACGGCAATGAAGCTCATTGGCGCTACCTTGACCGGTTCAGTAAGCCTGCTGAGCGAAGGACTCCATAGTCTCAGTGATGTTCTCTCTTCCTTCATCAGCTTCGTAAGCGTAAAAGCATCTTCCGCACCTCCTGATGAGGAACATCCGTACGGTCACGGGAAAATCGATACATTGGCAGGACTTAGCGAAGCAATCGTATTGTTCTTGTTTGCCATCTATACGTCGGTAATTTCAACCCAAAAGTTCTTCAAAAGCCCTGAAGTCGTGAAAGTTGACGTTGGCCTGTTCATTGTCCTGGCGTGTACGGTTCTCGGCGCCTTAGTCATGTCCAATATCAAGAAGGCGGCAAAAGAAACTGGTTCGTTTGCTCTCCAGTCTAACGTTCAGCATCTGGCCGTCGATATGTTGACTTCGATCGGAGTTCTGTTTGCCCTGCTGGTCACAAAATACTCAGGGTGGCACTATGCAGATCCATTGTTTGGTTTACTACTTTCAATTTGGCTAGGATATTCCTCCATCAAGATGATTCATCGGGCCTTTGATGAAGTAATTGACCGGCACATTGATCCTTCGGAGCTTGCCAAAATCAAGGATATCTTGTCGAAAGAGCCGGACTTAATTAGTTTTCACAAGCTTCGAACCCGCCATTCAGGAAACTGGCACTATGTAGATGTTCACATAGTCGTCCCCCGGAATTGGAGTGTTGTGCAGGGTCATGAACTTGCTGATCGAATTGAAAAGGGAATAGAAGCGGAACTTGCACCTGCAGTTTGCACAATCCACGTTGATCCTTCGGAATAGATTAACCCGGCAATTTCACTAGGCTTTTTCCTCGCAATGATACGGAAGAACCTAACCAGGATGATTGAATGGCTGGCGTATCTGTTTAGTGGGGCGATAATTGCCGGCGTTGGCGCATTTATCTTCGCCCTCTTCAAGGTTGGTCCCGGCAAACCAGATTTCGCCTTTTGGAAGGCAATTGTGGTTGCGCTTACAATCACATGGGGAGGTCCATTTGCATACTTCGAAGTCATTACAAGAATGCATAAAGCTGATGTGTTGCCCGCGGTTCAAGACTTTTTTGAGAGTTCAGATTGTCCGCTAACAGGAACCCTCAAGTACATCAAGGTGCTTCATCAGACTGAAAAAGTCTCCTACGTCTATCTCGTTGGCAATGAACCTCAGGATTGGGGCGGTACGGATGCACCAGTAATCAGACTTACCCTCAAGAAAACTCCGGGCAAAGAGGCAAGTAAGTTTCACGGCTGGGAAGTTACGAAATCTGAATTGATACGATCAGATCGATTGAATAAAGATGACATTGTCTGGCCACCATACCAATAGAAATTAGTAGAATGGAGTTTATGACTCCAACGCTGAGTTTTTTTGGTGCCACGAAGACGGTTACTGGTTCAAAGCACCTATTGACTATGGGAAATTCCCAGGTACTCGTTGACTGTGGAATGTTCCAAGGCGGTCGAGAACTGCGTGATCGCAATTGGCAACCATTCCCGTTTGTACCAGCCGATCTCGATGCCGTCGTGATCACTCACGCTCATATGGATCACATCGGCATGTTGCCAAAGCTGGTCAAAGAAGGTCTTCGAGCTCCTGTCTATGCAACCCCCGCCACGATAAATCTTGCAAGAATATCTTTGCCAGACTCTGGTCGATTGCAGGAAGAAGAAGCTCGGTTTCATTCAAAGCATGCTCTACGAGTCGATGCAAAGCCTCTTTACGATGAAGATGACGCTTACGCTGCGATGAAAGCATTCAAACCAGCTGGATTCAATGTGAGACACGAACTACCCGGTGGGGCGACTTGGAAATATAAGCATGCCGGTCACATTTTGGGCTCAGCTTTTGCCGAGATTGCCTTGCCAAACGGCGAACTGCTTCTCATGAGCGGGGATCTTGGACGATACGATACTCCCGTGATCAAAGACCCTGAAGTTGTCGATTACTGTGACTATCTAGTGATCGAGTCAACCTATGGCGATCGATTTCATGCGCAAGAAGACCCAATGTTGAAGCTTGAAGAGGCTCTCAACTGGGCATGGCAAAACCAAGGTGTTATTTTAGTCCCTTCATTTGCGATCGGACGAACCCAAGAAATGCTGTACTACTGCAAGAAGTTGCAAGATACCGGAAGGATGCCTCGAGTGCCAATCTATATTGATAGCCCAATGGCAATGTCCGTAACTCGAGTTTATGCCGACTGTAAAGACGAGCATGACGATGAAATGAAAATTTCGATCTCTGAGGGTCAAAGCGAGCTAGAACCATCCGGTCTCACCTATATTCGAGACCGCGAGCAGTCACAGGCGCTTAACAAGCAAAAGGGTCCATTGATGATCATTGCTGGTAGCGGAATGGCCAACGGCGGACGTATTCGACACCACTTGCTACACCACCTCGGAAATGAGCGAACGATGGTGCTGTTTTCGGGATACCAAGGTGAAGGAACCCTCGGGCGACAACTTCTCGATGGCGAACCAACTGTCAAGATTTTCGGACAAGAAATTCCGGTGGCGGCAAAGATCGATAAGATCAACTCCTTGTCCGCTCACGCTGACCAAGGCGAGATCATGCATTGGCTAAGTTTCTTTAAGTCCCCACCAAAGAAGACGTTCATCGTTCACGGTGAACCACCCGCTCAAGAAGCCCTTGCGGCTAAGATCAAGGAAGTGTATGGTTGGGAAACGGTGATCCCAGACTTTGGCGACACTCATGAGTTGAGTAACTAGGGATGGCAGTTGAAGTCTACAAGACCCTTTGGGGAATGGGCGGCACTCTCGAAGAGAGGCTAAAAAGGGTTAAGGCTCAGGGTTACGAAGGGTTCGAAGATTGGGTGTCGACTCATTCCGAGATTCGACCCGTCATGGACCGAGTGGGAATCAAGTATATGGCGATGGTTCCGGGCGATGACCCGGAAGCCTTTAAGCGAGGTCTCGGCGAGGCGTTCGACTGCGGAGCGGTTGGATGCACTATCCATGCTGGACGTCCGTGGATGACCTACGAGCAAGGGCTTGACCTATTGGGAAAGCTGGTTGAAGCGACCAAGCAAGTACCTTTTTCGGTCAACTTTGAAACCCATCGTGGCCGTTTGCTCTATGAACCGATGAGTACGGCAAGATATCTGAAAGACTTGCCAGACCTCTATTTAGTTGCCGACCTTTCGCACTGGACGGTTGTCACCGAAAGTATGCTCGGCGGGTTCAAACCGCAAATGGAGGAAGTCCTTAAGCGAGTCCGGCATGTCCACGCACGAGTGGGATTTGAAGAAGGTCCTCAGGTTCCAGATCCAAGAATTAAGCAGTGGGAAGGGTATACGCCGACGTTTGAAAAATGGTGGGATATTGTCCACGCCAACATGACCGCCCAAGGAAAGCCCTTCACCTTTGATCCGGAGTTTGGTCCGCCAAACTACCAGTGGACCAAGACCGAGGATGGAAAGGAAATGGCAGACATCGAAGATGTTGCGCTTTGGATGACCAAACGGCTACGCGACCGATATAAGTAGTACGGCAAGAAAGTCGTTTGGTTGCATGTCCACATTCTTGTGACACGTAGTTCTCCAATGTTAGCAAGAAACTTCTAAAGAATCGCTCTTCGCACCTCTGGTTTTCCCAAAACCCGCCAAATATGTGACATGTCACATGATACTTTCAGGGAGAAAACCTAACAAATGACGCGAGCATTAGCGTTAATTCCCGCCATTCTTGCAATGGCGTTTATCTCGCCGAGCGAGCGGGCACCCATCCGTTTGAAGCCGGGTGATACCGTCACCGTAACCAGCGATTATGGGGGTGAATTTCGGGTCATGCCTGATGGTGCCATCTACGGACGTGGGTTCGGAAGGGTTGTTCTTGAAGGTCAGACTTGGAGCGAAGCCCAGGCAAATCTCAAAAAGTCACTTCGCAAATTTGTGAAGGAAGACGAAGTCCAGTTGATTCTAAAGGACATCCGAAGGGAAGTCGTTTATCTGGTTGGAGTGGGTGGTGGTCGAGGATCATCAGAGCTCCTGCCCGACATGAAGCTCCGACAGCTACTCTCTAGTGTCTCAGTTGACGAAAATCTTGACCAAGTTCAAGTACAGGTATTCCGGGAAGGCAAGAAAGTCGGTGACAACTCAATTGCGAGCCTTCTTAAAGGTGACAAACCCGACTTAGACATCTTACTAAAGGCAGATGACGTGATTACGATGACCCCGGCTCCATTCATTAGGGTATGGGTTACTGGATTGGTTCAAAAGTCAGGACAAATGAAGGTTCCAAGCGGTTCTGATCCATATAAAGTTATTGCCCAAGCCGGTGGAATTCGAATGGGAGATACCCAAACTGACCTATCATTGCAAGATGAGGCGAAGCTATATGTTCGACGGGGTACCGAGAGCTTTGAATTGCCCATCCGACAAGAGCAGTCGAAACCCGGATTCAACCTCGAATCGGGAGACACGATTTCAATTGTCGCCTCCGAAACGAGAAGAGTAACGATCGGCGGAGAAGTCAATAAGCCTGGTGAATTCGTGATGCGAGGCGATCACTCCCTTATCGCAGCAATAACCCAAGCAAACGGCGCCAGCCCATCAGGAACCCTTTCCAATGTTCTTGTTTTGCGACACGGGGACTTGTTCAAGATTGACGCAAACATAGTTAATGACGGAAAAGGACTTGTTCCTTTCACACTGGAAACCGGCGACCTCGTTTATGTGCAACGAAACGAACGAACCTTTCTCATCCTTGGTGATGTTTCCAAGCCAGGAAAAGTCTTGATGAAAGACGGCAAAATTTATCGACTGGCCGACGCTCTGGCTGATGCCGAAGGTCTAGCTCAGCGAGGCAGTCTGCGACGAGTTACGATTGCTCGACCAGATTCCAGTGGCAAAATTAAAGTTAATCACTACAATTTAGATGAGTTCCTCAAGGATGGCACCATGGCCAGCAATCCAGAAATTCAGCCTGGAGACTGCATCCTCTTTGGTGAACCGAAGGGCATTACGTTTGGCAACGTCTCCCAAGCCCTTTCTGGTGCAATCATGCTCCAGTCAGTTAGCGGAGGTCGACGATAATGCCTACCGAGAACCAAGAGCTAAAGTCAATCTTCAGTATTGTTTGGGATAGAAGAAAGCTGGCTTTCTCGGTGGTTGGATTTACCGTCATAGCTGGTCTTACTTACACGATAGTCACCCCAGCAGTGTGGGAAGCGAAGGCTACAATCGTCTTTCCGGTTCGGACTCCAAGCATTTTGGGTACAGGAAGCTTCGAACAATCTGGTCTTGCTGCATCCCTAACCGGCGGTCCAACGCCGTTGAAGATTTTTGGCGGAATGATTGAAAGCGAGCGGGCCATTGGTTATGTCTCTGATATGGCCGACTTAACTCGAAGAACGATCAAGGACATGAGGACTATTCAGGACTCGCCTTCGCAAAATAGCATCACAGTTTCAGCCAGACATACCAATAAGGACTTGGCTAAAAGGGTCGTAAGTCTGCACCTCGATGCATTAACCAAGATTAACAATTCCATAAGCAAGCCACTTGTTTCGGACGATGCGGTGGTTTTGAAAGCCCAAGTTGATGCGCAAAAAAAGGCACTAGTTAAATCGGAAAACGAGTTACTCGCCTTTCAGCAATCAGCTCAAACCGCACCAAGTATTGCGAGCTCGGGTTCGGGAAGAGAATCGACAATCGTTCCTAATGCCGGACGTTGGAGTGAACTGCTTCAATCGTTGCAGCTTCAATTTGTCACTCTGGACACAAGCATCAAAGATGCTCAATCCAGGATCAGGAAAATGTCAACGTCTTTGAAAGACTTGCCAGCCTCGCTTCCACCAGTCGAAAAATGGCGTGGAAAACTAACCGAGCTTCAGTATGATCTCAAAATAAAGGAGCTAACTCTTACATCAGAATCGCCTGAATTAGTCAAGCTTCGAAAGACAATTGAAGTCACGGAAAATGAACTTCACTCCGAATTAGCAAAGTATACGAAATCAGCTCTCGTTGGGATGGTCGATACCGCCGATTCAAGCCGAATTCCGACCAGTCTAACTCAGAGAGTTGCCTTAGAAGCACAAATTGCCGCCGTGAGACGCTTGGCAAAACTCGCCCCTGCAGAATCAATTAGGCTCTCTCAATTGACCCGGGACGTAACGACCCAAGGAGCAATCTTACAACAGCTTCAGGCTCAATACCAGTTGGCTGATCTTCAGGCGGATCGAGATCCAAACAAATGGGAAGTCCTTGACGAACCCCGAGTAGATGAAAAGGCCGTCAACAAAAGTCTTTCAAAGACAGGAATATTGTCCCTGCTTGCTGGGTCCGCCCTCGGAACCCTTGCCGCCATGTTCGCGCCCTACCGAAAGCGAAAACTCGCTGACTCAGAGCCGGAAATTAAGATCAGCAAGGCAGCCTAGACTCCTATGTCAACAGAACGTACCACCGTAAACCGAATGCGTGCGGCAACGTCAACGTTTGCTGGATCGACAGCAACAACGTTGCTTGTCTCAATCCAGGCGCTCGTAATGATGCCGCTCTACATGCTTCACATCGGTCCACGAATGTACGGCGCATGGTTGGCAACCGGGGAAATGCTCGTCTTGATGCTCGCGTTTGATATGGGAATTCCCAACATCATTATTCAGCGAATTGGTGCCGCCTTAGCGAGCTCCGACAAAAAAGCAATTGGAGCTTATTTCGGAACCGGAGCCACGATTCTTTGTACATTTGCTCTTGCCTTGGGACTGATTTTGGCGATAATCGCTCCCTTTGTCCCTAGTTGGGTTCACCTTAAAGGCGCCGAAGCTCAACTACTGCAAAATGCATTCTTGCTGGACATCGTAGCCATTTGCTTGATGCTCATCAACTTCATCTTCCAGGGACTAGCCCGGGGACTACAAGAAACAACAACGATCAATGTCAGCTCGTTTGTCGCCACCCTCATTGGTTTTGGAACAACATTACTTCTCCTAACAACAGGTTATGGTCTTTGGAGCATTTCGATCGGAGTTACGGTCCGAGCCGTTTTGACCCTTCTCGGTAGTATCTGCTTTTTGCTATTTGGTGTTGATAAGGAAATCCGCTCTTCCGTTCGATACGATCGCGAGGTTGCCAAGGAATTTCGAAAACTATCTCCCCCAATGTTTGCGGCAGGAGTCAGCTATGGCTTTATGAACAACAGCCAAGTTTTGCTCGCTGCAATTCTATTGGGACCTGAAAAGGCCACCATATTTGGCTTAACCCGGAAGGCTGCCGACGTCGCAAGAAACATTCTTGACGCGGTAGGGAACGCGAGCTATGGTGGTTTTGCTCACCTATTTGCAACTGGTGATAAGAAGCGGAGCCAAGCCGTTTACCGGGAAATCATCGCCGTGTACCTAGCGGTTGGGCTGGCTCTAATGTGCGCATATACGGCGACGAATCCAAGTCTGGTTGGCGTTTGGGTAAGTAAGGAAATGTTTGGGGGAAGCACCCTCACAATTCTCGTCGCCTTATCTACTCTGATCGGAGGGTGGTCCTACTTAACACTTTCTCTTTACCGATCAACAAACCATCATAAAGCCGTTTCGTCAGCTTTGTTGATCGAGTGCCTTTGCCGTTTGCCTGCAATGGTGGGATTCCTCTTAGTATTAGGTTTGCCTGGATTGCCAATTGGCACGATCTGTACCGGGCTTGTCAGCGGCATTTGGGCACACTTCAAAATTCGGGCATTGACCGAAAGCAAGACTGAAGCCAAGGACCATCAGACTTTCGTGTGGGGCGCTCGGATCACGATGTTTGTTGTGGGAATCGTGATTTGCACTTTGTCGATTCGTCCAAGTTGGGTTTTCGTGCTAGGTATTGGCGGTTCAATTGTCTTACTATCCGGTGTTTTGTTTCTCGGCATTGATCCTTTACTCGAAAGGGTTCGAGGCAAAGTAATAGGCAAACTTGGGAGGACGATTCAGTGATATCCGAGTTGCCAAAAGAACGACTTGAATTGACATGGAGCAAGCGCTTGGCTCCAATAATATTTGCCCAAGTATTCCTTTGGCTGACCTTCATCCTGTTCGCCTTTGGTCCTTGGCGCTGGCCCCTCCGAAACACTACTGAGCTCTATGTGTTCATTGGTTCTGCCCATATCGCATTATTGATTGGCTACTTATCTGTCGCTCACAAAGCACCGAAAGAAAGTGTCACCGTCCAATTTGATCCTGAGCGACTTCTTAAAACAAGCCTTTGGATTACGCTACTGATTCTTCCGTTTACATGTTATGCCCGTACAGGACACTGGATACCGGACATTATAGGGTCTATTCAAGATTCAGGCAAAGCCTATGCCGAAGCGCACATGTTTACCGAGAATTCCTCCAATTTCGCGTCATATCTGCGGATCATCGCGTCCCCATGGTTAGCGGTCCTGTTCCCGCTAGGATTCTATATTCGGCGACAACTTTCAAAAGGGACCTGGATCCTCTTGTTGGGCGCAATGGTTGCGGTCATTGTCATGTCGATCTCAACTGGGCAACGCCGAGACATTGCCGACTTAATGATCACGGTCCCGTTCATCGTAGCCGCAACCCACTGGATGGGCAAGCCTAGACTAAAGAAGAAGACAATTGCTACTGGCCTTGCTGCAGTGCTCATTGTCATCGTCGCGTTCACTTTCTACTTCACCTATTCTCACGTTAGTAGAGTTGGCAAGCAAGCCGCATCCTACGGAGCCAACCCGGCTACCAGAATGATGCCGGACCTTGACAACGGGATTCTGCAAGCATTTCCGGCGGAAATTCAACCAGGCATGTTGGGACTGATCAACTATCTCGCAACCGGTTACTACGGGCTCGGTCTCGCCATGGATCGTCCGGTAGAGCCGATGTACGGCATGGGACACAGCATGTTCCTGACCAGAAACTATGAGCGCCTCATCAATGACAATTCATTTGAATCGAAATCGCTCCCGGTCCAGATTTCCGACAAAGATGGTTTTCGATACCCAGTCCTTTGGTGCACCGCCTATCCGTACTTCGCCAATGATCTTGGCTTCTTTGGCACCGTTTTGATGCTGTTCTTCATTGGTAGGGGTCTCGCCTCAACATGGATCGACCTCTTAGGAGGCAAGAACCCAAGTGCTGTCATCTTTTTCAGTTTGCTCACTATTTTCGTCTTCTATCTACCAGCAACAAATCGAATGTTGCAGGACGGCGAAGGCGTCGTCTCGTTCTATTCATGGCTGGCAATATATGCCGCCAGCCGAATCGTCCTTCGCCCTGCTCAAACCCTTCAACCAGCATGAGAACCACCGAAGAAAATCCAACGACCTCCTTGCTTTACCTCGGAGCCTTTGCCCCTGATAGTCTTGAGTTTCAAAATTCCGCGACAAGTACCGCGGGCGACCTTTTTCAAATGAACTTCCTAACCGCATTAGCTGGTTCAACCATGCCTACACCGACTGTTCATGCTTACTTTCCCGTCCAGTCTTTCCCTCGAGCAAAGAAACTCTTCTTTGGGAAGAAAACGGTTCAACTCAAGAATGGACTCGAAGTTAGTTCACTCACCCACATCAATCTTGGTGCCCTCAAAATTGCAACCCTTGGAATTTCAGCGGCATTGCGAACATTCACGTGGGCGATCAAAAATCGCAAAGCCGATCGAAGAGTCGTTATCTGTTACAACTTAACCGCCCCACCGGCGTGGCCAATTTCGTTCGTCAGCAAGATCATCCAACTTGATCTTGTTCCTTTCATCGGAGATATCTATGTCCCTGGTGAGGTTGTTAAAGATACGCTTTTGCGAAGAATCGAGTTCAATGGTCAGAAGCGACTGATACCTAAAGTCGACGGACTCCTCATTGCAAATCAAGCAATCGTCGATGACTTTGCCCCTAATCGGCATTCGCTTTTACTTGAAGGTGGTGTGATGGAATCGCTCGTCCATCGATTCGAAAATTTTCCTCGTAAAATGGATGATTCGTTTCATGTTGTCTTTGCCGGTCAGCTTTCTGTCCTCAATGGGATAACCCTTCTCCTCGACGCTATGAAGCTCATTGAGGCTTCCGATATCAAAGTTTCAATCTTAGGTGGCGGTGAATTTGCAGCCAAAGTAAAGGAAGCTGCCGACGCCGACCCAAGGATTACCTATTACGGACTTTGCAACCACGAAGAAGTCCTAAAGGTTTACGAACAAGCCGACCTTCTGTTAAATCTTCGCCGCACAGACTATCAAACCCACCGTTACGTCTTCCCGTCAAAAGTTGTGGAATGTCTGGCAACCGGTCGTCCTCTGCTAACCACTTGCACGGGTCATGTCGAAAAGGAGTTCGGAGATCTCGTATTTCTGTTGCGGGACGAGAGCCCATTGGTACTTGCCGAAACTATTAAGGACTTAGCCCAAATGTCAAAGGAAGAGAGACTCGCCGTGGGAACCAAAGCAAAAGACCACGTATTGGAGCACAAGACTTGGGAAGGGCATGTTTGCCGGATCCAGGACTATCTCAACGAAAACGTTTTTCAAACTAAGGAGGCAGCATAAATGTCCAAAGCAAATAAGACCAAAGTACTCGCCGTCGTCGATTATTATCTTCCCGGTTACAAAGGTGGTGGACCGGCTGTCTCAGTTAGTCGCCTCATCAACTGCCTCGGAAACGATGTTGACTTCAAAGTCTTTACCAGAGACCGAGATCTCGGTGACCAAAACCCTTACAACGATATCGAGCCAAATAGCTGGACCACCAAGGATGACACTCAAATTTTCTATGCGTCTCCTAAAAAGCTCAATATGATGGGACTCCTAAAGGCGATCCGAGATGCGAATCCCGACGTAATCTATCTCAACAGTTACTTTTCAAAACTTACTCGATCCACTTTGATCCTTAGGGCTATCGGGCTTTTGAAAAATACGCCAATTTTAATCGCACCAAGAGGCGAATTCTCTCCCGGTGCCTTACAGCTGAAAGCACTTAAAAAGCGGAAGTATCTCGACCTCGCCAACGCCCTTCGAATCCATTCAGGCGTGACGTGGCAAGTCTCATCGAGCCACGAGCTAACGGACACAAAAGCAGTTGTAAGAACAAAGGCAGACTTCTTCATGAGGCCGCCAGACATCGCGGACCGTACAAATGTTCAAGTAGAAACGGTAAGGTCCGAAAAGAAATCAGGAGTCGCAACATTTGCGTTCATTTCCCGAATTTCCCCCAAGAAAAATTTGCTTGGAGCAATAGAAATGCTTCAGTCCATCAAAGGGAAAGTGACTTTTGCGATTTATGGTCCAATTGAAGACCAAGCCTATTGGCAAAAATGTGAAGAAGCAATCGCGGCTCTTCCAGAAAATGTTTCTTGCGTCCACAAAGGCGGAATCCCAAGCAGCCAAGTTCTCGAAGAACTTTCTGCCCACCATTTCTTCCTATTTCCAACTCTCGGAGAGAACTTCGGACACGTTATCCCCGAAGCCCTCGCCGCCGGATGTCCAGTTCTTGTCAGCGACCAAACCCCTTGGCAGGACTTTGATGAGAGGGGAGTGGGCTGGGTTCTCAAACTAGAAGATCAAGAAGCCTGGCAAGAGTCGATTCAAAAGTGCGTGGACATGAGCCCCGAGCATTTCGAAACGATGTCTGTTGCCGCCAAAGACTACATAAATGCAATGGCTTGTGCCTCTACCGACTTAGAGACGAATCGAATGTTGTTCGCTGTAACGATTGAAAACCAAAGGAGCCACGCAGGATAACTCTCATATTTTGTGAGAACTTTTGCCGTTTCCACTAATGAACCGAAAACAGGAACCGATAAAAATATCATGAGCCCAAACTTGACCGCCTTTCTGAGGGTTTCAGCATGAAAATGCTGATCCTCGGCGGCACCGGAATGTTAGGACACAAGCTCTATCAAACCGTCAAGGATCCAATCGATGCATGGGTAACCGTACGGTCCAATCCTCAAAGCCTAGCAAAATTCAGTTTCTTCTGTCCTGACCGCGTTATCGGCGGAATCGAAGCCACCGACATGGCGAGCGTACGCAAAGCAATCGAGCAAGTGCACCCAGATGTAGTCGTTAATTGCATTGGAATCGTCAAGCAACAACCCCTCGGCAACGATCCATTTGCTTGCCTCACCATCAATTCACTGCTCCCCCATCAACTCGCAAAACTTTGCGCTGAATATAATGCGCGACTGATCCACGTCAGTACTGACTGCGTATTCGACGGTAAAAAGGGAAGCTATAAAGAAACTGACTTAACCAACGCAGATGACCTCTACGGGCGATCAAAAGCCTTAGGCGAAACCTCTGCCACCAACGCAATCACCATCCGAACCTCAATCATTGGTCGAGAACTGAACAGCGAATTCGGGCTGGTTGATTGGTTCCTAACCCAACGAGACGGTTCAGCTAAGGGCTTCACCCACGCTCTTTTCAGCGGTCTAACAACCCAAGAACTCAGTCGCGTCATTCAGGACGTAGCTTTGAATCACAAAGACCTTTCGGGAATCCACCAAGTATCAACCGCCCCGATCGACAAATTCACACTCATAAATCTGCTCAACGACGCTTTCAAGACGGGGGTAACCATTACTCCTAGTGACGAACTAAAGATTGATCGCACTCTTGATAGCACTAACTTTCGAAACCGAACTGGTTACGAGCCAACTACTTGGCCTGAAATGATTCGCGAAATCGCGTCAGATTCTACGCCTTATCACCTCTGGAGAACTCACAAATGATCCTCGCAAATAAACACATCCTCGTCACCGGTGGAACCGGTTCACTTGGCAAAACTGTCGTCCAACGAATGCTGACCGGCGAACTCGGTATGCCACGAAAAATCACCGTCTTTTCGAGGGACGAAGCAAAGCAGCACCAAATGCGGATCGACCTTCTCCAGGCTGCAGCGTCTAGCAACAACGGAATGTATCAAACAGTTCAGGAAGTCCTTGCCTTCCAAATTGGAGACATGCGAGAGTACGACTCGGTTTGTCGAGCCATCAGTGGAGTCGACATCGTTATCAATGCGGCTGCTCTCAAACAGGTTCCAACGTGCGAAAACTATCCCCATCAAGCGGTTCTTACCAACGTAGAAGGCGCGCACAACATGGTACGAGCAATCCGAGACACCAAGAACCAAGTCGAACAAGTAGTAGGAATTTCAACCGATAAAGCCTGTAAGCCAATAAACGTCATGGGAATGACCAAGGCGATCATGGAAAGAATCTTCGTCGAAGGCAACACTCAATGCGGCGATACCCGATTCAATCTCGTCCGCTACGGCAATGTAATTGCATCTCGTGGCTCCGTTGTCCCTCTGTTCTTAGACCAAATTGCCAACAAGGGCCCAGTTACGATTACCGTTAAAGAAATGACTCGGTTTTTGCTCAGTCTCAACCAGGCAGTCGATGTTGTTTTTGAAGCTCTGCGAAATGGACGCCGAGGCGAAACCTTCATTCCGAAAGTTCAAGCAGCCCGAATGGTTGATCTTGCTGAAACCCTGATCGACGGAAGAGATATCCCTATTCTCTATACCGGAATCCGACCCGGAGAAAAGCTTCACGAAATCATGGTCTCCGAAGAAGAACGATGGCGAACCGTTGAGCGAGGTGACTACTACGTCATCCAACCAATGCTTCAAGAATTGAACCCAGAATATCCAGATAAGCCATGTCTTGATGGCGAATACTCAAGCGAGGTCGTTAACCTCACTCACGAAGGAATTCGGAACTTGCTGAACGCAATTTACGCACCTGAGGAAACCAAGCAACCAAAACTTCGGATCGCTGCATGAAAGTCGCAACAATCTTTGGAACGCGGCCTGAGATCATCCGTCTCAGCCGCGTCATCGAAAAGCTAGATGGTTTGTGTGACCAACAACTGGTTCACACTGGCCAAAACTACGATCCCAACCTCAGCGACATCTTTTTTGAAGAACTTGGCGTAAGGCAGCCCAACGAATGTTGGGGAATCCGAGCCGGCACTTTTGGCGACCAAATCGCCGAAATGATTCGCAAAGCCAGCGAATACTTCATCAAAGAAAAGCCCGACCGAGTTCTAATCCTCGGCGACACCAATAGCGGTCTTGCCGCCATGGTTGCCGCTCGGATGCAAATCCCCGTCTTCCACATGGAAGCTGGAAACCGTTGCTACGATGATCGAGTTCCTGAGGAAATCAATCGTCGAGTTATCGATCATTGCAGTCGAATCCTCATGCCGTACACCCACCGAAGCAAGGAAAACTTGATTCGAGAAGGCATCGACCGAACCAGAATTTATGTGACTGGAAACCCTATTTGGGAAGTCATTCAAGCCAATTCCGAAAGAATTGCGAAGAGTGACGTCCTCACCCGACTCAGTTTGTCCGAAAAGAAATACGTGGTCGTGACGGTCCACCGCTCAGAAAATGTTGACGACGTCAATCGACTGAGTCAAATCCTCGCTGGTCTCGACGCTGTCGCCGAAGAGTTCAAATGTCCGGTAATCGTCAGTCTTCATCCGCGAACCGCGGACAAGATAGCGAAAGGCGGTCTCGCACCAAAATCAACTTTGGTCCGCTTCCTTACGCCATGCGGCTTCTTCGACTTTGTTCGACTTGAGCAATCAGCACTATGCGTGATGACCGACAGCGGAACGGTCCAGGAAGAAGCGACTTTGCTAAACACTCCGAGTGTCATCCTTCGTGATGTCACGGAGCGGGGCGAGTGTCTCGAAGCTGGATCGGGAATCCTCAGTGGCGCAGATCCAAAGAGCATTCTTAATGCTGCCAAAACCGTGGTCAATTCAACCAGTACGTGGGTCTCTCCACCGGAATACCTCCAAGAAAACGTATCTCAGGTCGTCGCATCCATTGTCATGGGGCACCACCACAAGATTTAGGAAATCCTACTATGAAGATCCTGTTCATTTCCATGCACTACAAACCTGAGCCGTGCGATACGCGCACGTCTCAGCTTGCTGCCGGAATGGTAGAAGCAGGCCATAAAGCAACCGTCATAACGTCGTTCCCAAATTATCCATTCGGCAAGATCTATGACGGCTACAAACAAAAACTGTGCAAGAAAGAACAGCTAGATGGCGTCAATGTTGTCCGGGTACCCATGTTCCCCGACCACAGCATGTCCAAGAAGAGGCGAGCCGCAAGCTACCTCAGCTTTGGGGTAGCTGGTGCCTTTTTGGGTTCGCTGTTCACACGGCGGCCTGACATCGTCTGGATTCATCATCCACCGTTGACGACCGGAATCGCTGGCTACATCCTGGCCAAAATCAAGCGAGTACCGTTTGTCTATGAGATCCACGACTTGTGGCCCCAAACCCTGGTTAGCACGGGCATGGTCAAGCACGGAAAGCTAACCGAGCGTATCCAACGAATATGCAACTTCCTCCATCACCGGGCCGCCGCAATTGTTGTTACGTCACCGGGAATGAAAGCTCAACTCATTGCTGACGGAATGAAACCTGAGAAGATCCATGTCTTTCCGCAATGGGCACAAAATGAAGCGATCTCAGACACAAAGGACCTCGAAGTCGGACTCCGATATGGCCTGATCAACAAGTTCAATATCTTCTTTACTGGCAATATGGGCGTGGCTCAAGGGCTCGATACCGTCCTCGACGCCGCCAAGCAACTGTCCGATATCCAGAACCTCAACATTTCAATGGTCGGAGCCGGAGTCGAACTCGAACGTCTCAAGCAAAGAGTCCTAGACGAAGGAATCCAAAACATCCAATTTACGGGTCAAGTGACTCATAACGAAGTTCAATCTCTAGTGCCCTGGGCAAACGGATTGCTGGTCCACCTCAAACGGGACCCTCTTTTTGCAATCACTATTCCCAGCAAGACCCAAATGTACATGGCGTCCGGTCGTCCTATCCTCTGCGGTGTCGATGGCGATGCTTCGAGCTTGGTCGAAAATTCAAACGGTGGAATTTGTTTCCCATCCGAAAATCCAAAGGCTCTGGCGAACGCGATCAGACAATTGTTCTTGAAGACCAACGAAGAAAGGGAAGTTATGGGCGCGCAGGCACGGCAAGGCTATGAGCGCCACTGCTCCAAGCACACTTTGTTCAATCATTACGAAATGTTGTTTGCCGATATTCTGAACATCAGCCTCATGCCTACCCATGCGGTGGTGGAGGAGTCGGTTTCAGAGTCAAACAACACCTCAATTGCCGCTTAGCTTGTTGAGTTACACTACGTTGGCACGATAAAATTCGGGCAAATAACTTTAACTTGAACGAATTTAGAGCCTAAAAGGACGCTCCAAGTGAACTTTTTGACACGAAAATTCGTATTACTAGGTTCATAGCGCAAGCCGATGGGATCAGGTGCGAATAAATTCCTGCCAACTGTTGACTGTAAACTGCCAACAAAAAGTGGTGGGCGATGAGGGGCTCGAACCCCCAACCCTCTCGGTGTAAACGAGATGCTCTACCATTGAGCTAATCGCCCGGGTTAGTGTCAAAAGAAATGACCGACATTCAAGATACCCAGTAATCAACCGAAAATTCCAAAGGG
>JANPAV010000321.1:0-1955 GCA_031430115.1 Armatimonadota bacterium | reverse complement strand
TGACAACACGTGGGACGCGGAAAGCCCTCGCAACCAGATGACCAACATTCCTGGACTATATGCTGCAGGGGAGTGTGAGTATCAGTACCACGGTGCTAACCGTCTCGGTGCCAACGCCCTGCTGGCGTGCTTGGTCGCCGGAGAAATCTCCGCTCAAAGTATCATGGCGTACCTTGATAAGGGCGATGTTTCTGCGGAAGGTTTGTCGAGTGCAGTTTTGGCTGAAGCGAAAGCGGAGAAGAAGGCAGAATATGATGCCTTGCAAAAGAGCAACGGTACAGAGAACCCATATAAGGTTCACCAAGAGCTGGGTGAAACTATGTGGAACAACTGTGGCATTTGGCGAGTACAAAAGGACCTCGAATCGGCACGAGTTAAGCTTGATGAACTGACTGTTCGAATCAAGCAATGTGGACTGATTGACGATAGTGGTTGGGCTAACCAAGCCGTTCCGTTTACCCGCGCCGTGGTTAATATGATCGAGCAGTCGAAGGCGATTGTTGACGGTGCTATTCAACGAGACGAAAGCCGTGGTGCTCACTTCAAGATGGATACGCCTGAGAGAAACGACACCGACTGGCTGCGTACATCGTTGGCGACATGGACTCCTACTGGAACGAAATTTGACTATGAGAAGATTGACTGTCGCTTTATTGCTCCTCGGGCGAGAAAGTATGCGGTGAACCAAGTTGGGATCGTCAAGAAGCTGATGGGTGAAAACTTCCTCGAAGGCTTTAACTCAGCAGCAAAGTGACTTAATTCCCCTTCTCCCTTTACCTCGCGTTTCAATATCAGAAACGCGAGGTAATGGGAGAAGGGGCTAGGGGATGAGGGCAAAGATTTTGGGAAATTTTGGCTGAGCGAAAGAGACTCAAACGGACTCGAGAACAAGTTGCTCTTGCCCGAGACGCCAGAAAAAGTCCCTCCGTCGCTGAGGAAATAGTCTGGGGTATCGTCCGCAATCGCAAGCTTGGATTCAAGTTCAAGCGAGAATTTCCGATTGGTCCTTATCGATTCGACTTCTACTGTGATGAGGCAAAGGTTGCCCTAGAAATGGATGGTGAGCAACACAATCCAATTCGCGATGCTACTCGCGACCAGTATTTTGAATCCATGGGAATCGTGACTTTTCGAGTACCAAATGTCGAGTTTTTCGCGTTGGATCCTGAAGCCCTGTATCGGGACTATATTGAGGAACTTGTCAAACTATGTGAGCAGAGATCGGGACGTTCGAGATTCTGAAGATTTTGCCCTCACCCCAGCCCCTCTCCCAAATCCATAAACCATATTCTTCTCATTTGTGAACCGTTTGTGATCAGGTTTATGGATTTGGGAGAGGGGTAACCAAGAAAGTGGTAAAACACCTTCATGCTTCCGTTGATCAGTTTTCTTGTTGCTACTCAAGCTTCTAACGATGCGATAGTCCCCGTCCCTCGACCAGATGAGTGGTGGCAGACTCGGCATAAAGCTGAAGTTGAACAAGCAAAGAAATGTAGCGGTGATTTGGCTTTTATCGGAGACTCCATCACCCACGGTTGGGGTGGTGGTCCAGGGGAGCGAACCGCCAATGAGCATTGGAGCAAGACGTTTGCAAAATACAATCCAATCAACCTAGGCTTTAGTGGCGACCGGACCCAACATGTGCTTTGGCGACTTCAGAACGGCGAGCTAGACGGAGTGAAGCCAAATGTCATGGTTATCATGATCGGAACGAATAACATGGGTGGCAATTCACCGCAACAGATTACGGAAGGTGTTGCTAGCATCCTGGATTGGCTACACAGTCATCAGCGACAAGCGAAAATCGTCCTTCATGCGATTTTCCCGAGGAGTCCGAACCCTGACAATTGGGCACGCCGAAAAGTAGAAGATACCAATCGTTTGCTAGAGCCATTGGCTAAGCAGAAGGGAGCAATTTTCCTCGACATTAACGATAAGTTCTTGGACGAGTTTGG
>JANPAV010000320.1:0-1995 GCA_031430115.1 Armatimonadota bacterium | reverse complement strand
TGACAACACGTGGGACGCGGAAAGCCCTCGCAACCAGATGACCAACATTCCTGGACTATATGCTGCAGGGGAGTGTGAGTATCAGTACCACGGTGCTAACCGTCTCGGTGCCAACGCCCTGCTGGCGTGCTTGGTCGCCGGTGAAATCTCCGCGCAAAGCATCATGGCTTATCTTGATAAAGGCGATGTTTCGGCGGAAGGATTGTCGAGTGCGGTTTTGGCTGAAGCTAAAGCCGAGAAGAAGGCGGAATATGATGCCTTGCAAAAGACCAACGGCACGGAGAATCCATACAAAGTTCACCAGGAACTCGGCGAAACAATGTGGAACAACTGTGGCATCTGGCGAGTACAAAAAGATCTCGAATCAGCACGAGTTAAGCTTGATGAACTGACGGTTCGAATTAAGCAATGTGGTCTGATTGATGATAGTGGTTGGGCTAACCAGGCCGTTCCGTTCACCCGAGCAGTGGTTAACATGATTGAGCAGTCGAAGGCGATTGTTGACGGTGCTATTCAACGAGACGAAAGCCGTGGTGCTCACTTTAAGATGGATACTCCTGAGCGAAACGACACCGACTGGCTACGTACATCGTTGGCGACATGGACTCCTACTGGAACGAAATTTGACTATGAGAAGATTGACTGTCGCTTTATTGCACCTCGGGCAAGAAAGTATGCGGTTAACCAAGTTGGGATCGTGAAGAAGCTGATGGGCGAAAACTTCCTCGAAGGCTTCAACTCTGTAGCCAAGTAGGGAAGTTCCAGTTCCCCTTCTCCCATTTTGTCGGTTCACATATCGTTGAACCGACAAAATGGGAGAAGGGGCAAGGGGATGAGGGCAAAAAACTAGGGGAATTTTGGCTGGACGCAAAAGCCCAAAACGAACAAAAGAGCAAGTTGAACTTGCTCAAAAGGCAAGAAAGACTCCGTCAGTTGCCGAAGAGATTATTTGGTCAATAGTTCGTAATCGAAAGCTCGGCTTCAAATTCAAGAGGGAGTACCCGATTGGTCGTTATCGAATTGACTTTTATTGCGATGAGGCCAAGCTTGGATTAGAAATGGATGGTGAACAGCATGATCCAGTCCAGGACAAAGTTCGAGACGCGAATTTAGCTAGCCTTGGAATCTATATTTTCCGCATTCCTAACGTTGAATTTTTTCAGATTGATCCCTTGGCACCATATCGAGACCATATTGAGGAATTGGTGAAGTTGTGCGAGCTGAGGTCCGGACGACCAAGATTCTGAAGGCTTTTGCCCTCACCCCAGCCCCTCTCCCAAATCCATAAACCATATTCTTTGCATTTGTGAACCGTTTGTGATCGGGTTTATGGAATTGGGAGAGGGGTAACCAAGAAAGTGGTAAAACACGTTCATGCTTCCGTTGATCAGTTTTCTTGTTGCTACTCAAGCTTCTAACGATGCGATAGTCCCCGTCCCGCGACCTGATGAGTGGTGGCAAACTCGGCATAAAGCCGAAGTTGAACAAGCAAAGAAAGGTAGCGGTGATTTGGCTTTTATCGGAGACTCCATCACCCACGGTTGGGGTGGTGGTCCAGGGGAGCGAACCGCCAACGAGCATTGGAGCAAGACGTTCGCAAAATACAATCCAATCAACCTAGGCTTTAGTGGCGACCGAACCCAACATGTGCTTTGGCGACTTCAGAACGGCGAGCTAGACGGAGTGAAGCCAAAGGTCATGGTTATCATGATCGGAACGAATAACATGGCTGGCAACTCACCGCAACAGATTACTGATGGAGTTGCGAGCATCCTGGATTGGCTGCACAGTCATCAGCGACAAGCGAAAATCGTGCTTCATGCGATTTTCCCAAGGAGTCCGAACCCTGACAACTGGGCACGCCGAAAAGTAGAAGATACCAATCGTTTGCTAGAGCCATTGGCTAAGCAGAAGGGAGCAATTTTCCTCGACATTAACGATAAGTTCTTGGACGAGTTTGGGGTTTTGAGACCAAATATCATGCCAGATTATCTT
>JANPAV010000319.1:0-6777 GCA_031430115.1 Armatimonadota bacterium | reverse complement strand
GTCGATGTCAAAGGAGAATTTCCTTTCGACAGAGTTGTGGCACTTGCCGCTCAAACGGGAAAACAAGCCGA
Source organism: Armatimonadota bacterium (assembly GCA_031430115.1). Lineage (GTDB taxonomy): Bacteria > Armatimonadota > Fimbriimonadia > Fimbriimonadales > Fimbriimonadaceae > Fimbriimonas. The sequence goes on along the minus strand of JANPAV010000319.1, from coordinate 6,706 downwards.
TATTGACGTCGCAATGAAGCAGATGCAGGGCGAAGTCGCAAAGATCGACCGGTCACTTCAAACCGGAACTATTCTCAATACGCTACGGATGATGAATGCGAAGTCGGCGGTAGAGAGCGGTCAGGGTCTTTATATGAAGTTAGCTAAGTTCGCAACGCTGGATAACTTTGCGGGTCCCGATTTGTTGGCCGAATGGTACAAGCGGAACATCCGAATCTCGACGAATATCCATGCCTTGGTTGATACTCCGAATGAGAGGATTTTGGTTATTTATGGTGCCGGGCACCTTTATTGGCTCCAACGCAACGTGTTGGATTCACCAGACTTGATTCTGGATCGATTCTATTGAACTCGAATAATGTCCTTCAGCTTCGCCGACCACCTCTTGTCAAAGGTCACCTGGTAGGTCAATATCACACCAGATGGAGGGAAAGCCAACAGTCCATTTCCCCCGTTTTGGGGTCGTCCCCTCGAGCAGAGCACAAGCGATGGTTTGTATTTGCTCGAATTTACTCTTAGCCAATCAACTGTTTCATCAACCGAGTATCGACTGAGGGCGAGCTGGTTTGGATAGTAGTCCACGTACTCCGGGCGATCATCTTTGTTTACAACCAGTAAGGAGCCAAGCGGCGACAGAAACAGACTCTCGGATTTTTCCCCCATCATCGAATTTATGAAACCTGCGCCATAGGCGCGGTCCTGGCGGTAGACGCTTAACGATGACGAAAAAGTCCCATGCGATTCCGATTGGTAGCCAGCCATGTGAATCTTATTTCCGTTCTGAACAATTTCTTCTGAGATTTTCTTGCTGGGAGAATAGGTTTTTCTCAACGTGAAAATAGTTGGCTCCAAATGATTTGGTATCTGCTCTGCGATTTTGCCTCCATCCAACAGCATGAACGACTGCTTTTCCGCTTCGAATCGATGAGTGAGTTTCTGAATTGCCGCCGTAATCTTGTCTGACGAAGAATCGTCAAGATCCTTCATCTCTACAATCGGGCGTTCATTCCCGGCCACCAAAATCATGGTGAATGAAAGATGACTGGTTTGGCTCACTGCCATTGTTGCCAACAAGGTTGAGATCATAAGTCTATTGAACCCGAATAATGTCCTTCAACTTCGCCGACCACCGTTTGTCGAAAGTCACCTGATAGGTTAAGATCACGCCAGCGGGCGGGAACGCCAACAAGTCTCGATGTCCGTCTTGTGGGCGACCGCTGGCGCAAAGAACCATGGTTGGTCGATAGGAACCCTTTAAATCCTTAAGCCAAGTTTCAGTATCCAAAACCGACATCCTCGAAACGGCAATCGAGTTCTTTAAATACTCAATATAGTCCTTTGGCTTTTCTCGTTCAATTCTGGGTAGAGCCCCTAAATTGGTCAGCATCAAGTCTTGCTTTTCGGGTCCAAACGCAAAATTCAAAAAGAACAAACTACCTTCGGTTTCAGGAGAGACTTCTGCGGCGAGTGATTCAAGGTGCTTGACAGTTGTCGTTCCCTGGGCAATTGTCTTCGTTTTTCCCTTGGTTGTTACCGTTTGGGAACTGCTTATATACGACTCATATCGACCGGACACAATCGTTACCATGGGCCTGTCCCGGGTAGTTAATTGGTCACCAATGTTTGCACCTTCAATGACCGACCATGGCTCTTTGGCTTGATCAGACCGTGTGACTATCTTTTGGATAGCCAAAACCATTTTGTCATCTGAAGGCTCGATGACCTTCTTTGGCTCGGTAAACCGATGCTTGTTTCCCGCAACCAGCATCAACGTAAACGTTGGCTTAGGTACCGGTCCAAGTGCCATCGTCGCCAAAAGGGTTGATATCATAGCGATAGTATAAAGGAGAAAGAATTAGAACGGACGATAATTCGTTTCGCTTTTCTTTACCATCCGACTGCAAGCTATAAGACATGAGTTCCGTTTTCTTCAGATCTGTTTGTAACCAATCAAGCCTTCAAAACCGTAGTGACAATTAAGAGATGAGAGTTGCCGCCACTGAAACTCCTGAAAAAGAGGTGTTCACGTTGGACCCAAAGAAGAGTCTCAAGAAGTCTTTTCTTTGGCTGTTTGGTCAACTTGTGTTTTTGCTTTTAGCCGCTTGGGGAGTATTTTCTCACTCAACACCTGGCATGATTCTCGCGGTATTGTCAGTCATATTGATGCTATTGTGCGCATTCGTTACGGTCTTTACGATTTCTTTGAGAAGGAATTACAAAATCGTCATTGTTAACAACACCTTGCAGGAATTTTGGAGCGTTGGAATCTTGGATGAATGGGACTTGCTTGAAGCCAAAAGTCTTACATCAGTTCAATTTCGAAAGAATTCTAGCGACGATTGGTGGAAGGTTGTTTATGGCGATGATAATTACGGTCTGTATCTAAAGCGAGAATGGCTCGAGTTTGATCGCCTTTTGGCCGTTATCGAAGAGCGGAGCAACCGAAAATTTACTGACGAATTGCTTTAAGTTTAAAAGAGCCGGTTGGGCAATATGTTAGAATTTGCCATATTTACAGAAAGATGGAAAGATGGAAAGATGGAAAGATGGTAAAATGGGAATATGAAGACAACGGTGGAGCTCCCAGATGACCTTATGAAGGCAATAAAGCTTCGAGCTCTCGATGAAGGAAAGAAGCTGAACGAGATCATGCGAGATCTTTTGCTGAATGGGCTTAAGAACAATGAACCCAAGGGATCCAGCGCACGAATTGGGATTGATGAATTGACGGGCTTACCCGTTATCTTGTGCAGCAAAAAGCCTAAGAAGGACTTGACTCCTGCCCAGCTAAGTGAAATTCTAATTGAACAAGAGGCAAGCTATCACCTATCTTCTCGATAGTTCAGTTTGGATAGCTTTTGCCTTAGATGGTCATGCCCATCATGATCAAGCGAGGAAGTTCATAAACTCCACATCTGAAGCTCAATCTCTTCTCTTTTGTCGAGCAACGCAACAGTCGTTCTTGCGCCTGATCACAACGGCTTCTGTTTTACGACCATACGGTGTGCCTCCACTGACCAATACCCAGGCGTGGCAGATCTACAATGACTTAACGTCAAAACCAAAGTTTGGATTTGCCTCGGAATCGGCCGACTTGGAGGTGCTTTGGCGCGAACTATCAAACCTCAACACTGCTTCACCTAAATCTTGGATGGACTCTTATCTGGCTGCCTTTGCCATTGCCCACGACGCTACGGTGGTCACTTTTGATAACGACTTTACGCAATATTCGCATTTGAAGTTCATACTCCTCAAATAGCACGCTGCCAACTTTAGGTGTGAACTCCTTGCGAGTGGGACGATCGCAATTTACACCGTCCTCCCGACTCCAAGCTACTCCTTCTTTCCCTTCTTCCGCTTCCGTCGCTTCTTGTACTTGTACTTGCACTGTAAACTAACCGCATGAGTTCCCTTCGGGTCGTAGACGTCGCTCTCGATCCCCGTTCCGGGGGAACCAATGCCATTTACACCTACCTCCCAACTCCAAAGACCTCAGTCGGTGATGCGGTGCTGGTCTCGCTTGGAAATCGCCAAGTCCTGGGTTACGCGATCGGATTTCGCGATGTCACACCCGAAATACTCGGTTTCGATCCCGTTCACCTCAAGCCCGTCGCCGGAATCGTTAGTGGGCTCCAAATCCCCTCGCCGATCATGGCGGCGGTTCATTACGTAAGTGAGCAATACCTCTGCCCAATCCCGTCGGCTCTGACCGCAGCGGTTCCCCCCGGAGTTCGAGACCGGCTTATCAAGTGCTGGGCGAGTACCGGAAAACCGCGAACCGATGACCTTAAAACCCTCGAAATCGAAGTCCTCAACATCCTCGATCAGGAAGGGGAAATCGAAGAAAAGGAAAGCTTGCAGCCTGGAACGGAAAAGGCACTCAAGTCCTTGGTATCCCAAGAGTTCGTCGAGCAAACCCTTAAATTAAAGCCATTTCAACATAAGAAGTCCGCCGATGCTCTGTACCGGCTGACTTCGGATGAAGGAAAGGTCGAGCAATTTCTCCGAGTCGATGGCAAGAAGAAACCCGCCCAAGCAGTCGCAGTCATGCAGATTCAAGAAGCTGATGGATCAGCCCTTTCAAGCGCAGAAATTCGAGCAATGGCGGGCGTTACTGAGACAACAGTCAAAGCCCTGATCAAAGCCGAAATCTTGGAAATTGTGACAAGCGACGATCATCATGTCACAAAGCAACCGCCAACCCCAAACAAGCATCAGCAGGTCGCCATCGATGCAATTTGCTCGGCAATTGACGCCAACCAAGCACAGCCGTTCCTTCTGTTCGGCATAACCGGAAGCGGCAAAACTGAAGTCTTCCTTCGAGCCGCCGGCAAAGCGCTGGCGAACGGTCGGCAAGTGCTGTATTTAGTCCCCGAAATAGCCCTTGCGACCCAAGCCATTGCCCAGCTCAGGGAGCGCTTTGGGGCAAGGATTGCCATTCTCCATAGTGAGCAGTCACCGGTTGAACGACTCCAGAATTGGCAAGAGGTCCGTAACGGCGGAGCCAGTATCGTTCTGGGTCCGCGCAGCGCCTTGTTTGCCCCACTCAACAATATTGGGCTTATCGTTCTCGATGAAGAACACGAAACGGGCTATAAACAAGAACAGTCGCCCCGTTACCAATCCCGAACCGTAGCGCGTTTCTTGTCAAAACAACACAACTGTCCGCTCGTACTCGGTAGCGCGACTCCCTCAATCGAGTATTTCGCCGAAGCCGAAGCGAACGAAGAGGAAGCCGACGCTACCAAGCTAACCCTGTTAACCCTGCCAAACCGAACGGCATCCGCGGTGTTGCCCAAGGTTTTCATCGAAGATCTCAGCCTGGGATACAAGGGAGGTAGTCCGTCACTGTTTGGACCTTTGCTCACCGAAAAGCTAGAACGAACCCTCGAAGAAGGAAACCAAGCGATCTTGTTCCTTAATCGACGGGCTTACTCGCCATTCCTGATGTGCCGAGATTGCGGAAGCAAGTGGGAATGCCCGTCGTGTGCCGTCACCCTCAGCTATCACCGACGAGACAACCGCTTAAAGTGTCACCATTGTGGCTACCAAGAACGAGCTCCCGAAGTCTGCCCTAAGTGCGAAGGAACCAAGATTAAGCCGTTTGGTGTCGGTACGGAAAAAGTCGAAGAGTTGGTCAAAGAACAGTTTCCAACTGCTCGAGTGTCGAGGTTAGACCGGGACATTGCCCAAAAGAAAGGGGCAATCGAAGAAGTCATTGCCGACTTCCGCAGTGGAGAAAAAAACGTTCTGGTCGGAACTCAGTTGGTCGCGAAAGGGTTGGACTTTCCCAATGTAACCCTTGTCGGGGTCATCGCCGCCGACGTCTCGCTCAACCTTCCGGACTTTCGTAGTAGTGAGCGCACATTCCAGTTGCTAAGCCAGGTCGCGGGTCGAGCTGGGCGAGGCACCAAGCCTGGCGAAGTCGTGATCCAAACGTTTAATCCGACGACACCCGCCATTATCTTCGCCCAAAAGCACGAGTACTTGGAATTCTTCCACTACTGCCTGCAAGAACGTAAGGAAGCCAAATATCCACCATTCGAGAAGCTCATCAACATTGTGATGTCGGGCGAATCTCGTCCAGCTATAATCGGCCTCGGAGCTAAGATCTTGGCTCGCCTTCAGACGTTCGAGCAAATCGTAGTTTTAGGTCCGACCGACTGCGTTCTTGAGCGGTTGAACAACCGCTGGCGACGCCACATGCTTATCAAACTCCCCTCAGATTTCGAAGTTCAGCGCATCGGAGAAGCGATTACGGATGTGGAAGAGAAAGGCGTCCAATTAGTGATCGACGTCGATCCGTATAGCTTGATGTAGATAGGTAAGCCAAAAAAATCCAATTCCCCTTAACGCTCCGCAAAACAACGCTGGACGAATTCGATGCCTAGTGCAGAGCTTTAGGGGGAAGGGTTAGGGGGTAATTATATACTTGACTCAGGAGATTGGGTAAGATGAACCTGTTTTGGCAAAAGTTCCAACTAGCCGATCAGTATTTCAGAGTTTGTCTCAATCTCGAATTGACGAGGCTGATGCATTATTCTCCAGGAATAAGTATTCAGGGGCTTATTACTTGGCTGGGTATGCCATCGAATTTGGGCTGAAGGCTGTCGTATGCAAGGAGTTTCAAAGACATACATTGCCGGACGGGAAGTTCGTGAAGGACCTGTACACTCACGATCTGAACGATCTTCTGAAATACTCGAAACTAGGTGCAGACTGGTCATCACACTGCACCAACTCGACCCCGCCGATACCGAATTCGACTTGGAATACGATAAAAGACTGGAGCGAGGCAAGCCGGTACCAAAAGCGGACGTTGATCGAAGCCAGAGATTTGATAGATGCCGTAAAAATATTTCATGGCTGGTTGGTGACGGTGTGGTAAGAAATCTGACCGATAGTTTAATAAATGAAGCACGTTCGATTGCTTTGCAGTTGGACAACGCTGGCATGAAAATCGAGTCGGTGTTTTGGTACCGGGAGGATGATGGAGATGGTTTTGAACCAAAATGGATGCTCTATTTCGGTTGCTCTAATTTCTACAAACGCGGTCCTTCATCGCTTTACCAAGAATTGAGCCAGATTTTAGACGATCCACAAAATCCATTGCCTTCATCTGACCGAGACCTAATTTTAAGTAGCAACATACGTATCAAACCGATCAATAGCCCAGAAGTCATTGCGGCCAAAAACACAAGACTTA
>JANPAV010000318.1:0-2803 GCA_031430115.1 Armatimonadota bacterium | reverse complement strand
GCTGCCAGCAAACAAGATGTCCCTGTTCCACGGAAGCTTTTGACCAGATCCATCGGTTACCGACCAATCGAAGTAGGCGAAGCTCAAGAAGGCATCTTTGGCGATCAAGTTTGAAATGCTTGCTTTTAGAACCAGATACTTAAAGCCCGTTGATGGCGCATACCCTTTGATTTTTTCTGAGGTGAATTCCCAGCCATCGTAAGTAACCCCAAACTCGCCCATGTCAATCAGTTTGTCTTTTGGTAACTCGGGCATCCAACTTGTTTGGGCATAGTCAACACCGTTGTTGGACCAGGCGGATACCGGATTCTTCTCTCTTCCGGTCGCGGGATCAACGTTAGCCCCTAAATTTTTGACATCGTAGGTTCCAGTCAATTTTCCAGTGAGATCGTAGCGAAGAATCGGACTTCCGGAGCCCTTTTCAACCATTACTTTTGTGACGGGGCCAGTCGAATAGATCGGGAAGGCGACGGTACATTTCACCTTTTGGGCCGGCTTCAGATTCTGTTCCAGGTGCATCCTTTTTGGTTGACCAAGAAGATAACCACTGAATTTGAAATTTTCATCGTCTGGCGAAACGGAAGTGAAAGCAAAAGTTGTCGATCCAAGTCGCATTTCTTCTTTTTGTGGGTTTTGAACGGTAAAGTTCAAGATCAACATTCGTTGATTCTCGCCTGCTACCAAAAAGTCCTCAGGGGCGGAAAAGAAAGGTGCTACGGATGCGGAATCAAGGGTGTAGTGAAGCTCCCTGCCTTTGGCACCTAGCTGGTAGGTAACCCCAACTTTTCCGTTGTCACCGGGAAGTTGCACAGTACCCAACGTTGGAGCAGTTTGGGTCGGCTTTGTCGGTGGGGGATTAGTATTTGGCTTTTGCAAATCCTTGGTAAGAAGGAGAGAGGCGGCGATGACAGCGAGGCTCATCCATGAACTTTACACTATTTCTTGCTCGAATCCAATAGGTGATGCCGGGGTGTTTTTTAGGACTTGGTTCGGTGGGTCGTATCAAACCTGAATGGACCAGGATGCGCCTTATACGCCGGCATTTCTAGGGAAATTTATTTCCGGATGTTAGAACTGGCGTTGGAGGTCGGACTCTGGCTCCGACGCCGGTTAGGTCTGGATCATCGGGGTCGTCGCGGTCGGTATGGTGAGTTTTTGGTCTTGTACCCGACCCAATTCGCGGTTCGTAGTACCAACCGATTATTGGTCCCATGATAAGTCCCATTCCAATCATGAGTAGCCATCCATGTGATGTTTGCTCATGAAATCTCACCGAAAGATAGAGTTGGAGCAAGAGGAAAGCCGCGATAGAGATCAATGTTGCTTGGACCGTTCGCCATGCACATTCGGTAGTTCGTTGGTCGAAGCGCGACTTTCGGATCCAGTTCATTTGCCAAAAGTCCGGAAAAGCCCTATCCTCATTTGTCGGTGCGGACATCTCACGACTCGATGAAAATATCTTTTGGTATGCGACTGCCTTTACTCGGGCGCGAATGAGCCCTAGCACAAGGACAGTAAACGGCAATTGGATTAGAATTGGGGAAGATCCGCTGGCATGGAACACGGACGTTAGCCACCAAGCCAAAAGCGTGAGTTGGATGTAAACGCAAATGCGCCCCAAAAGTAAGCCCGCTCGGGAAGGAAGTTGTTCCATCCTATATTCCGTAACGTACTTTATCACGAATTGGTTGCTGGCGGAAGGTCTGCTTCTTGGTTGTGAGACCTCTAGCGACCATATTGAATCTGGCTTTTTAAGCCTCCACAGCGTTGATTGCCAGTGCTCGAAAGGTTCAACTATTCGTTGCTACGGAGGCAGCGATATAAGAGTTTTTCACAGATCGAACACAACGACCCAGCGTCTGCCAAGATAACTCCTGGATATTCGTTCCTCTACCCAAGCTCTTTTCATCGAAGCAGGCTTCGAAGTTTAAAGCGATTGCAGGCAATCGCAGTCCCAAAGTTTCATTGACTCACTTCAACCAAATCCGGGCAAGATGCCTGCGCTCCATGCTTTTAGCGCCGGCGGTTTGATGCACCCCAGACTCGAATGAAGATGAATATGAAGGCGATTATGGTGGCAAAAAATAGTCCGGTATAAATGTGCCCCAACAGGATCACTTGGCTGGTCGTGGGTCGAGTTGTCCCGTCCAATTTATCAACCCAAGGTGTTCTTAGGTTTAGCCATATGAGGAGCCACGTAACGGCTTGATAGCTGATTAGCCAAGCAAAAATTTGTTTGAAATTCATTTTCTGATCCCGACTTTAGATACCGGCTAAACCCATGACAATGTCCCACTCGGCTTTGGTAACGGGCATGACGCTGAGTCGTTGCCCTTTTCTGACGACAAACATGTCTTCAAGACCCGGGATTGCTCGAAGTTCGGAAAGAGTCACGACTCGTTTGAACTTGCTTTCAAATTCGACATCGCGAAGAATCCATCGAGAGCCGTCTTTCGGGGCTTTCTCGTCGTAATAGTCGCTGAGCGGATCGAATTGGGTTGGGTCAGGATAGGCGTTCCCGACGATACGCATGGTGCCAACGATGCCAGTTGGATCGGCGATTGAGTGGTAGAAGAATGCCATGTCGCCATCGGCCATTGAGTCTCTAAAGAAATTTCGGACGGTGTAGTTTCGACATCCTTCCCACATGGCTGGCTTCCCTGCCCGTCCGAGATCATCGATCGAATAGGTTTCAGGTTCGGACTTGAAAAGCCAATAGTTCATGACGCCAGTTTACAAGCTAAGTTGGCGTATTGGTACGGCTACCAATCTAAAGAATTTTTGGGTGACACAATTGAAGACA
>JANPAV010000317.1:0-2976 GCA_031430115.1 Armatimonadota bacterium | reverse complement strand
GAGCCTCAAGATTTGGCTCGCGACTTGGTTAATTTCTACTTGGATGTCAAGTCTCGCGGCAAGCTGTAGGCCCAGTTCCTTTGACAAAGATAACAGTTATCTGAGGTTATTTTGGAAATGCTCCCGATGGCACAGAGGTTGCTTGACTATTCTCTGAAATGAGGGGAAACTGGACCAATAAAGGAAAGACACCGAGCAACTCTCCAACCACCGATTTTACCGAAATCTATCCGATTCTCGAAGAGGAGTCGGCCCGCAAAAGTGCATCAATCGTCTGGCCAAATAGCGCCAAATGTGCGGTTAGCTTTGCCTACATCGGTGGGTTACAAGAACATGCTGATTTGGCACCGCCAATTCTCGACCAGCTCGGTTTTCGGGCAAGTTTCTATGTTGATCCTGATGCTGTACTGGAGGATGCTGCTCTCTGGAAGAAGTTGGCAGGCTCAAGACATGAATTTGGATGTTCGCCATTCGAATCCCAAACCTTTGATGGCAACCTGTACGGTTGGACAACTGCTGGATTGATCGATGAATTGAACCTTTCGAAGGAGTTTGTTCAAGACTTCTTTGATGCTGAACCAAGAGGTTTGGCTCATCGAAGTTCAGAACTGACCATTGCTGACAAGAGCGTTAGCCTCATCGCCCAAAACCTGTTCAAACACGTTGTGACAGGTACCGAAGGCATCAATCGACTCAGTTCAAATGTTAAAAACTTGTCCATCACTCCGGTCGTTGGCTACTCATCAAATTGGCTTGCAGACCTTGGTGAATCCAACGAGTTGAGTTGGGTCATTATTCCTTTTCGGCGGCTCTTTACAGAGTCGAACGCTACAATTTTGCTGCACCGATTGATACTCGAAAACATCAACCGCAAGCGTGGAAATTTGTGGATTGCTCCAGTTGGTGAAGTTGCAAGTGAGTTCCAAAAGCTTCGATCCTCGGTAGACTAGCCTAATTGCGCCTGTAAGGTGCAAAATCTATCGCAAAGGCGCGACGACCCAGTGAACCCACAAGCAACCCGAGAAGAATATCTTTACTTTTCGCTTCCCGAGAAGCTAATTTTTTACGTCTTGGCTCTCATGAGCCTGGCGTATATGGGTCGCCAAGTATACGACCGCGTCAAATTGTGGCAAACCGGTCGACCTACTGGTCCAATTCGGGAAGGCAAGCAGTACTGGATGCCGACGAAAGAGGGCGTTCTGAAGTGGTGGAGCAAAGTCCTGCCGATGATCCTCCTTCAAAAAAAGGTGCGATCGAGCCGACCGAAGACCGGCGCCCCAATGCACCTGATGATGTTTTACGGCTTTGGCGCATTGTTCATCGCCACCACCTTGCTTGGCATCAACACTTACTCGCCGTACAAGTTTCACAAGGGTGCCTATTACCTGCTTTATGAAGCTACTTTTGACTCGCTTGGCTTGCTGCTGTTGATCGGACTGGTTTGGGCAATTGTCCGCCGAATGCGTACGAAAGAGCCGATCTCGCAAGATAAGTGGGACATGGGCGTTCTTTGGCTTCTGCTTGGTATTACGATTAATGGCTACTTCCTGGAAGCCGCACGAATAGCCGCTGATCCAAAGGCTTGGGACACTTGGTCGTGGGTTGGTTACGCAATGGCAAAGCCGCTCGGTTCATTTGGGCCGCTAGCCTACAAGGTTGCTTGGTGGTTCCACGTTGCCATGGTCTTAGGTTTCTTCTGTATCATTCCGAAGCTTCGAATACGGCATATCTTGATGGCGATTTTCAGCGCGGCGGGTTCGCCAGATACCCCGATGGGCAAGCTGCGAACCATCACAATGGCCGAAGTCGAGGAGACCGAACTCATCGGTGTAAAACACGCCAAAGACTACTCGCGTTGGCACCTGATGTCGCTCGACGCCTGCATGGAGTGTGGACGTTGTACCGAGGTCTGCCCGGCTTGGAATGTTGGCAAAGTTCTTAATCCAAAGAAGATAGTTCAGGACCTAAAGAGTGCCATGGAAACTGGCGCAGAAGTGGTTGCTTCGTTAACTCCCGAAGCCCTCATGCAATGCACAACTTGTAATGCTTGTGTAGAAGCTTGCCCCGTCTTAATTAGACATGTCGACATCATTGTCGATGCTCGACGGAACATCGTTTCCGAGGGTGGCCTCAGTGGTTCGGCCGCCTTGGTGTTACGCCAGACGGCATCAACTGGCAACGCGTGGGGAGCTAGCGGCAACCGCGAAGACTGGATGAAGGACCTTTCAATTCCTCTTGCGCGAGAAGCCCAGGACTTTGAATATTTGTTCTGGGTTGGGTGCGCCGGTTCAACGGATCCGGGCTCGGTCAAAACCACGAAAGCGGTGGCCGACTTACTTAAGAAAGCGGGAGTTTCCTTTGCGTGTCTTGGCAATGAAGAGGCTTGTACCGGAGATCCGGCTAGGCGGCTAGGCGAAGAGTTCTTGTTTCAGGAGAAAGCGATGGAGAATGTCTCAGTGTTCGAGCGGTATAAGGTCAAAAAGATCGTCACTGCTTGTCCGCACTGTTTTAACTCGCTCAAGAATGAGTACGGTGACTTTGGTGCGACGATTGAAGTCTTCCACCATACACAGCTCTTGCAAACGCTTGTTTCTAAGGGCTCGCTCTTGGCAGCAACGCCATCGAAGGGAAGTGTGGTCATGCACGATCCGTGCTACCTCGGACGTGTTAATGACGAATCTGAAGCTCCTCGTGCTTTGGTCGAAGGCATGTTGAATCCGGAGTTTAGCGGAGTCAAAACCCGATGTTGTGGCGCCGGTGGCGGACGCATGTGGATGGAAGAAGCTCCGAACGAGCGACCAGCCAATGCACGAATTGAGCAGCTATTGGCGACCGGGGCGAAGACGATTGCGCTCGGCTGTCCGTTCTGCAAGATCATGCTCGATGCGGGCGTCAAGCAGGTCGTAGGCGACGAAGAGATTCGGCTGCTGGACCTGGCCGAGATGCTGCAAGAAGCGAATAAATAGGAGCCCGGGC
>JANPAV010000316.1:0-63179 GCA_031430115.1 Armatimonadota bacterium | reverse complement strand
TGCTCAGTCCAGTAAGGAATGACTACCGAATTCCACTGCCATGCTAAGATATCTCTAAACTCATCGGGCCAAGCACAAGTGACCCAGTTAGGATTAGTTGCGTTAGGACCATCACCTGGACAACCGCTAAAGCCATTAACTACGCCGACCCCAAGCATGGACGCCAACTTCACGCCTTGAACAAAGGCGTTGTGATGATCTTCAGCAATAGACTTAACTGGGTGAAGTGGGTTTCCATGGCAAGAAAGGGCCGAAAGCATCAGTCCTCTACTCTCAATCGCCCTCATTAAGGCATCTCGATCAGCCTTTGATTCGAGTAGCTTATCGACATCGAGGTGAGCCTTTCCAGGGTACGCGCCACATCCAATTTCTACAGCCTGAATACCTTCCGCCACGCAAGTATCGAGGGCGTCTTCAAGTGATTTGTCTCCAAAGAGAGCGATGAACAATCCAATCTTCATTCCAAGTTGAGTTTATCCAACCTTGGACCGAAATTAACCAATTTTGAATAGCGAATAACCACGCTACTAACCCAGGGGGAGTCGATGAGCTTGGGAACCAGAGGAAATTAAATTTCCCAGGGGGTGCAGTCGATCCCTAAACTATGACGCTGCCGCGACCGCCGCCTTAACCGCAGAAAAATCAATCATATCGCCTGAACTTGCCGTGACTTGAGTGTAAATGATCACCCCATCCCGATCAAGAACAAAAACTGCTCGTTTCGACGCCGGACCCATTCCTGACAAACTCTCCAAGACAACATCGTAAGCCTTTGTAACGCTGTGCGTAAAATCGCTGATTAACGGAATCGTAATGCCATCAGCTTTGCCCCAAGCCTCCTGGCAGTAAGCCGAATCAACCGTAATTCCGTAAACAATCGCTCCCGGAATCTCCTCCGTCCCGTTGCTCAAGCTGCAAAACTGAGCCGTACAAACTCTTGTAAAGGCTCCGGGAACAAACATCAGAACCACAATGTCCTTCCCAAGATGATCCGACAAAGTCACATCGATCATTCTCTCCGGCGTCTTTCGTCGAAGCGTAAAATCAGGTGCTTGAGTACCAGGTGCTAGTGCCATTTAAACATTATTCGTCATCAGGTCCAAGATTCGCTTGCGATCGCCCTAATGGCTACACGCAATTGAAATACTCGTCCAACCGCTTACATTGGCTCATCATCGGATCCGAGTATATTTCCAACGCACGAACCAATGCGCTCGCAGTATCAATCGCCGTAACGCATGGAACGCCAGTCTCGATACAGGCACGGCGAATTCTTGCTGCCTCACTCTCACTGGTCTCAGTCAAGCTCGCAGTATTGATCATCATACTGACCCCACCATCCATGATCAAGTCCAACAAATTCGGAGATCCAGCTTGAATCTTGTTGATCCGATCACAAGCCACTCCACGACTTTGGAGAAACTCAGCTGTACCTGGTGTCGCAACGACTTTTCGACCGCTTGCCAACAATCGTCGACCGATGTCCACCGCTTGCTCCTTATCTTGGTCTCGTACTGTGATACAAACCGCGCCAGAACCCTTAAAGTTGATTCCGGCGGCAAGCAACGCCTTATAAAGCGCCGCCTCATAGGTCGAATCCACGCCCATAATCTCACCAGTTGACTTCATTTCAGGACCCAAACTTGGTTCAACCTTTCTCAACTTCTGGAAGGAGAAAACCGGCGCCTTCACCGCATAAACTGGCGAAACACCAACCGTCGCTAAATGGCTTGAAACATCTTGGATAAGCCCTTTATAGATCGGAGCATGCTTGACTCCTTTTTCGCCCGAATACGGCACACCACCAGGTTCCGACATTGACCAGAGTCCAGTCGTATACCCAAGGTCCTTCAGCTTCTCGCCCATCATACAACGAGTCGCCAAATCAACCATCGGAATACCGGTTACTTTGCTCAAAAACGGAACTGTACGGCTTGCCCGAGGATTCACTTCCAAAATGTAAGAGACGCCGTCAACGATAACAAACTGAATATTAACAAGACCCTTTGCGTTCAGAGCCTTACCAATCGCAATACCCATTCGGCACATGTCCGTGACTTCCTGGGCACTAATCGCCACCGGAGGATAGATTGCCATCGAGTCGCCGCTATGAACACCAGCTCGTTCGATGTGCTCCATAATTCCCGGAATCAATACATCGTCACCGTCACAGATCAAATCGACTTCCGCTTCTTTGCCAAGCAAGTACTTGTCAACCAAGACCGGTTGACCGGGGTTTGCCGCTTCAGCCTCGTTATAAAATCCCTTCAGGTGCTCTTCGCTAAAGACGATTTCCATCGCCCGCCCTCCCAAAACAAAGCTTGGTCGAACCAAAACCGGATAGCCGACTTCCTCTGCAACAATTCTCGCCTCAGCCAACGAACGGACCGCCTTCCCTTTTGGTCTCTGAAATCCTAGCTCTTCGAGAAGTGCATCAAACAATTCGCGATCCTCTGCTTCCGCAATCGCGGACGGAGTTGTACCTAGAACATGAATTCCTCGATCTTGCAAGCCTTGAGCCAAATTGATTGCAGTTTGACCACCGAACTGACAAACAACCCCGATCGGTTCTTCGTGGCTAATAACGTCCATGACGTCTTCCAGGGTCACGGGTTCAAAGTAGAGTCCGTTTGATGTGTCAAAGTCCGTTGAGACTGTTTCGGGGTTGTTATTGACGAGGATTGCTCGATAACCCATGTCTCTCAGAGACCACACGCAATGAACACAAGAATAGTCAAATTCAATGCCTTGACCGATACGAATCGGTCCTGAGCCAAGTACGAGAACCGTTTCACCCATCAAAACGTGAGTTTACCGGTTTAACACCACTCATTCGTTACCAAATTTGATCCATAATCGTCCCTATAATAAGAGATGCTAAACATTCATGGAAAGGATGTCTTGTTAGTCGAACTTGAACGGCACATTGCCCGGCTAATTGAAGTGAACCTGAAGAAACGAGATGTCAAAGTCCGTATAGCAAATAATCCCGACGAATTACGTCAAACTCTCGCTGAACGGGTCCCCGATACAATAGTCGTCCAAAACGACCAAACCGCTGAATTTGTCAAAGAACTTTCAGGCGAAATTGAATCAGAACTGTTGGTCTTGGACCTACCATCTCCGGGCCGAGCGTAAGAACAATCAGACAACCCTAATCTCGATTTCTTTCAGTCTTCCTGCCTCAACAACAGTATCTAGCCAAAGTACGCCCTCAACAATCGTAAATTCTGCACCAGTTACCTCAAACTCCGTTCCCCATAGACCATCTACCGAAATTCGAGTTTTACGCTTCATCGCCTCCGTCGGATTATCCAATACGATCTTCGCATATTGAAGATTAATATCGAACTCAAGACAGTCAATCTTCGCCCCTTCAACTTCGACAATAAGATTCAAGTGTCGAACCACGATTCTCCGACCGACCCCATCCCATGGTTCTAACCGCAAAATGGTCATGCCGTCTTTCGGATAAGACTCAAAGTGAACCCCAACTGGTACAAATCCACGATCCACCGAAGAAAGCAAATAGCCGGTTGAATATCGCAGATAGTCAGCCAAAGCAAAGCCGATATCCCCGGTATATGGAATAACACCACGCTCGCTTGATCCAAGGTCTGGGCAGAATCCCATGCTAGCCGCACCATCTGCTCGCACAAGCGACCACGGAGCCAGGAAACCAGCAGTTGCGAGCCTTAACCCAGCTTCATCAAGCCGCGTATAGTCTCGCTTAAGCCAAGTGGTCATTGCTAAGGACGAAGACACAGAAGTGTACGACGGGAATACTTCGGCAAAATCCGGAAGATATGGGTGAAATTCGTAATCCACGGTTGGCCGAGCTTCCGCTCCAAATGACCACCAATTTGGCGAAGATGACTTATGCGACAGGCAAAGTTGCTCAACTGACCCCGTAGCACTCATCGAATCCTCGATCTCTGCCAAGGTGCTGACTTCATCCAATGTAGTTAACGAGAAATTGCGGCCATTCCAAAATGGTAACCGAGACCGTTCCAGCAGTCCCTTCCTCAAAGTTCGCCACTCTTCAAACCGATAGAGTTCACTCCCACCATACAAGGCCTGTGCAATGAATCCCTCTCGATCGGCAAATTTTAGCATGCCACGAACAAGCTCGTGGGCTAACTCAACGTACTCTTCCTTCGATCGACTTAATTTTGCGCAAACCGCTAGGTCTGCACAGGATAAATAGAACTTCGCGGCAAAAACATAAAGCTGCGACCGACTTGCGTCCATCGCAACCGAATCTTTCCAAGGAGGACAAATGGCGCCAAAGGTTCCTTGCCCAGGCTTATGGAATCGCTTGAGAAGAAATTTCTCGACGTAGTCATCAATTACTTTCACCTCATCCGGTTCGAAATAAACTCGATTCTTTTCAACCAAGAAAATGGCATCAGCCAAGCTAGAAGCGATGCACCAAGCATTGTCAAATTCTGCAATTTGCCTTGGCTCTTCACTGACATCCATCGGAAGAATCCCGTATTCAAATGGTCCCTCATGTGCGACCTGATGCTTGCAAATCCATGACGCCCGCTTCATCGCGAGATCCTTGATCGGCTCAATAATCATCAGATGAGCCCAAGACTCTCGCCCATCCATGTCCTTAACAATGATTCGGTTCTGACCTGCCCGCGCAGACCGAATCGTAACCGTTCCCCCAAATTCATCCGATTCCGAATCAAGTTCTGCCTCTTCATCATCAGAACTAAACTCCGTAGGTCGAGTACCAGAAATTTCCACAATTGCAGGAGCATCCATTGGAATTACGCAACCAGGTATGGGTCGAAACGTTGGGACTCCATAGTCCGTCAAGGCCATCGGAATATCGTAACCATGCTTAGCCAAAACTGGCGCAAAACAAATCTGAAAGGTCTTTTCTTCCTTGGGTTCCATAATCAGGGTCGTGTGATCATAGAACCACTCGCCCCAATCTTCCCGATCAATAGTGGCTCTAGAGTGGATATAAGCGATAGGAAACCCTTGCCAACCCATCGTAGTTCGCAAAGACATTGGCGAACTATGAATGAACTCCCAAGTAGTGTCCTTTCCGGGGAAAATAAGCAATCCCGGAGGATCGCCACACACCTTTTTTGCGACCACATAGCTACCAGCTCCACCAACGTGCTTTTGCACAATTGTTCGCTCAGTCAGCAAGGCATTCATTCCTTCGTCAGAAATGGGAAAGCCCTCAAGCAAGGTTTGCATCGCAAGTGGAAAACCCAATTCACCAATCTCAACACTGCTCCTGCTTTTGTTCTTGATCGTAATGTCCCAGAGAATCACGCCCGGCCTTTCTGAATCCTCGTAGTATTTGCCTTTAACCGAGAGGTCACTCAAAAGAGAAAATTCATAGTCAATCTCAACTTGACCATCGCCAATGACAGGCTCACCGCCGGTATTGCGACTGACGATCCATGGCTCGTCGGGTCCAGTGCGAGTCCCCAGCAAAATAGAGCCAGGCACATACTCTTCCGTAGTTTCATCCCCCATCGGTATTGGACCAGAAATAAACTGTTGGT
Organism: Armatimonadota bacterium; assembly: GCA_031430115.1. Classification (GTDB taxonomy): domain Bacteria; phylum Armatimonadota; class Fimbriimonadia; order Fimbriimonadales; family Fimbriimonadaceae; genus Fimbriimonas. The sequence continues at coordinate 57,645 of JANPAV010000316.1, read as the reverse complement.
CACCACCAAATGGACTTCCACCTTCGTTGACCCAGAGGCTAGTCATCCTACCAGCCGGTCCGAAGCTTAAACTGATGGACGACGTGCTCAATTCGGCAGTGTCAAATCCGAATTCAAAGTCATCCATTGGCTAACATTATAGTGAAATAGGGTAACAAACGCACTGGTGTTAGAGCGACTTGCTGTAATTGGTTTCGGAGAATTTGCATCGGCGTCATACGTCGCAGCCTCAATTGCCAATTTTTATGGCGAAAGAGAGATCGAAATTTATGCCTGGGACGAGAACAAAGAAAGGTGCGACGCAATGTGCCGAGTACTTCGAATATTCCTACGAACCAAGCAGATTCCTCACAAAGTTTACAGCATTGAATCAAGAGCGACGGTACTATTTGGCGCCCATGGCTTGGTTAATTGCTCCGGATTCCCCCTCGGTGGACTAAACTTTGAACAACCTATTTTCGATGTCATTGAAAATAAATGGTGGGAATCCCCCACTTCCGAAAAGGCAGCTCAAGATTCCATGAAATTCCAAATCCTTCGTTGGATTAACAAAGAGGAATATCCATCCGTGTATATTCACGAAAACCGGGAGTCCCCACTTGTTAAATGGCTGAATAACCTTTAGACTTCAACCGATTCATTCGCCATTGCTCGTATTGAAGCCTGCTGCGCAAGTTTTCCGGCAATAGTTCGAAATGCCAGTGCCTGCAAAGTTTCAGGGTGGCTTACAACCGCAGGAATTCCCGCATCGCCCGACATGGAGATAATAGGATCAAACGGAATCGATCCCAAATATGGAACCGAGATGTGCGTTGCCAATTCATCCCCCGTCATTCCAAAGAACATTTTCTTACGCTCACCCGAAATCGGATCCTCATATTCACCCATGTTTTCAATAACCCCAAGGATCGGCGAGTTCAATCTCCGAAAAAGTTGAACCGCTTTGCCAGCGATATTGGCGGCAACATTGTGCGGTGTAGAAACGATCACCACTCCCGTCAAAGGCACAAGCTGGGCCAACGACATTGGCGCGTCTCCTGTTCCCGGAGGAAGGTCAACTAACAAATAATCGAGGTCACCCCATTCCACATCCGCCAACAATTGCCGAACAGTTCCAGCCACCATTGGTCCCCGCCAAAGAACCGCACTGTCTTCTTCGAGTAAGTATCCCAACGACATTGTCTGAACTCCATACTTCAGGATGGGAATGATCTTTTGTCCTTCCGTGAACGGCTTTTCATTCTGAGACCCAAGCATTAACGGAATAGACGGTCCATAAACATCTGCGTCAAGAATCCCAACTTTAGCTCCAGTTTGCGAGAGCGCCAAAGCTAGATTAACCGTTACGGTTGACTTTCCAACTCCACCTTTTCCGCTCGCCACGGCAATTACATGCTTAACGCCCGTAATCAAATCTTCCGGCTTCTGGTTTCGAGTCCTGACCGTTGCAGTCATTTCAATATCAACCGTCTCCACCCCATCAAGTGCCAATACGCACTCTTCGGCTTGTGATTTCAATTGCTCCTTTACTGGGCAAGCCGGCGTTGTCAAATCGATCTGAAAGGAAACTTTCGGCAAATCCAGAATGACGTTCTTGACAAAACCCAGAGTTACGATATCTCGATGCAGGTCAGGATCCATAACGGACTTTAAGGCTTCGAGTACATCTACTTCAGTAATGGGCATTGGCACCTAAAGGGTACCTCCCCACCTTAAAACCTAAACCGAGTTTCAGCGAACACCGCTATCCAGCCTTTGAAATTTTGTAGGAATCAATGATCGGATAAATAATGCAACCGACAAAGATGAAAATAGGAATCGCGATTGGCAATCCCGCCAAAGAACAAATCAGACCAAATATCCCTCCTCGAACCCACAACTTGCTCGCACTTTCATGCGTTTTCCGCCAAACCATCGGTGAATTCATGGTCCAAGGAACCCGAATACCAATAAATGGATTCGGTTCAATTCCCTTCATAGCAAATCCCAATACGACCAGCAAGATTGAAAGAAATACGGTTACCGTTTTAGGTACCGACGAATAATTTCCGACCAATATCGTCTGATGAATCACCAAGAGCAGTACTACAATGAATCCCGCGATTACATTGATTCCCCGGGTTGCATACTGTCCCAGCCGCTTTCCGCTTACCACCCCGATTAAACCAAAAACGGCCCCTAGACAAATCATGAACACGGGGACGAAAAGCAAAGCTTCCCACTTGCTCCCATAGCGATCAGGTTGTCCGTTGAAGCCCCAGTGCATCGGAACCAATTCAGGAAGACTCAGACGATACAGGTAACTGATCATTCCCGCTACAATGGCACCGACAAAGAATATGGTTCCGCCAAAATATTTCACGCCATTACAAATTACTAACCAAAACTTAGGCGGGTTTCAAAAATCTATTTATGGTTGAATCCTCGAAGGTCACTGGGCATGATTCCAAGAATTTCCTTAAAAGCGTCGCGGAGGGCTTGAGGAGCGCCAAAACCGGCCTTCGTCGCAATCGAATCAACCGACAACTTAGTAGAAATCAAGAGTTCAATTGCGTATGCAGTTCGACATCGCTCAACAAACGATTGAAACTTGATTCCTGAATACTGTTTAAAAACTCTAGAAAAGTGATGCCCTGAATATCCAACAATATTTGCAGCTTCTGGAACGGGCCAGTACTTTGCCGGGTCCGTTCGAACCATTTTCAAGAGCGGCAACATTGTTTCAGGGAAATGGTGGTCAATCGGACAAAGGTCAATCTGATCCTTCTGGGACATCATTTGTCCGATCGTGGAATACAGAATCCCAATCAAAAGCATCTCAAAATTCTTATTGGGCTCTCGAATCATTCCCTCAAGAACCTGTATCGAGTGGCTATGAATCGGAAACACACTCTGGGAACTCAAGTATCGCTTTGATTTCTCAAAGCTTGCTGACAATTTAGGGAAGGAAGATGCTTTCCATAACACGATGATCGACTCATGATAACCTTTTGTCACTCTCATTCGAACTGAGCGCGAACGACACAAAAAGACAGAATCCGATGGCACAACAAACGGATTTTGATGGTCATCTGACATAAACAACGTCGTACCCTTCTTTTTGAAAACTAAAGCCCAAGTTTCAGTCCCTAAATCGGTCACGCCATCCATGGAATCAGAGACGGATTGTTCAAAACTAAGAACCTTAAAGGAACCCGTTGAACCCGGAAATGAGGTTTCCCTAAACAGCTGTTTCGCTGGTTCAGATTGAAAGCTGACCGAGAAATCTTTTTTTGTTATGGTTGGACGAATGGCGGTGATGGAACTTTTCCTGTTAGTGGTTTGAAAGTGGTTGTACCACGATTTAAGGTAGAACACTAGGAGTGCGTGAATCATTTTGTGTCGCAATTGTAGGTGCGACCGGCGCCGTAGGCGGAGAATTTCTCAGATTATTTGAGCAACGGAAGTTTCCAATAAGCTCTCTGACATTGCTGGCAAGCGAAAGATCAGTCGGCAAACAGCTAACCTTTGACGGCAAACAGGTCGAGATCAAGGAAGCAAAACCTGGTGCTTTTACCGGGGTTGATGTAGCCTTTTTCTCTGCCGGAGCTTCGAGATCAAAGGCTCTCGTTCCTGACGCAATCGCGGCCGGTAGCCTTGTAATCGATAACTCAAGTGCTTTCAGAATGGATCCGACAGTTCCTTTGATTGTTCCTGAGGTCAATCCATCCTCGTTCACTAAAGAAAACAGGCTATTCAGCGTCGGCAATTGCACCGCTATCCTGCTTTGCGTTGCCATCAATCCCCTGCGAAAGCTAGGCAAGTTGAACCGAATCATTGTCAGCACGTATCAAAGCGCTAGCGGAGGCGGAGCCGGAATGATGCGGCAACTGGAGGCCGAAACAAAAGCAATCGTCTGCAACGAAGAATTACCGCCAACTTCCCTTTCCCAAACATATGGATTCAACCTTTTCAGTCACAATACAAGTGTCGGAGAATCTGGCTACAACGAAGAAGAATTAAAAGTGATGGAAGAAACCAAGAAAATCCTCGGTGATCCAAACTTAAAAATTAACGTAACCTGCATCCGAGTCCCTATCCTTCGAGCTCATACCGAAACGGTGACCCTTGAATTTGATGGACCGGCACCTTCAGTAGAAAGCGCTCGTGAGGCACTTAAGAATGCTCCCGGCGTGAAACTAATTGACGATCGAGAAGCAAACCATTTTCCAACGCCCCTCGAAGCGAGTGGAAGAGACGAAGTGCTTGTAGGAAGAATCCGCCAAGACTTAAGTAACCCAAATGCACTGTGTTTGATGCTTAGCGGAGATCAGCTTCTTAAGGGTGCTGCGCTCAATGCGGTTCAAATCGCCGAGCTAGTGCTTGGCATATAAAAAGAAGTTAACAAATGGCAAAACCAACAAAAGACGCGTCGAGATTACTCTTCAAGGCCGCGCACGACCTTTTCAAAGATGAGGACGAGCGTGATGAGTTTCTTGACGCCATGTTGGCGGGTGAAGCCAAAGAGCAAGCCCTCATCATCTTAATAGACCGACCCGAAATAAAATCATTTCCACGAGATCGAAAGCTGAGTTGGCAACCGTCCTTTGTCGAACGAATAAGCGACAGTTCATTCAAGGCTCAAAAGCATCCTCTCTACTTCAAAGGGTCGTACTATTCGCTCGATTTCTCCTCGGTTTTCGCCGCGTCGGCAATGCTCGCAATCGAAACGCCGCCAAAGCGTATCCTCGACATGTGTTCATCGCCAGGTGGCAAGGCAATCTTTGCCTACCGGGCATTCAAGCCGGATCTGTTGCTTTGCAACGAGATCATGAAAAAACGCATCACAACCCTAATCGGCAACCTGCATCGATGCAAGGTTGAGTCAAGTTATGTCTGGAGTTCCGATCCTTCCGTCTACGCTCGAAAGTACAAAGAATACTTTGACTTAATCATCTGCGATGCACCTTGCTCTGGTCAGTCCCTAATGGCAAAAGGCGACGATGCCCCCGATGCATTCGTGCCAAACATGATCGACATGAATGTTGGTCGCCAACGCAGAATCCTCGGCAACTCCTACCATAGCCTTACAAAGGGCGGTCATCTGCTTTACACAACGTGTACATTTAGCCCCAAGGAGAACGAGAGAGTCATTGAGTGGTTCATCCGCACTCACCCAGACATGGAAGTGGTTGAGGTTAAACTACTCGAAGAATTTAAGTCTCCTTACGAAGACTTCCCTTCCTATCGGCTCTATCCTCATCAAGGTCTTGGCGCCGGGGCCTTTGCATGTCTCCTTAGAAAGAAGGGAGAAATTCCCCAAATTGAACCATTCATGGGCGACATCCCGTACCTTTGGAAGTTTGGCGATGAGTTCATCAAACCATTGACTCCAGCCGAAAAGGCAGCCCTCAAGCAAGCCGAAGAAGATGCGAAGCCAAAACCACCGGTCAAGCTATCAGCCCGTCAACTCGTAAAGGAATTGAATAAGGACAAGGTTCGTCCACCTCAAGTAAAAAAGCCTCGCAAACGACGGAAAAATTAGTTCCAGTCCTTAGCTGTGACAATCCTGACAATGTCAGAACGAATTTACCTCTACCGGCGGAATGTGGCAAATATGAAAATTCCTCGTGAAGACTTATGCCTTCAAGAGGAATTACTCAGTCCTATCTTGCGGTTCTACGAAACCAGATCATATCGACCAAGGTTCATGACCTTGGCCCATGCGGCGACAAAGTCCTGAAGGAACTGGTCGTGAGAATCTTCACATCCATAAACCTCAGCAATAGCCCGAAGCTCTGAATTCGAGCCAAAGATCAGATCGACTCGGGTGCCGGTCCACTTAAGTTCGCCGGTTGCTCGGTCACGGCCCTCAAAGATATCCTTAGACTCAGTGCTCGCCTTCCAAGTAGTTGACAAGTCAAGGAGGTTGACAAAGAAGTCATTGGTAAGCGATTCCTTGCGCCTTGTGAATACACCGTGAGGTGAATTTCCAAAGTTCGTACCAAGAACTCGCATTCCACCAATCAAAACCGTCATTTCTGGCGCAGTAAGGTTCATCAATTGCGCCCTATCAACCAATAACTCTTCTGCCGAAGGTGACTGAAGGGCAAGATAGTTTCGGAAGCCATCCGCCTTCGGTTCCAAAACCGCAAACGAATCAACGTCAGTCTGTTCTTGCAAAGCATCTCCACGCCCAGGAGTAAATGGAACCTCTATCAATTGACCGGCATTTCTAGCCGCCTTCTCGACTCCGGCACCGCCGCCCAAAACGATGAGGTCTGCCATTGAAACCACCTTACCATCGGACTGAGAATCATTGAATCGCTTCTGAATTCCGGAAAGGGTCGCCAATACTTTGCTCAGTTGCGCTGGCTCATTGACTTCCCAATTTCTTTGGGGCTCTAATTGTAGACGTGCCCCATTGGTGCCGCCCCGCTTGTCCGATCCTCGGAATGGTGCAGCCGAAGCCCAGGCGGTAGACACGAGTTCGGACACCGTCAGACCCGAAGCAAGGATATCTGCCTTGAGTGAATCAACGTCGTTGCCATCAACTAGGCGGTGAGTTACCGCGGGAACGGGGTCTTGCCAAATCAAGTGTTCTCTCGGTACTTCAGGACCAAGATAGCGTTCAATCGGTCCCATGTCTCGGTGGGTCAATTTGAACCAAGCCCGGGCAAAAGCATCATTAAAGGCTTCTGGATTTTCCAAGAATAGCTTGGAAATTGGTCCGTATATCGGATCAAATCTCAGCGAGAGGTCAGTAGTCAACATGGTCGGGGCATGACGCTTGGATGGATCATGAGCATCAGGAACGGTGCCCGATCCCGCGCCACCTTTTGGCTTCCATTGGTGAGCTCCTGCAGGACTCTTGCTCAGCTCCCATTCAAATCCAAAGAGGTTCTCAAAGAAGTTGATGCTCCACTTTGTCGGGGTTTTCGTCCAATATCCCTCTAGGCCACTGGTAATGGTATCACCACCATTGCCAGTGCCAAATGTATTCTTCCACCCACAAGCTTGCTCTTCAATACCCGCTGCCGCAGGCTCTGGGCCAACGTACTTGCTTGGATCAGCCGCACCGTGCGTTTTGCCAAGCGTATGTCCACCGGCAATGAGCGCAACGGTTTCTTCGTCATTCATCGCCATTCGAGCAAAAGTTTCTCGAATGTCTCGAGCAGATAACAGCGGATCAGGATTGCCGTTTGGTCCCTCAGGGTTAACATAGATTAGGCCCATTTGAACGGCTGCAAGAGGATTTTCTAGATCACGATCACCAGAATATCGCTTATCGCCAAGCCACTCCGTTTCGTTGCCCCAATAGATATCTTCCGCCGGTTCCCAAACATCAGCTCGTCCGCCACCAAATCCAAAAGTTTTGAATCCAGCATTCTCAAGCGCGCAATTTCCTGCAAGGATCATAAGGTCGGCCCACGAAATCTTTTTGCCGTACTTCTTCTTAATCGGCCAAAGGAGCAATCGTGCCTTATCCAGGTTTGCATTATCTGGCCAGCTATTCAGAGGGGCAAATCGTTGAGTCCCAAAGCCTCCGCCGCCACGTCCGTCCGAAATTCGGTAGGTGCCCGCACTGTGCCAAGCCATTCGGATGAAGAACGGACCATAGTTACCAAAGTCTGCTGGCCACCAATCTTGAGACGTTGTCATCAATTCAAAGATATCATTCTTCACGATAGCCAAATCAAGAGACTTGAACTCACTTGCATACTCGAAACTCGTTCCCATTGGATTTGAAAGGTCTGAATTCTGCCGAAGGATGTTCAGCCTTAACTGATTCGGCCACCAATCTCGATTCCTGGTTCCTCCCCCCGCTGCATGATTGGAAAGCGGACACATACCTGAGCTTTCGATGTTTACAGGTGTGTTATCGGACGACGTTGACTGTTCGCTATTCATTTCATTCATGAGATTTATTACTATGGGTGTTGAGTGTGCGTCTTTTGCTGACATTGGGGACATACGCCCCAGAAAATGATTTCTGCTTCTACAACGACGAATCCATGGACTGCAGAAGGCTCAAGGCAAGGTGCCTCGCCGATGGTGCAGTCCACGTCCTTTGTCGCGCCACATTGTCGGCAAACTATGTGATGGTGGTTGTCTCCTACCCGTGCTTCGTATCTGGCGGGATGTCCCGAAGGCTGTATTCGACGAACGAGCCCGGCCTCAACTAGTGCGTGAAGGTTGTCGTATACCGACTGCGTAGAAAGTGTTCCGAGACGCTCCCGAGAGGCAACGGCTATTGCTTCTGCATCTCGATGTTGCTCTTCACCTTGTACCACGGTAAGAACCGCTAGTCTTGGCGCCGTCACCCTAAGACCCGCATTCCGGAGGCAATCATGAAGTCTCTGCTCATCCGGTGCCATGGCCTTATTATAGCTTGTTCTTTGGAATCATTCCAGATTGGGAGTACTTCAATTCCAAGTATTAACACTAACGTGGAATTGATTTTTCGACCATGTAAAACAAAAAGCTTAACAGTATAATCTCCGTTCTCTGCTCTCTGCTCTCTGGTCTCTGTTCTCTTATTCAGCAACAATCATCGTCCCGGAACCTTCATTCGTAAAGATTTCCTGAAGTATCGCATCCGCTTTCGTCCCACTGATTACATGAACTTGATCGACCCCACCCTTCAACGCTCGAACCGCATTTGAAAGCTTTGGAATCATTCCTCCAGATATCGAAGGATCTTTAGTCAACGCTTCCGTTTCCGCCGCAGTCAAGACGCTGATCAATGATCCAGGATCGTTCAAATCTCGCATCACCCCATCAACCCCAGTCAACTGAATGAGTTTGCTCGCCTTCATCGCAATCGCTAGTTCAGCCGCCAAGGTGTCAGCATTGATGTTCAAGATATTGCCCTCACTGTCTGCAACCAACGAAGCAATGATTGGTACGGAATCCAACGACATTAGGCTCTCCAAAGCTTCCAAATTCACGCCGTCAACATCTGCTACGAATCCAAAATCAACTTCTCTTTCCTCACCTATACGATCGTCATGAATTACCACCGGCGGCCGGCGATGGGCCTTTACCAATCCAAAGTCTGCTCCACTGATCCCAAATGCCGATATCCCAAGCGCATTCATTGATGCCACCAAGTCTGAATTCAAGACTCCGGCAAAAGACATTTTCGCAACTTCAATCATTTCCTCGCTAGTGACCCGACGACCAGAAACAAAGGCACTTCGATATCCAAGTCTCTCTCCAAGCTCCGTGGCATGCTTGCCCCCACCATGAATAACCACAACCTTGATCCCAAACAGGCTCAACAATGCAATTTGCTCCATGATCTGGTTGAGAGTCAACTTGTTCTCACACAACTCTCCACCCAACTTGAAGACAAACCGCTTTCCACGAAAAGTCTTGATATACGGAAAGGCGCTTCTTATACTTGAGAAGTCAACGACGGACGAAATGTGAGGTGATGTCATAACAGATTCTTCGGATCAAAAAGGGTGTCGAGAAGGGCGGATTGGGCCCAAAGGCGATTCTCCGCTTCGTCATAAATAGCGCTCTGAGGTGAATCCAAAGCGTCATCTGAAACTTCGAGATTTCGCCGAACTGGCAAACAGTGTAATAGGGTCTTTGCCGAGGCAATCTTAGCCCCAGTCATCAGCCAATCGGTATTCTCTGCGAGCATTGAAACCAATTGGCCCGGATTTCCATAAGCCGATGATGGCGCCCAATTCTTAGCGTAAACAACCGTTGCACCATAAAGGGCATCTGCTTGATTATTCGTTGTACTCAACGAACCTCCAAACTGAGATGCCACATTGCGCGAATGCTCAAGAAAACGAGGTGCAAGATCAAAACCTGGAGGATGTGCCACCACAATGTCGTGGCCAAGGTGCGCAGCCGCTAACAACGCCGAGTGTGGAACTGCCATCGGCAACGCCTTGATATGGGGTGCCCACGAAAGAACAAACTTGACCCGCTCATTTCCATGTCGCTCACGTATCGTCACCATATCTGCCAGGCTCTGGGCAGGGTGTTCACAAGCCGATTCCATGCTAACGACAGGAATCTCGGCATGCTGCTCAAATCCCCGCAATACCGTCTCCTGCAAGTCTTCCTCAAGCGACTTTAGTGCACCAAAACTCCGAATGGCTAAGGCATCAACATAACGGCTTAAAACTTTTGCGGCATCTTTGACGTGTTCAACCGTTGTTCCATTCATCAGCGCGCCTTCGCCAAATTCCAATGCCCAAGTATCGCCACCTGCCGACAAAGCCAAGGCATTTCCACCAAACCGCTTCATCGCAAGTTCAAAGGAAACTCGGGTACGCAACGAAGGGTTGAAAAACAACATCCCCAAAGTCTTATCCTTGATGTTCATCGGAATCTTCTTGCCTTGCTTGATAGCAAGAGCATCTTCAACAATCATCCGCACAACCACAGGATCATGGTCAAGAAAGGACACAAAGTTCTTCATCGCAAACACTTCTCCAAGTTCAACCTAAACTTAACCATGTGCTCTTCATTCAATGTAATGGGAGGTAGCAGGCGTAAAACCATCGGATCCTTACTAGTTCCTGTAACAATCTTCTCTGCGAGTAGCCGGTCGCGAAGTTCTTTTGCTGGCACTCTTGTTTTCAAACCGATCAAGCAACCACTCCCTCGTACTTCTTCAACCCCCTCAACCGCCAAAAGATCCTGCATCATCACGTCAATTGCCTTGACGTTAGCCAAAAGACTCCCCTCTTGCAACATATCGCACGTTGCCTTTACTGCCGCCATCGCAACCGGACCACCACCGTATGTCGATCCTAAATCGCCCATCGATATCTCGTCTTTAATAGCATCAGATACTGCTAATAGCCCAACCGGATATCCGCTCGCGATTCCCTTTGCGCTGGTCATCATGTCTGGTTCAATACCGGAATACCCCGAAATGAAGAACTCACCGGTTCGCCCAAATCCACTCTGAACTTCGTCAAAGATCAACAGAGTTCCTTTCTGCGAACAAACTTCTCGAAGCTTCCTCAAATAGTCTTGAGAAAACTCAACCATGCCCGCCATGCTTTGAATCGGCTCCAATATCACGCATGCAAACTCTTCAGTTAACTGTTCAAGCCCACCGAAGTCATTGGGTGCCAGAGAACTCACTCGATTCCCAACCCAATTCCCTAACTCATTGTTGGTCTTTGCATTATCAGAGACCGCCGTACAGAGAAGCGACCGTCCATGAAACGAACCCCTATAAGAAGCGACCAACTCCCGTCCCGTCATCCGAATGGCTAGTTTCAAAGCATTCTCGTTCGCCTCAGCCCCCGAGTTGCAGAAGAAGAAGTTCCTCAAACAAGGATGAACGATCCCAGCCAAAGCATCAGCCGCCTCACTCCGAATCGATGTTTCCGCAACATTCGAATAAAAGAACAGCTTCTTTGACTGCTCCTCGATCGCTCGAATGATCGGCGTCGGACAATGCCCCATCAACGCAACCGCATGCCCACCGTACATGTCCAAGTATCGATTTCCGGCTTCATCGAAGACATAAACGCCTTCACCCCGCTCAATCGAAAACGGAAGCTTTTCGAAAGTCTTTAGCAAAAACTCGCTCAAACCGGCCTCAATCCTCCGAACCAAAGCCCGGTCGTCTCAGCCAATCCAAACATCAAGTTCATATTCTGAATAGCTTGTCCCGCCATTCCTTTGACCAAATTGTCAATTGCAGCATGAACTACAATTTGCTTATCCTTAGCTGTAACCGAAATGTCACAAAAATTCGAGCCAACAACGTCTACAATTTCTGCTGGAGTTGAACCCTTAAAACGGATAAACGGATGACCTTGATATCGCTCGACAAACATCGCATCAAGTTCTTCTTGACTATAATTCGACTCCATCTCGATGAAAGCCGAACAGAGAATCCCTCGACTAATCGGCAAACTGTGAGCAACGAAAGGTATCGATTCGAAAGAACCACCTGCATCATTGAGACATTGAATCACTTCAGGAACGTGCTGATGTTCAAGTACCTTATACGCGCTAAAATTCGCGTGCCGGACCGGATGATGAGTCGTCGCCCTGGGGTCCTTTCCAGCTCCAGACGATCCAGTAGCCAAGTGCAAGTGAACAGACCGAATCGGATGGCTAACGAAGGGCAAGAGTGATAGGTTCGCCGCGGTTGCCAAACAACCAGGATTTGCGACCAAAGTAGCCGACCGAATCTCTTCGCGTATTGCTTCGGGTGAGCCATATACCGAAGATGATCGCATCTTTCTATATTCAAAAGTCTGATCGTAATACTTCCGATGGACTTCAAAGTCCTTGATCCTCAAATCTCCACTCAAGTCAATAATCTTCGAGTCCGGCAAAATCTCAGCGATTTCCTTTATACTTGCCGCACTAGCACCATGAGGGAGTGACGAAATAATGCAAACATCGCCAAATCCTTTAAACATGTCCGCTTGCAATGATGACTGGAACTTCAAATCGCAAACACTGGCCAAATGGGGATGAACGGAAGACACATGCTTTCCGTCATTCGAACGTGACGTCACAACCACAATTTCAACATTTGGGTGACCGGCAAACAACCGAAGCAGTTCACCCGCACCAAACCCAGTTCCACCCAGAATCGCAACTCCAATCTTCAAAGTCCCACCTTTTCAAGCAAGAATTCCGCCAGCGCAACCCCGTGTGACCGAGCATTAATCCCCGGAATCCCAACCTTCTCTTTCACAAAGTTCGACCCAGCACCATGATCGGTTACGGGACCACTCACCACGTCCGACAATATCCCAAATTGTTCACGCAAGAAGTTCTGACCACCCCAAGCCCCAACCGGATCATTGGCGCACAAAACAATCGCCTTCGTCCGAGCCTGTACTGCCTTGTCCGACAAAATATTCTGAACCCCATAGGTGCCCATAATTCCGTCTCCAAGTTCCGCCACAATCACCTGAGCATCCGTCTCCAACAACGCCTGCAACGATTTCCGCGCACCCGCATTCGAGTTCGCTTCATTCGTCGTCACAATCCCCGCATCATTAAACGAAGACGTATATTTCGCCCCGTGATCCATCATGTTCAGCGTGTCCCGAAGCAACGAAACTCCGCTCAGTTTGCATCCAGCAACCTTCAGCCCCTTCGTATGAAAATGCCGAATAATCTCGCAAGCCGCAAACGTCTTCCCCGAATTCATGCACGTACCCGCGATGATAATAATCGGAGTCTTCTTTGCATCTTCCAAAGTCCCGCTGGGGTTGATCGAGTTCATCCCAATGTGAGCGGCAACCCCTTTCCTCTGAGCCATCTCCGGAAAAACCAAAACCGAACCCAAAATCTCAATCCCAAACGGAGCCCCGATCTGAGGATTCGCCGAAGTGCACTTTCCAATCACCCCGCCCAGGTTCAAAACGTTCAATATATCTCCAACCGCCACCGTCTCCGGAACCACGCCCGAATACCCATGCAGCGCATTCCGATGCCCAAGCGCACCGACAATAATATCGCCATCATGCAACGAAACCATCCGCCCGTCGCACCCCTCAAGCGTGTTGTAGCTGGTTTTCTGACCAATCACCCGACCACAAACCAAATACCCTTCCTGTGCAACAATCGTCGAAGAAACCCGGATATCCTTCCGCAAAGGCACGTTCTTTGAAACTGAGCCGATCTTATCGACCGTAACGCGGATCATATATTCCCCAAGAACTGTCTTATCGGTTCAAAAACTTCCGAACTCTCAGTCGCAATAAAGATCGTATTGTCCCCGGCAATGGTCCCTACAATCCCCGCCAACAAAGCGTGATCGACCGCCTCGGCAACCGGAGCGGCGCCGCCGCTATCCGTCTTCACCACCAACATATTTGGCCCGGCAGTTGAAATTGATTGAATAAAGTGGCTCAACCGAACCCGATCCAAACGGCCAGCAACCCGATAGAATCCCCCGATCTTCGAAATCCCAAGGAAACGAAAATCCCGACTAATCGATGACTGAGTGACGTCAAAGCCACTCTCAACCATTTTGGCGACAACATCCTCTTGCGCCGAAAAGGCTCCAGTCGCAATAAGCGTGAGCAAGAAGTCGTGACGAGGATTCTGACTTTGCATGAATGTGCATAATTATGCACGAGCGAATGCATATTATGCAACTAGCGAATAAAATGAATTTTGGGATAGCTCATATTATCGAGCAACATAATGGCGGTAACCGGCATCGGACGATCCTTCGCAACGTCTCGAGCTTCATCAAAAGTCAATTCGACAATCTTCAGCCCGTCAAGGTCAATAAACTGACCAAATCCAGCTGCTCCAGCCTCCGTGCTAAAACAAGCTAGCCCATGAACGTTCTGGTGGCAATAACAGCCATACCGTTTACTGGCAACATGATTCAACACAAACACGCTGGACGGAAACTCGTTGTCCAGTCCCAAAATTGGTTGTATTAGTGTTTGCATATCCATGTTCTCCGTATAGTTCAATATCGGAAAACTGCCCAGCATCTTTAGGGATCAACCCACACTCTGGTAATCCAACCAGCAAATTCCCCCCAATTAAAATTTTCCTGATCTCTGAGCCCTGTTCCCTGACCTCTGACATTTCAGGTACTATCTCTATCTCGCCCGGACGTAGCTCAATGGATAGAGCATCAGTCTTCGGAACTGAGGGTTGGGGGTTCGAGTCCCTTCGTCCGGGCCAATTCCACTCACTACTACTTCGATTCAGGCGCCTTATAGCCCTCAAACGAACATCCACTCGTCCGAACCTTCGGCGAATAAGTCGGATCAAACGGCTTCACCGGCTCACCCAACAACCGAGCCATCTCCGTGTTCATCTGGCTCAGGTAGTCGACCGAGTACCCCGCCCAGCGCTTCACGATCATCCCGTTCGCGTCCATCAACGTGCTATAAACCGACGCGGGAGCCTCGTACGCCTGCATAACCTCAACCTTCGGGTTCGGAACCACCGGATACGGAACCTTCATGTCGCTCACCCAGTGCTTCGCATCGTCAAATTTTGCGTCTGTCACCGCAATAAACTCCACTCGACCACCAAAGTGCTTATACAGCCCATGCAAAATCGGTTCCGCGTCAAAACTACACGGGCATCCCTTCTTTACAAAATACACAAACTGCGGCTTCGGACCCTGCCCACCAATCGGTACCGGCTTGCCCGAAGTATCCGGCAACTTAAAAAACTTCCCTACTTTCCGATTCAGCTTCACCACGCCAGCTTCCATCTCGGCAGTAACCGGATGCCGAGGCTGACCCAAGTCCGCCCCAACAAATGCCTTCCCTCGAATAGACGCCATGTAAGCAAAAGCCCCACCCGCAATAACCAACAGCGAGCAAAAAATCAAAATGACGATTCGAAGTGGTCTCACAGTCCTAGTCTATCCCCTCCCATCCAAATCTACTGTCGCAAGAATCAATGACCCGTCGGAAAGGACACAACTCTCTTGCCGGTGCACTGCCCCCTGGAATCTTGCTATTTCTTAAACTTAATTTTGTAGGTCATAAAGTAGACCGCATCGTCAACAATAGACGGCTGACTAATACTGGCCATTGATGTTATTTGAGTGACGGCTTCCAGCGGCTGAATAATCATGTTATCCATTTTGAAAACTGGAGCACCTTTCTGTGGCGAATGGATCGAAAGCTTCACCGAAATTTCCTCTGAGAGAATAGCAGGTCGAACATGAATCTGAATCGTTCGGCTCGAGGATCTCGGTCCTGGTCCGGTCATGCAGGTCTCATAGGTTCCCTTTATAGTAACCTTCCGCGATTTACACTTTGGGTCCCAGTCCAAAACCAGGAGGTCTTTCTTGGTACAAAGGTGGGCTTTTTTGTCAGGCATTGCAGACTCATCATATCACGCTTTGCGTTCGCCGTCATCCATCAGCAATCAGACGTCATCCTGATTGCTGAGCCTTGATCTTTGAGATCCCAGCCCTACCCCCCGACGAAATTCCCAATTCTAGTAATCCAATGGAAACAATTTCGACCAACATACTTCATAATTACCTGTTGGGACCAAACCCTTTTGCGAAACCCAAACGTAGTAATACGAGGAAGAAACAAATGACTGGTCTAGGTTCGGAGGATTATTGAGCTCCAATATACTCATCGTTGACGATGAATCCACAATTCTAAAGATGATGGAGTTGGTACTTGCAAACGCAGGATACTCCGTCACAACTGCAACCAGCGGCCAGAAAGCCCTGGAGCTTTACGGAACCGGCGGAAGCACCGATCTCGTCATTACCGACTTCAAAATGCCCGGCATGACTGGCATCGAACTCGAAAGTGAGATTCTCAAGCGAGATCCATCAGCAAAAGTGCTTATAGTTTCCGACTTCGGTGGAATCGATACCGCCCTTGAAGCCCTCAACAAAGGCGCGATGGATTTCCTTCGCAAGCCATTCACTCCCGAATGCCTCCGAGACGCCGTGCGTTCCGTAATCGAGCGAGACATCAAACAGTCGCCCGTTACCGCCGTCTGCCGAGAGTTCAGCCACCAAAGCATCAACGGTTCATCATTCGAACTCAAGAGCAAAGAGATCGACGAACAATTTGGCGACATCAACTGCAATTTCGAAATCACCACCCAAACTGGCGTCCAAGACCTGATGGTTGTCATGCCCGCCTTCATTCAAGAGCTGGTCAAGGCGTACATCGACAGTGAAGATGTTCCATGTGGGGGACGATTTTTTGAAGCAATTTGCGAAGAAACCGTCTCGGCTGCACTGCGAGACAACAATGGCGTCCCACCGTCCGGAACCATTGTGATAGACAACTTAACCAAGGAAGTCCAAACCTGGATTGACTCGATGGTTAGTGTGGCGGTAGCAACCTAACATGCCTGGCAAGATAAAAATCTTTCTTGGCTACGCTCCTGGTGTGGGCAAAGCAAAAGTCATGGTCGAAGAAGCGCGAAGGCGAAAACAGCGTGGAGAAGACTGCGTTCTCGCAATCCTCTCCGAAGGAGATCGACTCATTGTTAATGCCGACCTATCGTCTGGTCTCGACTTTGTCCAACCGCTCACGTTTGAGTACGGAGGCAAGACCAGCAGCGAAATCAACATTCCTGGCATTATCGAGCGCAATCCCCATACCGTCTTAATCGATAACTTAGGCCACGTCAACGTTCCTGGCTCTTCGCACGCCTATCGCTGGCAAGACGCCGAAGAACTCATGCAAGCTGGCATTAGCGTGATAGCTACGATGAACGTCGAGAGCCTTGATAGCCTCAAAGACGACATTTTCGAAATCACCAACAAAGAAGTACTCGAGTCAGTTCCGGATCGTTTGTTCCACCAAGCCGAAGAAGTCGAACTGGTTGACTTAACTCCGCAAGCCCTCCGTAACCGTGTTAAGCGCGGCGAAATCATTCCTGAAGACAGAATTGAAGCTGGCCTTGCTGGATACTACAGCGAAGCCGTCCTCAACGCTCTACGAGAAATTGCCATGCGCGAAATCGCTCACCGAGTCGATGAAGATCTCATCGCCTGGCGAAAGCAACAACGGATCGCGCGACCGTGGCAAACCACTGACCGCGTTCTCATCTGTATCTCACCAACCAAGTCCTCGCTGAAGGTCATTCGGCGCGGGTGGCGAATCGCGCAAAAAATGCAAGGCGAAGCCAAAGCAGTCTACGTCGAAGAACTCAAGCTTCCCGAAACGTCAAAACGCATCCTCGAAGATGACTTCAAATTGTGCGAAAGACTCGGAATTCCCACCGAGACCCTTCGAGGCGAAACCGCCGACGCAATCATCAAATACGTTCAAGACAATAATGTGACCCAAATCATCATCGGGCACAGCGATCGAACCAAAATTCAAGAGTTCCTCAAGGGCTCACTCATGCTCGACCTCGCAAAACAATTGAAAACCGTCGATATCCTCATCGTCGCCACTGAGCACGCCCACCCCTAGTCTTCGTCGGGCCTAGCGCTGCCAACCGGTGACCGGAACAAAGTTCTCGATATGCTGGTGAGGGAAAATGTTAATTCCGAACGCGGACTTAACATTGTAAGCCCAGAAGCCAGCGATGAGGGTAAAGGACAAAGCAAACGCTAAGGCATGCGCTTTATCCGACTTGGCTCTGGACTTAACTTGAAAATTATAAACCGCCAACGATAGCCGTTCGATGACCGAGTACGGCTTCAGTGTTGGCGGAGCAACGGGCACGCTTGGCGGAACTACGAGGTAAATAACCTCGGGGCTCTGCACTTCTTCAATGGGGAGTTGATAGACGGGTAGCGCACTCATTACACCCATGATGTTCCTGCTCGGTAAAGCAAAATACCAAGCACATATCACGGAATATAAGACAAAACAAAGCCCCTACCAAAAGCAGGGGCAGTATAAGTAGGACTAGACTCGACGAAGCAGAGTGACACGCCCAATCGGCACCCACTCAACCACAACGATGTCTCGCTTGTTAATCCACGCCGCACCGTGCGGATGCACAAATTTGCCGGGGATGAACTTGTCTCTCGACGCTCCTCGAAGGTTGGACGGCTGTCCATCACCTAGCTGCGCGATAGCCTCGTCTTTACCATTAAGAATGGTTACTCGACTAGCAAGGTCTGGAATGAGCATCAGATCATTGTTGAAGTGGATATGGCACGGCTGACGAACTGGATCTTTGACAAACTTAATATGCTTGCCTTCGAGATCAAAATACTGAAGACGGTTATTGCCTCGATCAGCAACACAAAGCATCTTATTGTTCTTGTCTCTCTCGTCAACCCAAAGACCATGAGGACAGGAAACTTGGCCAGGCTCAGATCCCGGACCAATGATCGTCTTCACATACTTACCGTCTTTGGTATACCGATGAATGTAGCTCGAGCCATAGCCGTCGCCGACAAAAAAGTCACCACCGGGAATGAATGCGATGTTGGTAGGATTCCAACCATCGTTGCCCTTGTACTTTCCAGATTCTTGAGGAGCTGAAAATTCCCACACGACACGCCCGTTAAGGTCTGTCTTCGAAACGACTCGTCGGTTCACGTCACAGATGTAAAGAAACTCCTCCGACCCTTCTTTTCGCAAGTCGAGCCCGTGTCCACCGCCAGCAAACTCTGAACCAAAAGCCTTGATGAACTTGCCCTTCTGATCGTAGACGCAGATGGCGTCCTTGCTAACGCTTCCAGATCCAACCGTATGGGCAATATAGATCCTTCCCTGAGAATCGGTAGTGACACCGTGAGTGTCGCCAAACTTCAGGTTCATCGGTGGTGTTATCCAATCGTGAATAATTTCATATGTATGCTCACCTTGACCAGTAACCAAGAGCTTCTTAGGGTTGTTGTTGCCAAGAGCAATTCCAGCGACAGCGAACGACGTGGCACCAGCCAAGACATCTCGACGTGAAAGTTCCATGCCCAGAGTATCTTCTATTTACAGCAAAAACACAAGGGACTAGTTGACACTTTTTGCCAGTCTCTGATCTTTCCATCCGATCAAAAAAAGGACCAGCATCAGCTGGTCCCAGTAAATTTAGAAATTTGACTTAGTCTTTCTTTTCGACGGGCGTGTCACCAATTTTTCCATCTCGATTGATGTCAATTCCAGTCAGGGTCTCGGCTTTGTCCTTGAGCTTATCAAGGAAGCTTCCTTCTTTTGTTGCTTCACCAACGACACCCTTAACTTTGTCGACAGCATCTCCGCCAAGCTCCTTTGCCTTTTCTCCGGCCTCTTTGGCTTTCTCTAAAGCATCGTGCCCGAGTTCCTTTGCCTTGTCAGCAACATTTCCTGCAACATCCTTACCTTTCTCCAATGCCTCTGCGGCTGTATCTTTAATATCCATTTTAAACTTCCTTAGCAAGCAGCTTGAATTTCAAACTGAACTCTAATTCTATCTTACGTACGATGTCATTGTTCCGTTAAGCTTTTTTCCGAAATAGCGTATCGGCAAAGACGCCTATGAAAATAACGACGCCCATGACCGTATATTCCAACGAAGGGGGAATGTTCATTAGGTTGATCAGATTCCGTAGAATTTGGAGGAGTGTTGTTCCAAGAATTACTCCAAATATTGAGCCTTCTCCGCCCCTTAATGAACAGCCCCCGAGTACTGCGGCAGCAATGGCATACAGTTCATAGAAGTTCCCGTGGCTTGATGGCGAAATTGAGTTCGTATAGAACGCAAAAAGTATAGTTGCGACTCCTGTCGTGAAACCGCAAATAACGTATGCGGCGGTTATGACCGACCTTGAATTGATACCGGCATACCGAGCCGATTCTTCGTTGTGCCCAGAAGCAAACAAATATCTTCCATAAACGCTTTTGTGTAAAACAAAAAACGCGATCAAAGACATGAAAAGCATAAGAATCAAGGGATTTGGAACTCCATATGTATTCCCTACACTCAATTCACGAAGCCACTCAAACCCCTTTGTGTCTCCAAACCCTTTGGTTTCGTCTTTCGCAAAGAATCTAGCTAAGCCACGGTAAATTAACAATCCACACAAGGTAACAATGAAGGGCTGCATCTTGCCTCGAGTGACTAGTACCCCGCTTATCATCCCAAGCCCTCCTGATGACAATAAAATCACCAGAACAGCCAATAGCGGCGAAACATGGTTATCGACGAGCAAAATTGATAAGATGACGCCTAGAACAGCAATCACAGAACCAATGGAAAGATCAATTCCGCCGGTGATGATCACGAAAGCCATTCCTAGGCTCATGATTCCGTAAATCCCAATAAGACGACCTGTATTCTGGAGGTTTGCAACGGAAAGTACGTTATGGTTTTGAAAGAAGCTGTAAGCAACCAAGACAAAAATGATGACGAGGATCCCAAGTTCCTTTCCTCTCTGTTTCATGATCAATGTCCACCCGTTGCAAGTTTCATAATCGCCTCTTCGGTGATAGCATTTTGATCGAGAACGCCAGTAATGCGCCCTTCATGCATGACTGCGACTCGATCACTCACGTTAATTACCTCTTCCATATCACTTGAAATCATCCAAATTGCAGTTCCTGATGCAGCAATCTCTCGGAGCTGAGCATAAATTTCTGCCTTCGAACCAACATCAATTCCGCGAGTTGGCTCGTCAACAATGAGAACTTTGGGTTTCATCGCAAGCCATCTACCTAAAACCACTTTTTGTTGATTCCCGCCGGACAATGTCGATATTTTGTTGTTTATTGATGCCGTCTTAACATTCATCAGAGCAACAGATTCATTGGCATAAACTCCTTCCTTTTTAATGTCAATGAGCCCAAAACTAGTTAGATCTTTAAGTTTTGGCATTGAAGCGTTGTCTTTAACAGACATTTCGACAGTCAATCCACAACCCCTTCTATCTTCAGGAGCAAGGAAAATTCGATTCCTTATTGCATCATGAGGCGAGGAAATCTTGACCAGATTTCCATCGACAATCACGTTTCCATTATATGAATCAATGCCATAAACTGCTCTCACCAACTCGGACCGGCCGGCACCTACAAGGCCCGCCATACCAAGGATTTCGCCACTTCTTACCTCGAGGTTGATTGTTTGATTTGGATACTTTGCCGAACAGAAATTCTTTAGTTCAAGGACTACCTTTCCATCGGATGCACTTACTCTAAGTTCCTTCTTGATTTCTCGTCCAATCATCATCATGACCATGGCATCTTTCGTAATCTGGTCCTTATTTAGTTCACCAGCATTTTTGCCATCCCTGAGCCCGACGACGCGGTCTGCAATTTGTTGAACCTCATCAAGTCGGTGCGTAATGTAGAGGATGGCAACTCCTTGAGACTTCAGTTCTTTTACAATGTTCAAAAGGTTCTGGGTTTCTTCGAGTGTTAGACTGCTCGTTGGTTCATCGAGAATCAAGACCTTCACTTTCAAAGACAATGCCCGCGCAATTTCAACCAATTGCTTTTCCGCAATCGAAAGCCTGCTCAACGGAGTTGTTGGCGCAACAGCGAGACCAACCCGATTCAAAATGCCCTGGCTTTCGTCATTGAGCTTCTTCTGATCAATAAATGGTCCCTTTCGATATTCTCGCCCAAGAAAGATATTAGATGCAACATCGAGGTTATTGAGGCCACTAAGCTCCTGGTAAATGATTCGAATGCCCAGGTTTAGGGCATCGCTAGGCGACCTTAAGGTCAGTCGTCGACCCTCAAATTCAACTGTGCCAGCATCCGCAATATAGACTCCACTCAATATTTTCATAAGAGTCGATTTGCCCGCGCCATTTTCACCAATAATTGCCTCGACCTCGCCAGGGGCGAGGTCGAGGCTAACGCCGTCAAGAGCGAGAACTCCTGGGAAGCGTTTGGTGATTCCGTTTAGTTTGAGCAATCTACTTGCCCTTAAGTTTCTTCAAGTTTTCTGCAAAAGCGGCAACGCTGTCTTTGTGAATGGCTTGAGTAGGAATGATGACTTTCTTTTCAGCCGGGATTCCAGATTTGTCGCCTTCAATTACCTTGGCAATCATCATCATGCTTTGGTATCCAAACTCAAAAGGCTGCTGAACGATAGTGGCATAGACACTTCCGTCGGTTACTCCCGCCAATGTGTCATCTTCCTCATCGAAACAGACAATTTGAATCTTTCCTTCTTTTTTGGCTTCTTTAACGGCTCCAACAATTGCCGGACCGTTATAGCTCCAAAGTCCAACACAACCGGCGAGATCAGGGTATTTCACGATTGCGTCAGCAACGTTTTGCTTGGCTCGGGCATGGTCCGTATCGTCCGTTCTCAGATCAAGAATTTCTACTTTGCTTCCTTCGAGCGCTTTCTTGAGACCTTCGAATCGCTCCTTTGCGTTTTGTGCGTCAGCCTTTCCAACAAACACCATAACTTTTCCTCCATTCGGAAGCGCCTTCTTCAACTCTTCGCCGGCCATTTTGCCAGCTTCAACATTGTCCGTACCAAGATAACAAGCCCTTTGACTCTTTGGCGCATCGCTATCTTGGGTAAAAAGGACGGTCTTTGCCGCAATTGCATCTAGATCAGCGGTCTGATTGTCTGGAGACACTGGGCTAACCGCGATACCTTTCGCACCGTTCGCAACAAGGTCGTCAAGAATCTGTTTTTGGGTAGATGGCTGCGCATCCTGAGGCATTTTGAACTCAATTTTATATCCTTTGAGCTCAGATGCGGCCTTCTCAGTGCCTTTACGAGCAATGGTCCAAAAATCACTTACGTTATTAGTAACGAAGGCAATCGTTTTGGTCTCACCAGTTGCGACGGTATTGCCGCTATCGGGAGTTGGAGTTGTCGAGCTATTGGCGCTATCGCTGCTTGGGTTGCAACCGGACATGACAATTGAAGCGAGCAAAGCAAAGAAAAGACCTTTGTTCATGCGGATACGCTACCTGTTTTTCACTAAGAATTCAAGCCAAAACAAAAACTATTCAGCCCTACGATCAATGATTCCAATGGCGGGTCGAGAGAAAAATAGATATGCAAAATGAAATTCTGCATATCCAAAACTTCTGAAATCCTAACCTGAGCTTAGAATTTGCCCCAAAGGTACTGGTTAGTCACTTCGTGGTGATAGATAATTTCCCCAGTCTTAATCCTTGTACCGAGCTCCTTTGGACTTCTTTCGGCTGCCGCAGACTTACGATCAATGTATTTTTCCTTATTGTCCTCGCCAAGAAGTTTTGCCATGAAGTCACTTTGCTTCATCAGGCGAATCGCGTCATAGATGTTGTCCGGCAAGAACCGAGTTCTCGTTCTGCGAGTTTCGCTAGTAATTTTCTCCGTCATTGGACCCTCTAAACCTGTTCTCAACAAGACATAGAACGTTAGGTATGCGTTTGCATCGGGAGCAACCGTTCGACATTCAACCCGGGCAGACTTCTCGTTACCAAGTGGAATACGGATCATGGAAGTTCGGTCAACAGCTGAAGACTTGATTTGGTTAGGAGCTTCGTAGTGAGGATCTAACCTTCGATAAGAATTAACGCTTGGATTGAGAATAAGACAAATGTCGTTTGCGCTGTTCAAAATACGATCAATGAAATCAACTGCAATGGTACTGATTCCGTCCTCGCCCTTCTTGTCGTAAAACAGATTCTTGCCTGCCTTATCCGAAATCG
Organism: Armatimonadota bacterium; assembly: GCA_031430115.1. Classification (GTDB taxonomy): domain Bacteria; phylum Armatimonadota; class Fimbriimonadia; order Fimbriimonadales; family Fimbriimonadaceae; genus Fimbriimonas. Next base: position 33,643 of record JANPAV010000316.1, on the reverse strand, counting down.
ACATGTTGCAGTGCATTCCGCTACCATTAATTCCAACCATTGGCTTTGGAAGGAAACTTGCCGTACATCCCATGTTCGCCGCAATTTGGCGAGCGGTTAGCTTGTATAGCTGAATCTGGTCTCCCGCAATGACAGCGTTGCTGTACTTGTAGTTCAGTTCAAATTGGCTTGGCGCAACTTCTGGATGATCCTTTTCATTCTCAAAACCAAGTGCTCGCTGCGCTTCGGCAAGGCGATCAATAAAAATTCGTAACTCATCATTGGGAAGTGAATTGTAGTATCCGCCACTGGATACAATCTTGAAACCTTCACTTGATGTGAATTTTTGTTCTGCATTTCTGCCTTCAAAAAGGAAGCCTTCGACTTCAACCGCCAGGTTGAACTGATAGCCGCTAGATTGAAACTGCTCGTCGGAATACTCTTTGAGTAGCCCACGAAAATCTGAGGCGTACGGCTTCCCTTCTCTATCTTGGATCAAACCAAAAACAATGACTTTGCCTGGTCCAAATACATCGCTTGGAAGCCATCGAAAAGAACCCCAATCAATAGCAAGGCGAAGATCAGATTCACTTACCATGCTAAAGCCCCGAATACTGGAACCATCAAAAGTCAAATTGTCGTGACTGCCAAGCAAAAACTTCTTGTCGTAGTCGAGCATATGGAAGCGGCCCTCAAGGTCACTAAAGCAAACAGTAACCGCCTTGATCGACTTTTCCTTCTCCAAATACTTCAGATAATGCTTTTCTAGTTCACTGGACGAAACTCGATCTAGCTGTTTCTTTTTGGCTTCGAGGTTTCGTTCTTCAAGTTCGTCGTATGGGATTTCGAGAAATGTTCGCAATTCTGCCATGAAGGATTCATTTTAACATAAGTCAATTCCAATTAACAGTAATCCGCGAGACTTTTATTGTTAAACTTTACAAGACAATTTCTTTTCGAATACTCCAGTTAAAATTCTACTTAATTCCCGTCAAAGCAATTCCTTTGATGAACACTCGCTGGGCAAAGAAGAAAAGGATCAAGACTGGCATAATGACAATTGCAGTTGCCGCCATTTGAAGATTCCACTCGGTTCCTCCAGCCTGGCTTTGATAGGCCTGCAATCCAAGCGACAAAGTGTATGTTTTCTGTCGAAGAAGGTAAATAAGTGGACCAATGAAGTCGTTCCATGTTCCCATGAACGAGAATAAGGCAACCACTGCCAATGCCGGTTTGCACAGCGGCAAAATTATCTGTCGAAAGATCATCCACTCACTTGCGCCGTCAATTTTTGCCGCTTCTGATAGCTCGAAAGGGATTGTCCTAAAAAACTGTCGTAGCAAAAAGATGCTGAAAGCACTACCGAACCATGCTGGAACCCACAGGGGACGGAATGTGCCGATCCAATCGAGGTGCCTAAATAAAGCGAACGTAGGAACCATCAGCACTGGAAAAGGAACCATCATTGTTGCAAGGGTGATGGCAAAGATGAAATCTCTCCCTTTCCACTTCAACCTAGCAAACGAGTACGCCACGATTGCATTGGAAGTAACCGTACCAGTTACTGTCAAGGCACAAAGCATGATTGTGTTTTGCGCATAGACGAGGAACGGGATATAGCCAACCCGCTCCGAGCCATATTTCATGGCGTCCCAGAAGTTGTTCAATTGGAGTTTCTTGGGTATCCAAACCGGTGGCTGCTTCATGGTCTCTTCTATAGGCTTTATCGCGGTATCGAGTAACCAAAGAAAAGGAAAAATGAAGGCAAAAGATAGCGTTATGAGAACGACATGAGTCATTGCCGTTATGAACTTCTTCCTCTGAGCGTCGGATTTAAACACTAGGCACCTCCGTAATGGACGTGCTTGTTACTCAATTTGAGGGCGCCCAAAGTCAGGATCAAAATGACCAAGAACAAGATCCAGCCCATTGCGCTGGCATATCCCATCTTGCTGTAAATGAATGCATTGTCATATAAGTAGGTGGCGTAAAAGTATGCGGATCGAGCCGGACTTCCTCCGGGAAACATTACGTATGGAATGGCAAATACCTGAAGTGAGCCAATGATGCCCATAACCATGTTGAATTGGATTACCGGAGAGATCATTGGAAGAGTTACGTGAATGGTTTTTTGCCAAGACTTGGCACCATCGAGTTCAGCAGCTTCCAATAGTGAAGTCGGAACATCTTGGAGGCTGGCAAGGTAAATCAACATTGCGTTGCCGACTCCCCAAACACTCATCAATATCAAGGCGGGTTTTGACCAAAGCGGATCGCTCAACCAATTTGGTCCTTTGATTCCAATTGATTTGAGCCCAGTATTGAGAATGCCGTAATCTCCATTGAGCATCCATAGCCAAAGTACCGCTAGAGAAATCATAGGAACGAGAGAAGGTATGAAGAATATCGTGCGATAGATCGCCATTCCCTTTACATTTGAATTAAGGAGCATCGCGAGACCCACTCCGAAAATCATCCCTAGAGGCAGGGAAACACAAGCATATATGAGTGTATTGACAACGGACTTCCAAAACACTTCATCTTGGAAAAGGTCAACATAATTCGCGGTTCCAATCCAAACTGGTGGCCTAAGTACTGAATAGTCGCAGAACGAATAGTAGATCGACATTAAGAGCGGATAGAACATGAACGCACAAATGCCGAAAAGCCAAGGTGCGGCAAACATGAGACCAGCTATCCCTTCTTTTTTTCGATTCACAGTCCTGCCTCCTTTCTCAACTTAAGAATTTGGTTAAATCGATCTAATTTGGGTTGCATTCGGCTATTCACGGTATTCAATGCTTCGGCCGGTGTCTTTGATACCAATGTGATCTCGTCAAAGGCGTTCCTCAATTCGGCTTCGTATTCTGGCCAAATTGGTAGCCTTGGCGCAGAAAAAGCATTCTTCGAATATGCCATGTCATCAAACAGGCGAATGGACGGGTTCTTATGCTTTGCCCAAAATTCGGATGTCTTGTTCCGCAATGGCGTAGTCTTTTGGTGCGACAAGCAAAGTTTCTCCATTACCGCCTGACTTTGAACGTAGGTCATGAATTCAATAGCTTCCTTGGGATGCTTACAGCCCTTCAATAAAACAAAAATGTCTTGATCTACGATGGTGTGACCTTTTAAGTCCGGACGGTCACTAGGATATGGAAATGCAACAGCAGACCAGGGTAGTTTCGGAGCATATTTATTAATGAAGTTGTACATCCAAACTCCCTGAATCTCCATCGCTACTTTGCCGTCCAAGAAAGCATTCTGCGGCGAAGCGAAGTTGCCAAAGCCGCCCTTAAAGGAAGACATTTGACTGGCACCGAATCTCTTGCTAATAGACTGAATCCAAGTCATTGCTCGGATATTGTCCTTATCGTTCGCAGTTATTTTTGAATCTCCATCCCAGAGCTTTCCGCCAAAATAAGGCATGTAACACCAGTTCCACCAACCTGGTTCGCCAGGAATGAAACCGGACATTTTCATTCGACCGTTCTCTAGGACCGTAATCTTATCCATCATCTTGTCCATCTCTTCGATGGTTTCCGGTGGTTTTTCAAATCCTGCATTCTTCAAAATCTCGGTATTGTAATGCAGGGCAATGGTGGCAGGAGTAGATGCCCATGCCCAAGTCTTCCCATCGTAGCTTAGGAGATCCCAATAGGCGGGAACATAATCCTCTTTTTTAATTCCAGTTTCCCGATAGACATCGTCGAGTGGCATGAGGGCACCAGCTGAAGCGAACTGAAGCATTTCTGGGCCGCCAAGTAAAGAAATCTCTGGTGGTATCCCGGCGGATGCACTCACGAGGGTTTTCGTTCCATTTCCACTTACCGAAAGCAAATCGACGAAGGTATGATTTTGTGAATTGTTGTAGCCCTTGACAACGGCTTGAAAGCCTTCTAATTCAAAGCCTCCCCAGCCAACCCAAACCGAGACGCGAACTGGACCAGGCGGATCAGATTTATCGGCACGGATTTCTGAACATACCAAAGCAGTGATGATCACCGTTACTAAGCCCGGAATAAGAAAATCACTGAGTTTGAACATCGATTCTGAAGGTGCTCCGTAGAAGTTAGTTCAGCATAACGTCAAGACTCGACCGAACGCAATGGAGTTTTGGATTAGAAACTGCGATAATGAGAAGATGGCAAGCAGGTTGAAACATTTGGGAATTTTGAGTAGCCGATTGATCTTGGTTGGATTACTCCCACTTGGATTACTTGCGAATAACCCCCAAACCAAGTCGAAGCTAAGTTTTGCGAAAGACATTCAGCCAATAATTAAGGCTCATTGCATCCAATGTCACGGGGATAAGAATGGTGCTGGTGGGTTGTCGCTAGCTACTTTTGCGGCAACAATGAAGGGGGGAGTTTCGGGTCCCGGCTTGGTTAAATCTAAGAGTGCAGAAAGCTTGTTTCTTCGGAGAATAGAGGGCAAGGATGGCAAGCCCAGAATGCCAATGGGGTTTGGTCCCCTATCTTCCGGTGATATACAAACAATACGAGAATGGATTGACCAAGGGTCCCTTAACGAGACCAGCCAAACCAAGAAGCATTGGGCCTACGTTATTCTAGTCAAACCTGTTGTTCCACCAAGCAAGAAGTCTTGGATCAGGAATCCAATCGATAACTTCGTTTTGGCTAAGTTGGATGCAAATCAAGTAAAGCCGTCTCCTGAAGCTGAACGGACAACTCTTATCCGACGCCTTTCACTTGACCTCACAGGCTTGCCGCCTACTCCCGATGAAGTAGATTCCTTTATTGCCGATCGAACCCCAAATGCTTATGAAAAGGTTGTTGATCGTCTACTCAAGAGTCCTCACTTTGGTGAAAGATTGGCTCTGCCGTGGCTGGATGCCGCCCGATACGCAGATAGCAACGGGTTCCAGATGGACGGCGATACCTACCAATATGTTTGGCGAGATTGGGTGGTTAATGCCTTCAATTCGAATATGCCATTTGATCAGTTCAGCATCAAACAACTAGCAGGGGATCTGTTGCCCAATCCATCCCAAGATGATCTTGTAGCCACCGCGTTTAATCGCAATCACATGCTCAATAACGAGGGAGGAGCAATCCCAGAAGAGCAGCGTAATGTTGGATTGTTTGATCGAGTCGACACGACGAGTACGACGTGGTTGGGACTAACGATGACTTGCACAAGATGTCACGATCACAAATATGACCCGCTTACCCAGAAGGACTACTTCAGCATGATGGCATTCTTCAACAATGTTCCTGAAACGGGAGTGCCAAGTGACAATGATGGCAAGCACTTCATTGCCCAACCTTGGATCTACGCAGGGTCTAAAGTCCAACTTTCAACGATGAGCCAACTCGAAGAAGAGCTGAAACTTGAGAATGCGAAAATCAAGCCTGGAGACGAAGACGATGCTGGACAATTGGTTTGGGAAAAAAGCTCCCCAACCGGAAACAAAGAAATTGACGCCATCCTTGCTACCGATCGCGACAAGCGAACAAACGATCAGAAAAACAAAGTTAGGGAAGCATTTTTTAACCAAGGACTAAGACCCGATGTAAAAACGCGGCGAGACTATCGTATTGTTTTAACCAACAAACTCAACGGGCTCAAACAAGCAATACCGAGAGTGATGGTCATGTCGGATAAGTCACCACGAAAAACTCGGATTCTCAGTCGGGGAGATTACACTTCCCCCCTTGCAGAGGTTGCTCCAAATACACCTGAAGCTCTACCGAAACCAAGTGAACCAACAAAAAACCGGCTTGACTTTGCCAAATGGATTGTCAGTCCCCAAAATCCATTAACGGCTCGTGTGCAAGTTAACCGATTTTGGCAAATGTTGTTTGGCAAAGGTCTCGTAAGGACTCCAGAAAACTATGGACTGCAAGGCGAACCACCAACCCATCCTGAACTCCTAGATTGGCTGGCAGTTGACTTTCGTGAGCATGGATGGGACGTAAAGAACCTCATAAAGTTAATCGTAACCAGCGCAACATATCGGCAATCCTCAAAGTTATCCCCTCAATTAAGGATTAATGACCCTGACAATCATTTATTGGCAAGGGGAGCGAGGTTTAGAATGCCGAGCATGATTCTAAGAGACGAGGTCCTGTTTGTCGGTGGATTGCTGAATCCCGAAATGGGTGGAATACCGGTTTATCCCTACCAACCAAAAGGGATTTGGGATGGTCTGAACATCTCCGAAGCTAGAGACTTTTCTTATCCACAGTCAAAAGGAAAGGATCTCTACCGGCGAAGTATCTATTCTTTTTGGCGAAGAACCGTTGCTCCCGGTGACATGTTTGATAGCAGCTCTCGGCAAATCTGTACCGTCCGATCATCACAGACTTCGACCCCCCTTCACGCTCTAACAACTCTTAACGCCGTGACGTGGGTAGAAGCCGCTCGCAACTTGGCTCAAAGAGTGCTGCTTCAGATTCCGACAAGCGATGGTCAACTAAAGCAAGCATTTCGACAAGTTTGCTCTCGCCGTCCATCGGAATCCGAATTGGTAGTTTTGCGCCGATCATTGTTGCGAGCCACTGATTATTATAAGAAGAATCCAAAGGAAGCTAATCTCCTTTTAGCTCAAGGAGAAAGTATGAGAAACTCCAATCTGGATCCGGTCCAACATGCATCGATGACAAGCGTATGCTTGGCAATACTGAACCTTGACGAGGCACTTAACCGAGAGTAACCATGAATCCATTCTTTGAACGTGATCTAAGAATTTCCCGTCGTCAACTATTCGGTAAGGCTGCAACTGGGCTTAGCACTTGGGCTTTGACTTCCCTTCTCGCTGAATCTGCATTTGGACAGACAAAGCAGATTAAGCACGCTTTACCGGGTTTGCCGGGACTTCCTCACTTTAAACCCAAAGCGAAGAGAGTTATTGTCTTGTGGCAAGGTGGTGCGCCATCACACATAGATCTCCTTGACTATAAACCAGGGCTTGAAAAGCACCGAATGCAAGAACTTCCAGAGTCAATTCGCAAAGCGGCACGACTTTCAACCATGACTTCCGGTCAAGCTAAATATCCCGTTTTGCCCGCAATTAAGCCATTTAAGCAATATGGAAAGTCGGGCATGTGGCTCAGCGAAATGCTGCCATACACCGGCGGCATTAGCGATGAAATTTGTCTCATCAATTCGATGAATACCGAGGCAGTCAACCATGCGCCTGGGGTCACCCACTTCCTTACCGGAAACCAGATCCCTGGACGACCGAGTATGGGCGCTTGGGCATCGTATGGCCTAGGAAACATGACGGATGAACTCCCAAGCTTTGTTGTTATGACCAGCGCCGACGAGAAGAAAACTTGCGGTCAGCTTTTCTATGACTATTATTGGGGCAGCGGATTTTTGCCTTCGAAATATCAAGGCGTTAGATTTAGAAGTGATGGCGACCCCGTCCTCTATCTTAACAACCCGCCAGGAATGTCTTCCGAACTTCGACGCGGCGTTCTCGACGATATAGCCGAACTCGATCGAAAGAAGCTACAAGATTACGGCGATCCAGAAATCGAAACCCGAATAACCCAATATGAACTTGCATTCAAAATGCAGACCAGCGTTCCGGAGCTCACTGACATTTCTAAAGAACCTAAGCACATTTTGGAAATGTACGGACCAGATGTCGAGAAGAACGGATCTTATGCTCACAATTGCCTTCTTGCCCGACGTTTGATCGAACGAGGCGTTCGTTTCGTACAACTGATGCATTCAGGCTGGGATCAGCACGGAAACTTATCGAGCCAACTAGCGCTGCAGTGTCGCGACACAGACCAGGCGTCCGCAGCGTTAGTAAAGGACTTAAAGCAACGAGGACTCTTAGAAGATACGATTGTTATTTGGTGTAGCGAATTTGGACGAACAGTCTTTGTCCAAGGCGATATCAACAATCCTAACGGCCACGGACGTGATCATTTGGGGTCTTGCTACAGTATTTGGATGGCTGGGGGAGGCATCAAGGGTGGTACGACCTTCGGCGAAACGGATGATTTTGGTTACAACGTAGTCAAGAATGGTGTCGATGCCCACGATCTAGGTGCCACGATTATGCACCTTCTCGGTATTGATCACGAGCGACTAACTTACAAGTATCAAGGAAGGAATTTCCGGTTGACCGACGTTACCGGAAAGGTTGTCAAACCCATTTTGGCGTAGCAATGACAAGAAGGGATTTGCTTAAGCTCGGTTCACTTGCCTTTGTTTCAAGGTTTGAGATTACGTTGCCATTGGCACCCAAGTTCAGAAAACCCCTTAAGTTCGCGGTCATTTCCGACCTCCACCACGGGTTTGCGCCCGACGCCATGACACGCGCTACTGCCTTTATTGAGGCGGTCAAAGCGCGAAAGAACCTTGATTGCGTTTTGCAATTAGGCGATTTTTGTTACTCAGATGCCGGTTCACAGGAACTGCTCGACAAGTTCAAAGAAATCAAACTTCCGATCATCCATGTTTTGGGGAATCATGACATGGACAGCTGCACGAAGGATACTGCCATTGCCACGATTGGAATGAGAAGTAGATTTGACGCGTTTGACATTGGGGACTTTACGTTTCTCGTTCTTGATCTCAATAACTTCAAAAAGAATGGAGAAGTGATTCCGTATGCCAATGGAAACTACTTTACGGATAACGCAACCTTGAATTCTATTGATCCTGAGCAAAAAGAGTGGCTTCGATCAACACTTGTGTCATCCAAGAAGCCCGTCATTCTTCTGTCACACCAGCCCCTCGGCTTTGCCGAACAAGGCAAACCTCTTCCCCCAGAACAGCAAGAAGTCCTTGATCTTGTCAAGGAAGTAAAGGCACTTAAAGGTAAGAGTCCGGTTGCCCTTTCAATGTTTGGACACTTACATGTTGATCGACTTGAGTATGTCGATGAAATTCCGTTCTATTGTGTCAATTCAGCAAGCTATTTTTGGTCCGAAGGCATGTGCCCATATACAAAACCATTGTTCTCTTTGATGGAATTGACACCAGATGGTCGTTTGATTGTCGAAGGAGTCCACGGCGAATTCGTTAACGCACCACCAAAAGCATCTGACAAAGTGATAGGACGCTCAGCGTCCATATCAAATCGAAAAATCCGCACCTAACTGGTATTACCCAAAGAAAGGGTTTTCCATGAAGACAACGTGGAGGTTTCGCTCAGAGTCAACAAATATGTCATGGCAAATGACATTGCTGAACGTAGCAGCCGCTTTGTCTATCTCTAAGTCAATGGCATCAAACTCGTCATCAGTCGGTAACTTGCCAATGACCACCTCGTGAATTTTCACTGGATAACCCTTTTGCATATCCGCATAGCCTAGAGAAATGATGATCTTGTTGTCGGCGGGAAGGTGCTCGACCCCCATGCTCTTCACCGCGATTGCCCCACCGGCCGTAAACATGAGGATCCTTTGGGCAAGTTGGGGAATGGAATCCCCCTCAAAGATTCTAAACCGTCCATGATATTGTTGTTCATGAATTGACATATCGCCATTGTACGATTCAAGCTCAAAAATACCTAGCACCTAAAACGGGTCATTTCTTGACCCGTTTCACCTAGTTCGGCAAAAGAGTGCAGTTCGAAGAAGGCTGGCGGTGTACATTAGTTTTAGCTTTTCATCTGGCAATGGCTTGCGGTCCCAATATTCGCCGAACAACCCCAGATCATTCCGGCTTTTTTCAAAAATCGACGCGATCAACTCTCCAAATTCTAGTGGCGTTTCGAACTTAAGTGCACTTGGGTCTTTTCCAAATTTATCATTTGCCGATGCAAGCGTTTCGATCAGGTGCATTGCGAACATCCCTGGATTGGTTACTTGCTTCTTGGATTGATCAATCCATTTGTCGCTTGAACTTTGGAGGCATTCAAAAAGCTGCGCAATCCCGTGTAATTTCTCTCCATCAGGGGACCCATATCGGCCCTTTTGCTCATGTCTAAGCAGCAAAGCTTGGGCAAACATTGCGGAATTGTACGACCACTTGGTTCGTTCAATTTTTCCGGATAGGCTCATATTATCCATGACTAATCCATCGGCGGGATCAACCAGTTTCTGGGTCCAGCTTAACCAGTTGTTTGCATCCCTTAAAAATCCATCACCCCCAATCTCGCGATACAGTTGAAATGCAAGACAAGCAGCTGGGCCACTAACACAAGCGTTTTTGGACTTCTTGTCATTCTCGTGCCAATAGATTCCTCCGCCAAGTTTCTTGTCTTCCCCGCTCTTTACGAACCGATACGCCCGCTTAGCCACATCCAAGTACTTATTTTCTTTGGTAGCGCCATAGGCTTCCATCGCCGCCAGCCCAACCCATGCGTTGTCATCGTAGTAGCGATCAGGATTCTTACTTTGCCCCGGCAACACCGCGTAACCGCCCGGAGCCCTGTCTGTCCAATAACGACTCACACCGTCAAACACTCGCTCCAATCGGGGCTTATAGGTTGCCGGATCAACTTTAGCGCCAATCGCAAAAGTCGAAAACAGCACGGAATAACCCCAAAGGAATACTTCGTCATCTTTGCCCGCCATTTCTCTCCACCGACTTCGCGAGGAATCCCAAAAGTGCTGATCGAGAGACAACAGGAGTTTTGACTCAATGTCTTTTGTCGTATCTATCGGTCCTTGAGCTCCGATTACGAGTGCCAGCGCGAAACAATTCATCATGGTTTCTAAAACACTCTTATCCGTAGGTCGGTTTCTGCGGCCATCCTTCTGGTGAATCTTCCCAATCTTCCTGTCGTCCATAAGGTGTCAGATCAAGCAGACCATAACTATCTGATGTACCCTCATTTCCACGAGCGAAAGTCTGATAGGTGTGATAGATTTCATCGTCAATTCGGAAAAACACGCTTGTACTGGCAGCTTCTCCCGCCTGAGTCTGGTCGTCAGATATCCGATAATTATATTCAACCGGTTTTACGCTGGCATCCTGGGTCACATCGAAATCATAGTTGAATGAGCTTCCAAACGACGAGACCCATTCAAACTCCCACTTGCGTGCATTTCTGTACTCGACCAATTGAGCGAGAGGAGCTCTCGAAACTATTACAAACGACGTATCCCGTTTGGGCAATTCTTCCAAATCTACCGTGGAGAGTGCATCAATGTAGGACGTGCAGCCTGGACAACCACTTTCCCATTCAGGATCGAACATGAAATGGTACACAATCAGTTGCCGAGAATCACCAAACAGATCGCGAAGCGAGACCTTTCCGCTAGAAGATTCGAACTCGTAATATGAATCGACTTTGACCATTGGTAAGTGCCGACGATCGGAAGCAATTTTGTCCTTCAGGCGGGTTGCCGCCTTTTCACGCTCAAGCAGCGCGATACGAGCCTTTCGCCAGTCATCACGACTGCTTATTGGAGGATGAGGCATATTGGATTGTTTCATGTTAATTAGGTGACGTTTAGTTCACTCCTTGTCACTTACCGAATAACTCGTACTGATTTCGACAAGCAAATCAATTTTGGTGAGCGTAGGTAACTGTTTCAACGCCACTCGCAGACCGATCGTAAGTTCCCCACCCACGTTCATTAATGAATCCACTTCGGAACTTTCCGGACTTCTTTGGACTAAACGACATCTTGCCATTTGGTCCATCGACCTTAAACCCGCACATGCTGATGAACGCACCATAAGAAGCCATTGCTCTGCCGTAGTGGTCGCTACACTCGATTTCGTTGTAAGGATTTCGTTTTGCCCCATGATATCGCTGATGGATCGCGAAAACCAACGCAAGCCCTTCGTCGATCAACTCTTCCGAAATCATATGGGCCGCGACTTGATACTCAAAGCCACTCATGCATTCGTTGAAGTACATCGTTGCCCAAGCATCGCCGCCCTTTCCAACAGACTCTGCCGCCCCGCCGCGAGGGAAGCTACACATAATTAGCCCCGGTTCACCTGGCGCGGCATACCATCGGCCGCCAGGAATACCTTTGACCTTTCTTCGGTATTCCCAAACATCATCATAGAAACTGTGCTTAAACAATGCCTTGAGGGCCATGACTGTCTCTCGCTTCGGGATGATTCTTGGCAAACCAACTTGATGAGCCCAAGACTGACCATAGACTTGATCAATATGGCAACCGTCATTGGTATTGTTTGACTCAGGATGAGCAGGATCAAGCTTATGGATGAAGTATTCGCCATTGAAGAGTTGCTTCACCATTTCCTTTGATCCACTATCGCAAATCGTCGCACACTCTTTGGCAAATTCGTTGTCGCCCATCACTTGAGCCATCGCCTCGCTAGCCCGTAATGCAGCCAAGTACAGCGAAGAAATCCAAGCGATTTTCCCGTACCAGGGTGTATCCAACGTATTGTATTGGGGTCCATCAAGGATTCCGTCTCTACTGGTATCTTGCTTCATGAGGTACTGCATCGCACCCTTGACTTGAGGCCAGATTCCTCGTAAATAGGAATTGTCTTTCGACATGGTGTGTTCTCGATAAGCCCGGAGAATGCATCCACACTGCCCATCTACAGCGACGGTTTGGTGATACTCGGCTCGATAGTCAATTCCCCCAGAATCCTTGCGGTACGCCATACCAAAGTCAATCTTTTCGCGCAAGTACTTTTCAACTTCAGGAAAGACTCTCCCGATAGCTTGGGCATAGCCCCAAACGTGGGTACATGTGCCTGCACAGCACCCAATGCCCTCCCAGAAATAGAATCTGCCATCATCGAATCGGTGACAGGTTGTCGTTGCCAGAATGCTCGTATTGACAAAAGTTCGATCCAAGAACCAGTACGGAAGCGTAGAGTCGTACCACGTATTGTTCCAAGCCAAGGTCTTCTCTTCAAGCGCTTTCCACTTCGATATCAGATCGGTAGAAACGCCCTTAGCATCCTTCCATTTCTTTCCGTACCAATTGCGTCTTCCTGGCAATCCAGCGTCAGTATTTGGGAAATGCCAACAAACTACGAGCGTCACTGTTTTTGATTCCCCGGGCTGAAGACTGACCGACTTACCGATTGTGCTGGTTGAGTTAACGGATGTGTGGCTTGCCGCACCAACAAATTCGACGCTGAATGTTCCAAAGTCCTTCGCTTCAGGAAGGGGGACTGACTCTTTTGGCTTATCAGAAAATATTACTTCTCCCAGCGAAATTTGACCCCAACCTCCCGTAAACGAATCCACGACTTCCAAGTGAGCCGGTTTACCTACAGACTTTGTAACATCGAAAGAAGTCCATGCCATTTCATTAGAGTCCCTACCCGTACACGACGCGACAACCTTTCCGTCAACGATCAAGTTAATGCAAGTCTCGCCTTTGTGAGAACCACCACCAACTCTTAAGTTGATGAAGTCGCGGTTAAGGGTGAATTCTGGTGATACTAGTTTTCCTTTGTGGGCATCTCCCTGAACGACATCCTCTCCATTCCTGGTTTGATGGGTATTGACCACAAACTCGGTTCCCGCTCTAACGGGGCCCATATAGGTTGGCAAATCGGACACCTTCCGCGGGCCCGATCCGAACGCGGTTCCAGTAGCCACCCATTTCCCGTAGGTTCCACTTGACCAATCTTCAAAAAGTAAGTCGTCACGTTTAGCTCGGTTCGTTTTGACGGTACTTGCACCAAACAAAACTCCACCAGAAGAAGTCTTTTCCGCAGTTAGTTCGAAGTCACTTCTGGACTTACGACTGTGGATCAGGACCGGATTTTCACAGATGTATTGAAGGCGATAAATCGCCACCGTGTTTCCAACATTCTTGATACGGAAGGTCAAAGTTGTTGCTGGCTGCGAGGATTCATCAACATTCAGAGGAATGAACGGAGAAAAGGCGACCAATGACATCTCAACTTCTTCGTCCGCATTTCCGTATTCAACTTTCCCGACCGGGTATTCCCCTCGGAACTCCATTTTTCCAAACCGTATGCGCTTGTTCTTGTTGCTCTCAGAGATTAGTTCGAAATGTTGAGCGAATGGAGACTGCTGGGCAACCGGGTCAACATAGTTGGATCCAGTTCCTTGAGACAGAGTCTCGCCCATGAATTGAGTAGGTCCACGGTCAACAGCACCATTCTTCTTCTGATTAAAGATGTCCCAATTCCAAAGCTGACCATCGCCACCTAAATAGACAGTTCCGGCAAAGAGTCCGCCAACCGGCATTCCAATGAATCGAAGATCTTGCCCGGTATAGATTTCTGGCTGGCCCCGCTCGCGCAGTTTCGGATTCTTGACCTTTAGAGATTGAATTGGCGCCTCAAGCGTTTCTCGGGGCGAATTTGAACCCAACGAACTTGCAGCCATGGCAACTGAAGCCGTACCAAGTAGGTCTCGACGGGAAATGCTTTTTGACATTTACCGCTTATCCACCCTTCTGCATGGCTGCTCGCATTTCCTTTTCAGCCCCATCGGACCAGTAGCCGCATTCAAGCTGAAAGAAAACCGAAGTGTAAGGCACCGTTAGGGGAGTCTTGATCAATAGAACCTTGAATGTCTTTCCTGCTTCGTCAAGTTTGGCGATGATCTCTTCGTGGAGCATCTTGTCCACGCCTTGCCCCTTCAGTAATCCATCCAACCCCTTTTTATAGGCGGTGATACCCGGAGCATGCTTTGGATTGACATAATCCATCTCGGCATCTCGGTAGATGTGGGGCCGAACATGTTTGGTCTTTGCTAGCGCATTCAAGACTTCTTTGACGACACTCAGCTGGTCGGCATTGACCGTAATCGTTTCGACACCTGCCGAAATTTGCATTGGATAGGCTGAGTCCGCCACGACGATCCAGTTACGATGCCCAAGCCCAGGTAGTCGTGACTGAATAAGGCTCCTAATATCAGTGTTTTCCGACTTTTGCGTCGGAGCGCTGACGGCAATTAGGCAGCACATCGAGAGAAGAAGTGAAAAGACAACTTTGGTTTTCATGGCAAGACATCCTTCTGCGCAAGCAGAATATTTGGATGCTACCCTACCACCTTTCCCGAAGCACTCAAGCTCAATCTATCGAACAAAAAAACTCCCCCTTCGCATGTCCGAAGAGGGAGTTTGGCTTTCTTCTTTAACGGATGCTAAGAGTTAGCTCTTGTTGTTTCGTCGTCGTCGGATTAGGGCCAAAGCGCCTAGACCGAGAACTGCGAACGTTGCAGGCTCTGGGACTGCATTTGAAGTGTATCGAACATCATCAATTCCGATGAAGTCTGAGTTAGCGCCAGATGGACCACCGTTCGGTACGCTGTAGTGGAACGCAAATCGACCAGCAGTTGGGCTACCAAGACCAGTGATCGTCGCAGTGAACATAGTGTAAACGTTAGGGTAACCACCAGTGGTCAAACCACCGTTGACGGTAACCAACGTAGTCGAGAAGTTCGAGGAAGTAGTGCTTGCACCTGCAAGGCTCAACCTCAACAAAAGTCGATCGGGAAACGCCGGCGCGGTAACTGTTCGAGTAAAGAAGCTAATGGTGTCGCCATTGTTGAATGTTAGCAATGGTGACATCATGAAGTTGCTGATCGTGTTGGTACCAGTCGTGTTATTGAAATTTGCATTCAACTGACCTGCACCTGAGTTAGGAGCAAATACCGTATTGTTGTTGAACCAACCAGTAGATAAACCCTGTGCATCGAGAATGCTCTCGTTTTGCGCATGCCATGTCCCAGAACCAAAGATCATATCGTCGCCGCCAACTGTGTTGCCGAAATTAGTAGTGCCACCGCCAATGAAACCTGCAGGACCAGTGTCAAAGCTCTCTGTAAAACTCTGTGCGAATGCTGCGGATGTGCCGCCAGCTAGAATTGCTAATGCAATAATTTTTTTCATGATTTGTTCCCAAAAAAATGTCGCCTTCCCCAAAAAAAGAAAACCAACAGAAGAACAATATCACAAAACCTAAAGTAAAGTGTCAGATTTGGGCTCTCTTAACAGAAACCTGGTAATTTTTCGGCTCGGTGCGTTGACTACAGCTACTTTGTTCCCTTCAATCATGCTCATGGAATGGGTCATTGGTCCCTTGTTCTTAGGGATACAATTCAGATGTGACCAAGCAAGTGTTGTTTTCTGGGAAGCAAGAGTTATCGACCTCACCGGAGAAATTCGGCTTCCTCCGAGACTCCTCAGACTTGTTGCTCAACCCGTCAGCCGCAATCGCGCGCATTGAACAGGACGGTTACATCTACATTCCTGGATTCCATGAAGTGGAACTCGTGCAAAGGGCTCGCCTCGCATTGCTCACTGAGCTGAACAAGGCGGGTGCCTTGGACCAGCAATACCCCTTGGAAATGGGGGTTGGAGTGCGAGATTTGAAGATGCCCTTCCGACCTGATATCGCGAAATCTGACCCTATACGTGACCTTGTTTATAGCGATCACACCATGAATTGGTTCGGGAAAATGTTGGGCGAACCAGCTTTGCATTACGAATTTACTTGGCTTCGGGTCATTGCAAAGGGACAAGGCACATGGCCACATTGCGATATCGTCTATATGGGTCGCGGGACTCGCCGACTTTATACGATGTGGACTCCGTTGGGCAACATTCCGCTGAACGTTGGCGGCTTGATCATTCTTGAGAACTCACACAAGCAAACCGAGCTTCAACAAACCTATGGACAGTTAGATATCGATGCTATGTGCTCGAATGAACCGGGAAAGAATGAAGTCGAAGCCCATGGCTTTCATGAATCTGGGGCGATTGAAATCAATCCAGTTTTGTTACGGGACAAGCTTGGCGGCAGATGGCTAACCGCCGAAGAATATAGGATGGGCGACGTACTCATCTTTGGAATGGATACGGTTCATGCCAGCCTGGATAATCAAACTGACTTCATTCGCTTATCCACCGATACTCGATACCAACGAGCATCTGACCCAGTTGATCACCGCTGGGTCGGAGATGCACTCGGACACCATTCGGAGAAGCGAGAAACAATCTGCTAACCGGTCATCGGGGTCCTTTTACGATCACCGAAGTGTGAGGTCTTTCAAGTTTTATCCATTTTCCGTCGACCACTTTGAGGGTCGTTGATTCGCCGCTGAGGGTCAATTTTGCCAAAAGGAAATTGCCTTTTTCGTAGTTAAACGATTTGCCATCGTCCTCATAGATGTGCCCAACGTACGGGCCTTCACCGTAGCATCGGAAGCTGTACGCGCCACCAACGGTTGCCTTGAGACTTGGTTGGTTGGTGGGAATAAATGTTCCACCCCGAACGTAGAGGGGAATCTCGTTGAGCTTGGGCGAAATGGTTATTGGTTCATTGGATCCGACCAGTTGCCCCGAACTATAGTCGTACCACTTCCCTTTTGGCAGCCTGACTTTGCGAGATTTTTGGCCGGCAAACATGGGAGCAAATAACAAGTTATCGCCCAGCATGTATTGATCGGTTTCTTGCCCACCATCCACCAACGACATTGGCCTTACCGGCGGAATACCGTCGA
This sequence comes from Armatimonadota bacterium, assembly GCA_031430115.1. Classification (GTDB taxonomy): domain Bacteria; phylum Armatimonadota; class Fimbriimonadia; order Fimbriimonadales; family Fimbriimonadaceae; genus Fimbriimonas. The sequence goes on along the minus strand of JANPAV010000316.1, from coordinate 16,302 downwards.
GGTTGACTTGAGCGAATGCAGTATATAGGTATGGTGCCAGTGACTCGCGGAGCATCATGGCTTCACGAATCTCGTTTTCTACTTTCGGATAGCTCCAAGGCTTCTTCCCGCTGTCCCAGGCATTGAGCTGAGCAATGGGCGACAAGCAAGCTGACTGCATTCTTCTCACCCATTCTTCGTCGGTATCGGCACTTCGAATTTCGGCACACCAAGTGACACCGGCGAGAGAGCTATTGGTGAGGGCGGTTACATATTGATGATGATCATAAGTGTCGCTGTAGATGGCAAATGGAAATCGGGTTGCCGAACCGTTGGAACCTCGAACTAAGCCGTACGTTCGCTCACCCTTTGCTCTGAACATCTGGTCGAGAGTTTTCTGCCAAAGGACTCCGTAGATCTGCCTCATTTGCAGACCATCTGGGCCCGACGGGAAGGTTGCGTGGTCGGGCCAAAGCCAAAAGTCAAACCCGTCCACCTCGTCAATCTTGTATCCGCTAACCCCCAGATCAAGGTGGTGCTCACGATGGAAGTCTTTGACGACCTTGGCGGCAGTTGGAGCGTAGATATCGGGTACGGCACCTAACCAAACGGTATGCGATCCGAACTCGGCTCCGAGCCTTTTATAGAGGTCGGTTTTCGGCGCAACGTACGGATTCTCCCAAAGATTGACATGAACTCCTTGCTTCTTCATGGCAATCACGAAACCAGCGGCGTCTGGAAATCGCTCAGGGCTCCATTCCATCGAGCCGGGATACGATCGGGATTGCCATCCGGGCTCAAGCCCAATAACATCGAGCGGAAAACCACGCTTCTCGAACTCTTGCACTTCGTTGAGAACTTGTTGAGCCGTTGCCAATGATGGGGTCCGATGCCAAAAGCCAATCGCCCACATGGGCGGCATTGCCCCACCACCACAATACAACGTGTAACGCTGAAGTGCCTCCATCGGTGACGAGCCGGCAAAGATCGACACTTCAAGTCCTGGTGCTTGAACGCTGGCTTCAACACAACCGCTATCGGGTTGTGCGTCCCACTTCCGATCGGTATTTCGATCCCTAAAACCAGGAATCTTAGGGTCGTTGAGTTGGTTCCCGACCCCCGCGTACACGTTGATGGGTCGAGAAGTATTGAAGAAAACCGCATACCCAAGGCTACTAACGTACATCGGGGTTGGAGCGTGAAGTCGATCGCTGCCTTCGGCGTAGTGATCAACTTGGAGGTGATAGACATTGCCTCGCCGGTTCATGCCCGACATTTGGAGGCCAAGACCGTAAATCTTCTCGCCTGGCTGGAGAGGTATTTGGACGGTTGCGTAGTCCTTCGACTTTCCGACCTTAATGTCGGAAAGTTCAAATGGTAGCTTTGAGTTCGATAGTTTTGAAATACGATCGGCTCTGGGCTTTGACTCAGAAGCCTGGGTCAAAGTTGGGATGTCCTTCTTGCCTATTTGGGTGGACCAGACGCCGGGCAAGTCATTTTTCCAAGTTGGAACCGATGCAAGGCCAAGTACGCCTGCGGAAAGTACAGTTAATTCTAACAACATAGGTGGCTCAATTTTCATTGAACTCTACCTCTCAACATGATGGTGATGGTTGAGAATTGTCTCAACAACCACCTTCAATTTTGAATTTGTAGGGTTTAGGTAGCTAAGCGACGTTCGCCGTAAGCTGACAGTTAAGCAGGCACCCCATCCAGTTAGGCAAAAAAAAAGCCGCCTTTAGGCGACTTTTGAATCTAGAATCGGGAAGCCCTTTAGGAACTACGTCCCTAAAGGGCTTCCCGATTCCGCTTTGCCACCATCTTGTTGCTTCGCAACTCTCCTGGCTTTGATCGGCGGGATTTCGATTCGCTTCCCAATGCGCTAAACGCTCTGGGGACTTTGCGTTGGCTCAACTACTTCTCGCCCGCTAATTATGAGCTCCGTGGTCAGTTAGCAAGGAGATATCTTGAGATGCGCGGATCCCGCAATTTTGACAGAACCTCAAACACTCGTGCTGGAATTCTGTCACCATCCTTTGTTAAGAAAATATATTTTGGCGTCTCATCAATTTTAAGACGTCTTGCGATTGCAATGTCGCGATCGACTCGGGCCCTCGCAATCGCGAGCTGATCTTTGTCCCGAATCTGATTCAAAGACAGTGGATTATCCTTCGATGACGAATAGATGCTCTCAATTATTCGAAAAAACTCTTCGTTTGTTTTTGCCCCTTCCGAAATCACCGCCATTTGATCGGATAATTGATGCCCCGGCAAAAAAGTAAACGGCAAATGATGAAATACTAGCCGAATGTTCTTCTCGCGCTGCATCAAGGTCATGATCTTTCCGTGCATCACTCGACATGCATCGCATGAAAGATCGGCAAACTCAATCAGCGTCACCGGTGCACCCGAATTGCCCATCGATCGCGCATCTACACCCACCAATTCATCCAGTGGAATGGCATTCAACGCTGCCACATCTATTGCCGAAACTTCGCGATGAGACAAGAACCCGTTCGTACCGATTAAGCCGATAGCGACCAAGCTAATCAGCACCAAAGGCAAAACTGTCGCTGACCTACCCCCCGACAACGACTCTACTTTTCGGCGTACAAGTGCTACGTGACACATAAACAGAACACTCATTGTTGCCGCGGAAGACAGGCACCACATACACAGCGCATTGATCTCTACCACCGAGTGACGGGTCAAAAGCAAGCTAACAACCATGCCAAACAGCGAAACAAGGAGGCCAACCTGGGCCAGAAATTTGGGTCGAATCCCAGCCGACCGAGCAATCGTCAAACCTGCCAACAGCAGGTACCCAAGCAAACCTATTGCCGAAACTGGAACTCCCGCCAAATAGGACGAAGGATCGGATGCTACCTTTTCACAACCGCTCGACGCTCCGCAAGGCAATACCGTATGGGTTAGGTGGGCAATCGTCATTGACGCGGCGATGAAGACTCCCACGAACGAAAGCACAAGGGCAAAGTTATTGTGATTTTTCGCTGACTTCCGTTCGGACACTGTCCAGGAACTTTCGATCATCAAATTACAGAAATCCGTGGACCCGAAGTGAGCCAATCAAGTAGACCGCTACGTATCCTAGAGTCCCAAACCGCATAGCCTTAAGGATCAAGCCAGGATGCTTCGGCCTCAACATCTCAAGGATCACAATTGGAACGAGGAATGAACTGAGCTTGATCGTTAGAAACGCCCAATTCGAATGATCGATACTCCACTCCAATATCGGGTTGGTTTCTCTACCAATACCAATTCGTACCAGGATCAAGGTCCAATAGGTATCAAGTGCGCAAATCATGGTCAATGCGACCGTTTCGACGAGTACTTTTCGATTCAATGCATCAGCTATCATGCGTTGTCCGTAACTCATCATATGATGGTACTGACGTAAAGTAAAGCCAATTTGACGGCTTTCGATTAGATTTCTCGCCATTTTCTTTCGGAGCCTGGGACCAATCACGATTCAAAAGAGGAAAAATTCCCTCTGATAAATACTTGATTTTTCCCGGGTTACCACAATTCTCGGCAACGAAACTCGGAACTTGAGATTGACAAAGACCTAATCAACTTTGGTTATTGGACGGTTATCTGGCGGATCGGGCGAGTTCTCCGGCATCTCCGTGACAGTGAGCCGAATCACTTCTTTCCCTCGTTGAATGCGAACATAGTCGCGTCCAATCTCTACAATCTGGTAACCATCCGAAAATGTTTCTCCTTTTCCAATCACAAAGGTCCGGTTACCAACATGCACGATTGCCACCGCATTCTGCCCCGAGATTATTCCACTCACCGACATTTCGGGTGATCGAACGGTCTCTATTGCGGGATCAGGCAGCCCTCCCGACAAGGTTCCCGGCATAGGAACGAAGTCGCCCGGTACTGCAGGTAAAATTTCATTGCGCTCGAGTCGAGGTCGATTGCGCGAATTCCTAACGGACATCGGTGGCTTACCATGGGCCGGTGACTTAGGTGCAACCACCTTTTTAGTTTTTGGTAAAACTTCCCGGAACGGATCGACGTTACTTTGGGAAAAAAGCGTGGGTGGATCGATTTCCGCCATCTCGTCTGAATATTCACCCTCGGACGAAGTAGCCATCACCATCAATAGGTCGTCATCGAATTCCTCGGATACCGTTTGGTTTGAGGTTGAGTCAATTCGATTCTGTAAGCCAGCTATATGTTGAGCTTGTTGACCGATAGACAAGTGAACGACCTTTTTGCCGTGCTTCAATTGGATCGTATCTCGCCCAATAGACGCAACAATAAAACCGGAGCCAAACTTCTGACCGATTCCCACAACGAAGGATTCCGTTCCTATTAATACAATTGCCAGCGGTTTTCTTCCGCCCACCACACCGCTCAATTCAACATTTTCAGTGATAACTGGTGGCATTGCAGCTTTCGCACTCGGCATCGGAGGCACCGTCGAATCCTTGACTTTTCCTTGATTCACCGTGCTCGCCGTGACAACTTGAGGGGCGCCGGATTTTGAAACGACCGATTGAAACGGATCGATTGAAACGGGCATGAATTCGTCATTGATTTTAATGTCTCTCTCATCCGGCTTTGACATGCCGGCATTACCGGTAACGGCACTCGAATCGGAAGTATCCGTCGCTTGCGCCGTGACGTCGGGAATAGGAACAACGGCAACAGCTGGCTCATTCACCGAATTAACCCGCCATGCGGCTAATCCGAACACGGACACAATTGCAGCGATCAATCCAATTAACTTTTTACGATCTTCCGGACTCATGATTTGTTAGTTTCCAGATCCATTTTTTGGATCATCTACGACAATGTGCGGAGTGATGCTCACGATAATTTCGGTGCGGTTGTGGCTGCTTGATCGTCGCTTAAACAACTCACCAATGATCGGCAACTTCGAAAGGAACGGAATTTCTTGGATCGTTTTCACATCCGACTCTCGAATTAAGCCTCCAAGCACGATAGTCTCCCCGCTCTTCACAATCACAGTTGTATCTGCTTCGCGAACGCTTGTTTGTGGAATGTTGTTCGCCCCAAGTGATGTCACAGCGCTCACTACCGGATTCACATGCAGCGTAATGTTTCCGTCTGCATTTACTCGGGGAGCAATGAGGAGGATAATTCCCACCGGAAACTCTTGGATTTGAACGTTTTGTGCACCGAGCTGACCTTGGGTAGTTACCAAAGCTCGAATAGTGTCACCGACAAACACTGATCCATAGCCATTGTCAATAACATCCAGTCTTGGACGTGCCAAGATCTTGGCGGTTTTCTTCGTTATCATTGCACTTAGAATCGAACGGAAGCTTGATGGCACTCGGCTAAATTGCCCAATTCCCGATGGCCTGGTGATTACATTATCAGTAAATGCGCCTCCACCTGGATTGGTCGCAAGGCTAGTTCCAGCCGGAACTTCGACAAAGTCAAAAGGTGACCAGTTATAGAGGAGACCGGTATCTTGATTGGTCTCGGGTGTCGTTTCGATTACGTTGACTTCAACAACGATCTGCTTAGGTTTTCTGTCTAGCTCCGAAATGAGCCGCAAACAGTTCTCAACCGAACCGATCTTGCCTTTTAACACGATGCTTTTAGCCCGATCGCCAACTTTGACTGGAAGTTCGGTTTGTCCGCCCTGTTGTCCGCCCTGTTGTCCGCCTTGTTGTCCGCCACCACCGCCGCCAAATAGGCTCGTGCCTCCGGTGTTGAGCAAGGCAGAAATAGGGTTGAAGGGCGCTCGGCGAGGCGTGTAAGATTCTGGTCCGGTGAACACCTCAACGTCAGGAGTCGCAGATTTTAAGAATTCCGCGATTGATGGTCCACTGGAATATCTCAAGTCATATACTCGGTAAACCACGGCATTAGACCCCGTTGAACGGCCAGAATCTAGCTTGCTGATGGTTAGTTTCGCCAAATCAACCATTCGCTTAGGTCCCGTAAGACCAAGAGCACCCGCTTCCTTTTCCGATTTCGTACCCGAAAACTTCACATCGGGGTAAAGCCCTTCCAGTAGTGGCTGCATTTCTGCTCCGCTCATGTTGTCCAACAAGACGACGTCTGTGACTATTTGCTTGGCAACAACATCGGATTCATATTCATCGATTTCTTTCTTCGCCAATGCCAGGTCTTCAGGCAAACCTTTGACTTCAATCCTGGCGCCCTTCAGCTGAATTGTAGAGTAAGGCAAGTGGTCTTGAATCTTTGTGTAAATATCAGCAGCCTTCCCAACTTTCAGCGTAAACAGCGAAACATCAGAGTAAGGCTCCAAGGCTTGGCGCATGTTCGACGGTGCGGCCACAACAAACATTCCACCAACCTTGCGATAGGCCAATCCAGAAGAGGCTGCGACGCTTTGGATCGCTTCTTCAGTTGTTCTCACCTTTACAGACATCGTCACGGATACCTTTTCTTTGCCTGCAACATAGATGATATTGGCGCCAGTCCGTACACCTAATGCTTTCAAGACGCTGCCAACATCGGTTGACGAAAAGACCATCGATATCGGATCCTGAGACTGTAACTGAGCTGCCGAAATGGCCGCGGCCACACTGAGAAGGGAAATTAATTTAGTTTTCATGGCATTCTTGCCTCGTTTGAATTGGTTGAAGCTGACTTAACCTGATTAGTTGATGTTGCAGGAGCGACATACCGTGAAAGCGAGAGAGTTAAAAGGTTGGTTGTCTTATCGGAACGATTCCAGTTGACGTTGTGCAAAGCATATAGGCGATCTGACTTATTGATACCGGCTATAAACTGACGAATGGCAGAGTACGGGCCTCCGACGGTGAGGTCACAGTCGACTCGAGTGATTCCTTTTAGCAGAGCAGCGTTTTCTCCGCCCGCCAGATCGGGTTGCCCCGTTGAAGTGACTCCGTAACTTTGCACTTTCGATGTCCATTGAATCAAAATCACGCCAGTGGAATGCATGCGCTCGCGCAGCTCGTTCAAGAACAACGTCTCTTCCATCGACGTAGCAGGAACAGATGCGTACCATCGATCCGGCAACTTCCGATCCAACTCGGCCTTGGTTGTGCGTGTGGCTGAAAGCTTTAGACTAGCTGAATCAAGCTCGGTTTGCTTGGCAGTAAAGGCTGTGTGTTTGGCAAAAATTACTGCTGCCGCAACCGCGAAACAAAAGGCTGGTACAAGCCATCCAAGGATTCTGTAGGGTTCTAGTCTCATGGTCTTGCCTCCAAACCAGACATTCTAATTCGATCCATTGAAACTGTCTGTCCACTGAGTTGAAATTGAATTCCGTTCGAGGCTTGCTTGTCGATTCGCGAGAACGAGTTGATCATCAATCCCCGCAGAACGGGGCTCCGCTGCAAACTCTGGGTGGTCTTGATAACGGAAGCTTCGTCGAGTGCTTCACCTGAAATCGTGACCTTTAAGTCCGGGCTGATCGTAACTGAAGTTAACCCAACCCCTGCTTCCAGGCTCCCAACCACGTAATCCATCATTGTGCCGACCGGAACACCTTCCTTACGAAGGGCTCGATACTGCTTGGTGGCGCGGGCCCTCTCTTCCACCGTTTGATCAATTTGGGCCTTTATTGCGGCGGTTTGGCCGTTCGTCAAAAGAATAACATTATTGACGCGGTCGATTTGAATGTTGTACATCACAAATCCCAACAGGCCAAGGACGATTCCTAGTGCGGAAACCGCGACCGAACCAGCAAAGTTCCGCTTCGTCGCTTCGTACACTTGAGCTGTACGCTGAGTTGAAAAGAGATCTAGCTTTGGAACACGGCTTCCTTCCCCCGAGGCGTTTACCATTGCCAAGCCATAGGCCGTTGCGTATCGAACTCCGCCAAGGCCAGAAAATTCCCCCAAGATTGCCCCTGCATCGGCAGTCGAAGTTGGAGTCAAAATCAAAGAGGTCGCAATTCCAAATTGCCGGGTTAGAATTCGCGCGAGCGGCTCCATATCCTGGAAGTCGGTAATCAATTGAATTCGATCGAGGACGGCAAAGTCCGAAAACTCTCGTTGTAAGTACTCAATCGTTCGTCGAGTCTCCAGGGCGAGTCGATCCACGGCGCCTTCATGAAGCCCTTCAAAAGGATCAGCAACTGCAACACTAGCATCACTTTCCTTCGGTGATATAGCTCCACGCTTCACCGTTTCAGTAATCATCGTTGAACCTACGTCCAATCGACGATAGGCGGCAAGGTCGCCGTTGATGTAGAAAACTGCGTCGGTAAATTCTCGACCGATGATAAGCGTGAACGCGGTGCCGGTGGTTGGCGTGGCCAGCGACACCGTTCGCAACATCGCTAAGGCAGTCGGCTCGAGCGCCATGACTTCGATGTTCGCCCTTTCAGCAACTTCCCGCAATTGAGATGTAAGTTCCTCTTCAACCGCCATGACGGTTACTTGAACGGGTCCCGCAGACGAAGACCGGTTTGGCGGCAGCAATCGGATAAAGCCAAAGGCGCCTCCTTTGCTTTGCATCAGGCTAAAGTGCTCGACTTCTCCCGCTACAACTGCCGCAAGCTCAGAGTCTGGTACCGGGGGAACTGCAACATTTCGAACTGCCAAACGATCGCTGCTAACGTTCAAGATCGCTTGACTTCCTGCTTTTCCGAGTCCTGACGAATCCAGCAGTCTTTTAATACCTAACGAGAGCGCACCGATATGCTTAACCCGGCCGTTTTGGAAAGCTTCGTCCGGCATGGGTGACCATGCGGCCTTAACTACAGTTGCCTTGCCATTTCGGACGCGCACTTGCACAACACGAATTTCGTGTTCGCTGATATCGATCCCCAATTGCTCTCTGTCACGCCCCATAATGAATTAGCCTAGCAAATTTACCCGTTTTTTACTACAAATCAAAAAAACTAGAATCGTTTTGGACTGTTTCGCAGTCGCACCATTGTTGAATAGGCTCCAGTGAACCCGTTTCGAGTAATCGAAGTTTGTATTTTTACAGCAGCGAGGGATGGACCCGAGAGCGATCCCGGCGCCGTCGCCGTCATTGTGCTCGCATTATACGATCCTGCCGCATAGTAAGTTATCGTCAGACTTGCTCCGGTATAGAGATTCGTAGTGGTGTTCCCTATCGTCTTGCGGAAAGTACCGCTGCTGATGTCATACGTGGTTTCCACTAAAGTACTTGAGGGCCGAGTATAGATGGTCACTCCACTCGCCGTAAAGCTCTCGACCGAAGAATCTAAGGTGCATCCTGAATCCGAGCCGGTACACAATGTCGACCGACGAAAGGCTCCGGCGAGAAGATTTGCCATTTGGCGGGCGTCTTCTTGAATCATCGGATTTTTTGTACTAAATTCGCGTTCTTTAACTAGCGTAATCAGTGCTTGAAAAACTCCAGCCGATAGCACACCCATGATAACTATCCCGGCAAGCATTTGAATCAAGGTCGTGCCACGCTGTTTCATATGCCACTCTTGGCAAAGGTTGTGCCTTGCGTGAATAAGACGACGCTGTCGGAAATCCTTCGAACGGATACGACGGCGGCACGTTTGCTATAGACGGTGAATATATACGACGTGTTGGCCAAATTTGGCTGAACGTCCGTATCGGTAATGGTGATCTGCAACGAGTACTTCACTCCTCCTGAATTTGCCGCTGCAAGCGGATTTCCAATCCAGTCAAAGTAGGATGTACCGTTTGTTGTCCACGTATTGGTCGAAGTGATGTACGAACCAGTCCAAGTTCCCACTTGGGTTCCCGTGTTGAATGTGCCGGCAGGAATATTGTCGACGCCATAGACTTTGGCGCGCTCTAGTTCCGCTCGTCCAATTTGTCCGGCCTGAACGACTTCCTTGGTTGAGTAGTATCGCCCGTCAATTGCATTCCAACCGGCAAACATACCGGCAATGGCGAGGGCGAGGATCAGGGCGGCCACGATGCCTTCGATCATCGAGAATCCCGACCTTCTCCGTCGAGCGAAACTAACCACCATCGCTGTAGCCACCTGAAATTCTGCCTGATCCTACTGGGTCGGCGGGATTAGAAGCTGGATTGTAAACAATTTTGCAGTTTCCGTTAAAGTTCACCGAGTCTGCGAGCAAGGAGCCGTTCAAGACAATACGAGGACTCCCATTCGCGGTCGGACCATCAAAAATGATTGTCGAACCACTAGAAGTGTCGCCCGGGGCATTACATACGGCATAGACTCCACCATAGACGTTGAAGTCACCCGTGATTGCCGCGCCCAAATAATCGGTTGGATTGGAAGGCCTAGAGAACTGGAATGTCTTGCCCTTCTTTCCGACGTAGATTCTAAATTTTGATGAGTCAGTGGAGCCTCCGACAACGTTAACTTGGAGCTGAATGTTATCGTTCTGTGCGCCTCCCGATGTATCGTTGATCCAGAACCGTATTTGGCCGGCAGTACCGCCGCTTGCAGTGGCATTCGGATCGATCCAAAGTTCAGTTTGCGCATTGAACGGCAGGTCGACAAGGTTGAAGAAGTAATCACCTGGTTCAAAAATGAGCGTACGGACGCCAACCGAAACCGAGCCGGGGCTACTATTAGGATACGATGCTCCTGTTGGGAAACTCGAACCGTTTAATGTAAACCGAATTTTGTTGTTTGCACCGTTACCAGTGCCATCGTTGGTTAGCGTGATTTGCCACGTGCCATTGGTGGCGGTGCCAAGGGCCCCCGTCGGTACCCCGGAAATGGTTACGAAACGTCCGGTTGGAAACAAGCCGGTCCCCTGATTTGATTGAAGCGTGATTTCAATCAGAGTGCTACTTGGTGCCTTCGTTACGTTAGTGATCGTGTAAGACGATTTTCTTGCCGTACCTGCGTTCGCCCAGCTACCCAGTGATCCGCCACTATTCGTCAAACTCGCCGAGACCCCGCCGGACATTACTTGGCAGTTACTTGTGTTGATTGCTGGCGGAGAGCCAGTTGCATTGGAACGGAACGTGTAGACACCGGTGGCGTTGACAGTATTGGTTGAGATGTACGTCCAAGGATCGGTGCCCACGCTCAAGCCCTTGGTGCGCCTGATGACGTCGCTGGTCAACGGATAGGTGACCGCCGCTTGTTGAGTGTAAATCGCTCCGGCGTTCACGTTGGTTAGGTTCGTATTTGAAAATCCAGTACCGGTTTGGGTGGCTCGATTGGCGTTAATGCCGTTGTCAAGCTTAAAGAATGGATAGCTGGAATTGTTGCTAATGATTCCGTTAGTGCCGGCGGTACCGACGACAATGACATCGGAACTTTGCAAACTTATCGCGGGCGAACTGTTGCCGTAATTGGCAAGGGCATAGATCGCGTACAAGCTAAAAATCGATACGCCATCCGATTGGACTTGGACTTTGCGCCAAGCGCCACGAACTTTTGCGCGGGCAGTGATCCAGAAGCCAGAAGTTTTGCCATCCCATGCGGTCGTTCCCGCTTTGTCTTGGCTGGTGTAAACCCAAAAGTTGCCGTCGGTACCGCTGATCGAACTTTTACGACCTTTGATCGCAGAACCTTCTCCGGGAAACACTTCGGTTTCTCCGTTGGCAGCGACGGGTTGAGATGAAATTCCGGTAAGGCTGGCATTGCCGATGTTTTTGGAGATGAACGCGAGTTCATCGTTGATTCCACCTTCAGCAAGGAGAAGGGCGGACTCGGAGCGGGCCTCGGTGAAGCCGAGTGAGTAGTGTTGTGCCGACAGCGTTAACGTTGCCGCGACAATCATGGATGAAACCATCACCAGGATCAAAACCATGATGAGGACCCCACCGCGCTGATGCACATTGCTGCGCTTGTTCATTTACCCACTAACTCCATCTACTAAATAAGTCGAGGTTTGGCCAGATCATTGTCTGGCCAAACCGAAGGGACGTGCGTCGTCTAGCCGTTCCGATTAAGGATTGATCTTGACGGTAATTGATGCAATTGCATTACAGTTAGTTGCAACTGGAACAAGGGTAGCTGCACCGGCCACTGAGATGTCATATCCCCAGTCAGCAACGAGAGCTGAACCATTTGTACAAGGATTCAATGGCAATGTGCCACCCAAGTCAGCTAGGAGACCAGCATCAGCCGCGGCAGGATAAGTACCGGTCCGAACTGCGATCTGCTGAGCAGCAGTTGCAATGATTCGAGCATTGGCTACTGCAGTCTTGGTTCGAGCATCCTTGATGGAACTCATGTAAGCAGGCAGTGCAACAGCGGTAATAATACCGAGGATGAGAACGACGACGAGCAGTTCAATAAGTGTGAACCCCTTTTTAAGTGATTTTTTCATTTTCAGAATTTCTCCAAATGCAAAGTCCTGATGTACGCCGAAGCATGTACGTCAAAACTATGTTGGTCCATAGCGAACCAATTCACATTATATGCCATTTGCGCAAATAGTGCGAATTTTATAGATTGATGGCATTTTTTACAGCAGAGTTCCCTTAATCGATCGGTTGCTCAGATTAGGTCTTTGGAACTAACCAACTAAACCCTTAGAAATGAGACTTTTTAATCTAACACATCATTGAGTATTGAACAGAGATACCAAGGATTCAGATATTGAATGGGTCAACCAGTCGGTCCGAAAGCCATATGGACACCCCCAAATGTGCCAAGTTCTTAAGTTCAACTCATAAACTTTCTAACACGATTCTAACACTTACTTAACATATTCTTAATCGTGTCTGATAGATTCATCTTCAACCGGATGTTTCAGGGCTGCAAAGATTGCTACCGGATGAGAGCACTTTCACCAAAATGGTCCGCGTTTAAAAGCCTGGGGCCCTGAGTACCCAATGACGGAGCCCGATTTATTACTTTCCAGCAGAACCCTGGACTGCCTTGCCGAGACTAAAGATCGGCATATAGAGTGCGAGAAGAACCACCAAGACAATTGCGCCTACTACGATTGTCATCAGCGGCTCGATCAGCCGAGTGAAGTTGTTAACCGAATACTCCACGTCTTGCTCGTAAAACTTGTTGATTTCCTCGAGCATAGTGTCGAGGTTGCCAGTGGCTTCTCCGGCGGCAACCAGTCGTGTGACCATTAGTGGGAACTCGCCCGACCTATCCAGTTCCTCCGACATAGTTGATCCGTCTCGGACGTTCTGCGCCGAATCCATAACGGCCCGTTCGATTACGGCGTTTCCGGCGGTCGTTCCGGCAATTGCCAAACTTTGGAGGATGGGAACGCCGCCCTTGAGGGCGCCCGCCAATGTTTGTACAAATCGAGCGATGGCAATTTTGCGAAGTACGGCTCCAAGGACCGGAATTTTCATCATGGCAATGTCAACCGCGACGCGCCCCTTTTTGGTTGCCCGATACTGTCGGAATAAATACGTGACCCCAGCAAAGAGCAAAGCAATTATCCACCAGTAATGCAGAAAGATGTCGCTGACTCTTATGAGGGTTGTGGTTGCAATCGGCAACTCTGCTTTAAGTGATTTATAGACATCGGCAAAAACCGGTACGACGACAATGAGCATGACAGCAATGGTGCCGAAGCAAGCTGCAATGACCAATTTTGGATAAACAGTGGCCGCTTTGACTTTTCGGCGAAGGTCAGCTTCTCTTTCTAACTGCAAAGCAGCAATTTCGAGAGTTTGGTCAAGCGTTCCCGCCAGTTCACCAGCTTCAACCAGGGAGACGACCAACTGCGTAAACAGCTTTGGATGATTCTTCATGCTTGATGAAAGCATGTTGCCTTCCGAAACCGACTGCTCCATCTCGACAAAGGCTCGTTGGAGCATCGGCTTGTTGGATTGAGAGCCGACTAATTGAAGGGCCTGGACCAAAGGCAAGCCCGCCCGAACCGTGGTGCCAAGCTGACGCATGGCGATCACCATGTCTTGGAGGTTTGGCTTCTTGTCAAAAATACTGGGTGATTGTCCGGGTTTTCCGTTAATACTAGTCTTTTCGCTCACACCCTTAAATTGGTTGGATGATTTGACCAGGAACAGGTCATTCATCCGGAGGGTTTTACGAAGTTCACTTTCGCTTTCGACTTCTAATACTCCCGAAACGGATTTACCGCTGGAATCCCGGGCTGCATACTTAAACGTTGGCATCGTTAGTCCTCTTCAGAAAAGACGCGAAGAATCTCCGATAAGGAAACTTGCAATTCAAGGGCCTTCTTAATTGCCGCTTCACGCATGGTTACCATACCCTCTCGGCAAGCCTGTTCGTAAAGCTCGTTCGCCGTTGCCCCCTTGAGAACCAGCTTTCGAAGGTCTTCAGTCATTCCAAACATTTCAATTGCAGCGGTTCGACCGCGGCTACCGCGATTGTCGCAGCGTCGGCATCCGACCGGACTAGCGAGGTGAGGAATTGAGCCGTTGGTACCGATTGGCAACTGAGCCGCAAGAGCTTCATCGAGACCTGGAGTATAAGTCTCACGGCAGTGCGGGCAGAGAACCCGTAAGAGCCGTTGTCCGACTACGCCGATGACGGCGGAGCTGATGAGAAACGGCTCAACTCCCATGTTTTGGAGCCGAATGAGCGCGCTTGGTGCGTCATTTGTATGGAGGGTACTGAGGACCAAGTGGCCGGTTAACGCAGCCTGGATGGCAATTTCTGCGGTTTCTCGGTCGCGGATTTCGCCGACGAGGATAACATCGGGGTCCTGGCGAACGAGAGTTCGCAGTCCAGTTGCGAAGGTAACGCCGGTCTTAACATCGACTTGCATTTGGTTGATTCCCGCGATTTTGTATTCGACCGGATCTTCGACGGTATTGATGTTTTTGGTGGAATCGTTGATGCTTTGGAGGGCGGTGTAGAGCGTGGTGGACTTACCGGAACCAGTTGGCCCGGTAACTAAAACTAGACCATGGGGCTTGCGGACGAACTGTTCAAAACGGGTTCTCTGTTCGGGGAGGAACCCTAATTTGTCCATTTTTGCGATGGAATTTGACTTTTCGAGCAGTCGCATACACGCCTTTTCGCCGTAAACGGTGGGCATGATGCTTAACCGGACATCGAACTTGTTATCCGCTTCATCTTTGATCGTAAATCGACCATCCTGAGGTCGTCGACGTTCGGCGATGTTCAGACCGGACATGACTTTGAGTCGTGAAACGAATGCGGCAAGGTAGTTGGTCGGGATCGTCATCTGGTCATAAAGGACGCCATCAACCCGGAAACGAACTCGAACATTGCCTTCTTGGGGTTCGACATGGATGTCGCTTGCACCAGCAGCGGATGCGGCAAGAAGAACGCTGGACACAAGGCGGACCAATGGGGCTTCTTCGGCCTGTTCGATGAGGTCTTCGACTTGGGCAGGTTGAATGCCTCGATCGACTTGAATTTCATCGAGAACTGAACGGGTCTTTTGACGGACGTCAAATGCTCGCTTGATGACAAATTCGAGATCTTGGGTCAGTGCCAAATACGGAACCACCGGACGACCAAGCAATGCCCTGATCTCGTCAACCAAGGACAAATTGAGCGGGTCTGCCATCGCGACGTGGACGCTGCCATTTTTTTCTCGAAACGGAAGCGATAGGCTCGTTACAATGAACTGTTCTGGTAGTTGGGTACTTAGTTCACGATCGATATCGACGTCTGAGATATCGATGAACGGGAATCCGGTGATCTCTTCGAGGTGACCTCGAAGCTGGGACGGGGTGATGGCACCAAGGGAAACCAATATTTCTCCCAGAAAGCCCCCGGTCATTTGTTGTGTCTCGAGGGCGAGTCGCAACGTCTCGTCGGCAATGATGCCTTCGGCTAGCAGCCGTTCACCAAGCCGACCCAGGACTTTTCTTCTATTTAACGCTTCATTTAATATCAACGAGATACCTCAACAATAAACTTTTCCCACAATAACTGCAAGCACAAGACATGCCAACAAGTTCCAACCTTAAGTTTAACGAATTCTACACCTTAGTTGTTTCAGTTATTTAACTGCCTTAACATCAATTCGGTGCGAGAAGCCCCAGAATCGTTCACCATTCGCTGCAAGCTAACAAGTCGGGTGAGCGCTTCGCGAACCCGTTGAGTATCGCCCGTTGCCGCCGCAAGGTCCGATTCAACTTTCCTTGCCATGAGTTCGCCGTAGGCAAATCGCATTTTCGATGCTGATTCAAGTGCAGCAGTAATCATTACGAATGCTTCGTCAAGCCGACTCAGCCCCTGAAGTGCGCGGGCAATTTCAATATTCACTTCGACCTCGATGAGATCGAAGTGAGACTCTTCGGTGATCGTCTTAGCCTCTCGAAGTGTGGTCAACGCCACCTTAAAATCACCCGCGTCGAGGTCGAGCCGACCACGGAAGAGGAATAGTAGGCATAAATGCTCATGCGACCCCGCCCGCAGCACCCAAGCGGCGGCATCATCGAGTCTTCGTCGGGCACTGGTGACCTGTCCGCGGCGACGATCAACCTCCGCAAG
>JANPAV010000315.1:0-3665 GCA_031430115.1 Armatimonadota bacterium | reverse complement strand
CAAGTGGACGAAACCAGTCATCTGCGAGATTCCGAACAATTTTGCGGAAGGAATCTTTAAGTCCGGAAAAGCCGACGCAAAGAATTTCAGCCCTCCTGTCCGCTTCTATAAAGATGACAAAGAAGGTTTCAAGATTTCGATCACTCGCCAGCAAATTGGCATCCTATCGAAGTCGGGATTCAACCAAACGATGGCGGTAGAATATCTTTCCCGCTTAACCAAGATCAACAATGGCGCCAAGGTTCTGCCAACCGGAACCGTTGAGCTTCGACCTAAAGTTGCGTGGCGAGGAGTTCACCTCTTCGTCGGTCCAAAGGCCCTGGCATTCCACAAGAAGCTCTGGACAAAAGTGCTCCTACCCCTTGGTTTCAACAAAGTCGTCCTTCAATGCGAACAAACCGAATGGAAGTGCCTCCCTAACCTTAGGGGCGGCATCAACATGAAGCGAGAAGACCTGCGCAAACTGTGTGAATGGTATCGAAGTGTCGGAGTCGAAGTGATTCCCCTCATCCAAAGCTTTGGTCACGTCAAATGGCTCAACAACAACGGAGCAAACCGAGATCTCTTTTTGAATCCAAGTGTTCCGTTTGCTGTCGACCCGAGAAAGGCAAAAGTCAAACAACTTTACTCAAAGCTCTGGAAAGAAGTCATCGAAGTAACAAAACCCAGAACCATTCACGTCGGTCTCGATGAAGTAGATTTTCGCGGCTTTCCAAAGGATCCCGAACTGTTAACCAAGCTCTGGAAAATTCAAGTGCCTTTTCTCGCTTCCATAGCCAAACAGAACAAGGTGACGATGATGCTGTGGGGTGATGAATTGCTTGCACCTGGAGAAGGTGCTGCTCCCCACCGATCCAAATCGAAAGAAGAAGCCAAAGCTCGACGATCGGTAATTCCAAAAGGGTCATACATTTGTGATTGGCACTACCAAAAGAACGCTGATCCAAAACTCTACGAAGCATCACTGGAGCTCTTTCAAAACGAAGGATTCCGCCCAATCGCTTCCTCATGGTTTGAGCCAGAGAACATTCGTGGATTCAATTTAGCCGCAATTTCTGCCGGTGCCGGCACGCTACAAACGACTTGGGCAGGCTACGAAAGCAACGAAAATGTTATGTCCAAGAACCTCGGGCAGTTTTCCGCAATGGTTTTTGCCGCTGACTTTTCCTGGAGCGGAAGAACCGAACTCCCAAGCAAAGTTGGTTATGATCCCGCCAAGGTTTTCAATCGTTTGTACAAAGGCAAATATTAACAATCTTGACCTCAAAACAAGTTAGATTCAGCCCATAATTAGGTTGTCCCAGACGCAACAAGATGAATCTCTCCAAGCTAAACGATCTCCTCAATTGGTCAGTTCGCGTCGGAAAGCTGTTCGGAATCCCGGTCAGCCTCCACATTTCACTCCTATTCTTTCTCTTTCCGCTTTTAAAAGACAATGGACTTGGTCCAGTCCTGACTCTTGAGTACATCCTTCTTGTCATCGTCTCGATTCTTCTTCACGAACTCGGTCATGCCTTTGCCGCCAGACATTACAAACTGACAGGACTGTCAATCATGCTTCACGGATTTGGCGGCTTCGCCACTTCGAGCGGCTACCGAAATCCGACCCAATCCCTCGTTATTTCGCTTGCCGGACCTGCCGTTACGTTCGCTGTCGGAATTCTCTGCTTGACAATTTCGTTTCTAACCAAAAACAGATTCGAATTCGATTCAATTGGCGATAAGCAGATATTCATTATTCACACTATCGGAACATTAAACATCCTCTTAGGATTTCTCAACTTGATTCCAAGTTTTCCCTTTGATGGCGGAAACTCGTTGAGAGCGATCCTTAATCGGTCAAGAACCGATTTCAAATCAACGAGGATTGTTGGCCATATTGGTCTCGTGCTGTCGCCACTTCTGATCATCTATTGGTTGATCAGCAAGAACGGGTTTATCGGACTATTCGGCCTTATGGGAACCATCAGTTCATTCCAAGTACTTTCCAACTCTGGAGGAATCAAATTCCAAGAAATGTTTCAGGACCGAAAGGCTGCTAAAGAAGTTCAGGCTCGCAAAAAACGTGAAGAGGAACGAAGCCAAGCATATCTAAGCGAAGTAAAGAACCGAGAAAAGGAAAGGGAAGAAAAAGAGCGATTGCGGAAAATGTTTGAAGTGATCGACGGTGACGGCGACAAGTAGAGAAGTATCAAAATCTTTCCGATGAGTATTCGCAAACGAGGGTTGACAAAGTATCAAATTTGATGCTTTGATGTATTGAATTCTTGGGAATTCTCAAATTATGAAAACCAAATTTTTACTCGTGGGGCTAATGATCATCGCTAGCTCGCTTTCATTTGCGGAAGGTGTCCCGAAAGTAATTCAGACTCGATATGTAGCCCTTCAAAAAGCAATGTCGGCTCTTAATACCAAAGCTTTTACCGATTTCTTTGCACCTGATTTCATTGTCGTCGACCCGTCTGGGAAGCCAACTAAGCGAGACGATTTTTTAGGTCAAGTGGTCCCGATGATAAAGAATTCAACGAAGGCTGAACCCGTGATGAAGCATCTTGGCTCAACAACGCGCAGTGGCATTGTTGACGTTAAATTTGATTTCATTTTGAAGTTAACCGGCAAAAATGGGACGACAACCATTCATGAGGTGGGTGTTGACTCATGGAAACTCGTCGGTCGCAAATGGCTAATGGTCAAAACTGTCCAAACGAAATTCGACGTAAAAGCAGGAAAATAGACCAAAGTCGACTTGCTCGAATGTGTTCATTGAGGGGCCGAAAATAGTGTTGATTATCGACCCCTCATTCATTTGCCCGAATTGACAAGATAGTAGTCAAATTGGACTACGTTTGACCAAAATAATTTACTGCGTAGAGGTAACCTACCGCCATATGGCGTTCGGTCGACACCTCCTTGTTTTAAGTTCGTTTGCTGTGATGGCTACTGGGCTTTATGCCTTGCCCGGTCAATCCAAGACTACAAAGCTTAAACGGCAAATTGACTTCAATCGCGACATTCGACCGATCATCGATAAATGCACCGCATGCCATGGTCACGATTCCAAAACCGTTCTTGCCGGTCTCCGGTTAGATACCAGAGAAGGGGCCATAAAGAAGTTAGATAGTGGTCGTGCCGCCATTGTGCCAGGTCAACCAGGCAAAAGCGAACTCATCAAACGAGTCAACAGCAAAGATAAGTAC
Organism: Armatimonadota bacterium; assembly: GCA_031430115.1. Taxonomy (GTDB): domain Bacteria; phylum Armatimonadota; class Fimbriimonadia; order Fimbriimonadales; family Fimbriimonadaceae; genus Fimbriimonas. Next base: position 468 of record JANPAV010000315.1, on the reverse strand, counting down.
AATATCATGCCGCCTCCGAGCAGCAACAAGATACTCAGTGCGGAAGAGAAAAAGCTGCTAGCAACTTGGATTCAGGAAGGCGCCGAATACAAGCAGCATTGGTCATTTGTAAAGCCAGTAAGACCCCTCGTCCCAACAACAAAACTCAAGAATTGGGCCAAGTCGCCTCTCGATTCGTTCATCCTCGCAAAACTCGAAGAGAACAATCTGAAGCCATCTCCCGAGACTGATCGAAGAACTTTAATCCGCCGGGTAAGCCTTGACCTCAACGGTCTGCCACCGACACCACAAGAAGTAAAAGACTTCGTCAACGACAAATCACCAAAGGCCTACGAAAAAGTCGTGGATCGCCTCCTCGCTTCCAAGCGCTATGGCGAACGAATGGCAATGGACTGGCTTGACTATGCCCGATATGCTGACAGCAATGGCTACCAAGCAGACTGGGAGCGATTCCAGTGGAAATGGAGA
>JANPAV010000314.1:0-3390 GCA_031430115.1 Armatimonadota bacterium | reverse complement strand
AGTCGTATCTTGGGGGCAAATGGGTGCATTCTTGGGAACATTTTGGGGATTGCTAACTGGATCAGCTTTCTTTATAATTCCCGGATTTGGTCAGTTGATCTTTGCTGGTTACGTCATTGCTGTCCTAGAGTCTGCCCTTATCGGTGGAGCCGCCGTCCACGTTGGAGCTAATATCCCATGCTGATCATGGATATGGCGCGGAATGAGTCCTTCCGACCGATTGCCAAAGAAGCGAAGCGGCTGATTGAACGAGCTATCGAAGAGATCAATGCGCTGTGATAGATTCGGAGAAGAGCAGCCTGCTGCGAGTCGCACCACGACTCATCCAGATATTGAGGGTGCTTTCGCAACACAAATTCCTTGGTGCCTTGCGCGGCAAGAATCATTGGCCGCCACCAAAAGCGGTACGTGAAGCCTTTGAGGAACTGGGACTAACCTTTCTCAAGTTCGGACAGGTGCTCGCGATGCGACGCGACCTGCTGCCACCCACATATATCAAGGAGTTGGCCCTGTTGCACGATCGCTTGCCGGCGATGAACTTTGACGTAGTTCGGGCGAGGGTCGAGGGCGACTTAGGTGCCCCATTGACGGAGCTCTTTTCATCATTTGGAGAAAAGCCACTTGCCGCAGCGACAATCGCCCAGGTGCATGAGGCGACCATGCAGGATGGGCGTCACGTTGCCGTGAAGGTACAGCGACCCGACCTTGAAGCACTGATTACCAAAGATATTGCAGCCCTGAATTACCTTGTTGCCTTGGGCGAGAGATTGGTTCCGAGACTGCGCGCTTTCGACCTTCCCGTAGTGGTGCATGAGTTTGCCAACAGTCTGATTCGGGAAATCGATTTCAGTCGCGAAGAGCGAGCTATCGTGCGTTTCCGCACTGCGCTGGAAGATGTGCCGGATCTCTGGATTCCGAATGTCGTGGCGGAGTATTCGCGCGGGTCCGTGCTCACGCTGGAGTTCTCAGCCGGCGAACGAATCGACGAGTATGCCAAGGAGCACCCGGAAGGGATGCCGCAGTCCGTCAACACCCTGGTAAGGCTGATGCTGCAATCAATCTTCGAAGAAGGGGTGTTTCACGCCGACCCCCATCCCGGCAACGTCTTCGTACTGCCCGACGGACGACTAAGCCTACTCGATTTCGGGAATACAGGAGAACTCGACGAGCCGATGCGCGCATCGCTGATACGCCTCCTCGAAGCGGTTGTTAAGGGAGACGCGAGAGCTACCACCGAGGCCTATCTTGAAGTGGCATGCACGAGCGAAGACGTCAACCATTCCAGGCTTTTGGTAGATATCAAAGCGACGCTCTATGAAATCAATCGGAGCAATCTTGAAGATGTTTCGATCGGAGACGCGTTCGAATCGCTAATGCGAGCTGGAACCCGAAACGGGGTTCACAATCCCCCGGAGTTTTTTCTGCTGACGCGCGCCTTCGTAATTCTTGAGGCTTTGATTCGTCAGCTTGCTCCCGAACACAACTACATGGAATCTTTTCGCGTAGAGATACTGCGCCTGACGGTGCAGCACTTCTCGCCGACACGAATCATGGATAACACAATCAGCCTAGCTCGTGAAATGGAAAGGTTGATAGCAGATGCTCCCGGCGACACCCGGCGAGTACTCAAACGCATCGCCGAAGGCAATTTGGGCCGACTTCCAGGCTTAGAGGCTCTGGGATCTCGTTTCAGCCGTAACATCGAGCGGCTTACAAGCGCCCTCGCCTTTGCAGCTCTCGTTGTTAGCGGGTCCTTGTTGTTGCTAACCCCGATGGGTGGCTGGCACCATACGCTCGGCGAAGCCATGATTATCGGCGGAGTCGTCGGAATGTTGTTCACCGGTATTGGTGTATGGCGTCGACGCCACGACAAATCTTAGCTCTTGAACATCGGTAGGGAGGATGGTACCACCTTGAAAACCGATCCTTGCCCTCCGAAGGGACGACATGACTTGGACGACATGTAAAATACGACTTGCAGGCAATACTTTTCCATTCCATGATTTACCGTGGATTGCCCAAAGTGCGTGATCCAGGATAAATCAAAATGACTATTACTCAAGAAGTACAAAGCTGTATCGACGCTTGCAAATCATGTGCCCCTATCTGTCGCGATTGCGCCAAGGAATGTAAAGAAATGGGAGGTATGGATCTCTGCGTGAAGCTCTGCAATGACTGTTCCACAATTTGTGATCAGCATAGCGCTGGCCTAGCCAAGGGCGATCATTCAGCTTCCGCTTCGTGCATTTCCGCTTGTGAAGCTTGCGCTACCGAATGTGAAAAGGGTGCTGACCATATGGACGTTTGCAAGACATGTGCGGAAGCTTGCAGGGCCTGCGCAACCGCTTGCCGCAACGCAGACGAGTCCATGGCCAAGTAGTAGTTACCTTTATTCAGCGGAAAATATGAGCCCATCCATACAAATTGAGCAATCTTTGCCACTCACCTAGAGAAAGGAAGTGCAAGTCTGGTCAAATGTCCTTGGGCTCATAGTTGGTGACAACGACGGTACGGATCTCGAACAACTTCAACTGCCGCGTCCCATAGCCGACTACTAACCGTAAAGACTTCGACTGCCCTCATTAACCGTCGTTCACCTTTGATGCGCTGTGCCCTCCGAAAGGACGGCATGGATTGAAGGACGTAAAAGAAACGACTTGCGCGCTTGCATAACGTAGCCCATCATGTTTACATATCGGCTTGAAATGCGCTTTAAGAAAAATGAAAAACCTATCAAGTCTCATCGTCTTTCCTACTGCAATCGTTGCGCTTGCGCTCATTTCTGCCGCGTCCGCACAAAGGACCGGTATGGCGTGTTGTGGTGGTGGAATGCCTAGCCTAGCCTCAAGCGACAAGGCTGTACCGGCAAAGCAATTTAAGGACAAACAGACTGCCTCAATTCTCATTAACAGTGGATATAGGCCAGGTCAAATCTCAGTCAAGCAGGGCAAACCAGTGGAACTGACATTTACCGGTGGCAAGAACATTGGTTGCGGCGGAACGGTGGTCTTTAAATCACTGAAAATCAAAAAGGATGTTGCAGTTGGTAAGTCGGTTGTGATTAAGTTTACACCCAAGGCTAAAGGCGAAATTCCATTTACTTGTAGCATGGGAATGTTAAGCGGAAAGGTCATCGTCAAATAGTCCTCCGAGCCAAAACCACAAACAATCCAAAAGAGAAACCTCATGAACGAATCTGCAACCCTAACCGACACAACTATCGCCTTGACTGGCCACACCGTCGCGGTCTATGAAGCACACGATCAGGCACACGCTGCCATCAAAAAGCTCAGCGATGCAGGCTATGACATTAAGAACCTCAGCATCATTGGGCAAGACTACAAGAGTGAAGAGCACCCCGTAGGATTCATTCACACAGGTGATCGAGTC
>JANPAV010000313.1:0-1848 GCA_031430115.1 Armatimonadota bacterium | reverse complement strand
GTCAGATGGTTGGTTGAGCATTCGCAATGCTACGGGAAACAACTTACAAGGGATCGATGTGGACATTCCCCTTGGTCTTTTCGTCTGCATTACAGGCGTTTCGGGCTCAGGAAAGTCGACCCTCATTCAAGACACCTTGTTCCCTCGCTTGATGTACGAGTTACACGGCACGCGGTCGATTTGGGCACCTCATGACAGCCTAGAGGGCGTTGACCAAATTGACAAGGTGATCGATATTGACCAATCTCCTATCGGGAGAACTCCGCGATCGAACCCGGCAACCTACACCGGAACCTTCGACATGATTCGGGATTTGTTTTCCAAGACTCCGGATGCAAAGATTCGAGGATATCAGCAAGGGCGATTTAGTTTTAATGTGAAGGGTGGCCGCTGTGAAGCCTGCAAAGGGGATGGCGTTTTGAAGATTGAAATGCACTTTTTGCCCGATGTTTACGTTCCTTGCGAAGTTTGTAAGGGCAAGCGGTACAACCGCGAGACTTTAGAAGTTAAGTACAAGGGCAAGTCAATTGCAGACGTTTTGCTCATGACGATCGAGGAGGCGGTTGAGTTCTTTAAGGCGATTCCGAAGATTCACCGCAAGCTGGAGACCCTGGTTGAGGTTGGTCTTGGCTACGTTCGGATGGGGCAGCCTGCGACCACTCTTTCGGGTGGCGAAGCGCAGCGAGTCAAGCTTTCTTCGGAACTCGCTAAGCGGGCGACGGGCAACACGTTTTACATTTTGGATGAGCCGACGACTGGTCTGCACTTTGAAGATGTTCGGCGATTGTTGGCGGTCTTGCACCGATTGGTGGATCAAGGCAATACGGTTCTAGTTATTGAGCATAACCTGGACGTTATCAAGACGGCGGACTGGGTCGTTGAAATGGGGCCAGAAGGTGGAAACGGTGGTGGGCAGGTGATTGTGGTTGGTACTCCGGAAGTAGTGGCACGGTGCGAAGGATCTTACACTGGTCAGTACTTGCGTGGCATTTTTGAGCGTAGAAACCACGCTTACAAGGCTTGAATTAGCCAAGTTTACGATAGCCCGCGGTTGAATTGCCGTTCTCTTGAATGATTCGCAGGAGTTGACACCGCTTCACCAAATCTTCCATGGTGTTTTCATAAGCTTGCTTGGCAATTGTCATATTGACGGGCATTAACTCGTAAGTTTGAAAGTAGGTCATGCTAGCCAAATAGGGCCAGTCGGCTCGGATTATCGTCCCGATCTTGTGATATCCACCAGTTACAGGACCATCCGGACCAAGAACAATGATTTGACCGCTTGGAGTTTGCTGAATCAACCCTTGACAGGCTGGTTCGCTTGGGCCCAATATTGCCTTTGATTTTAGGGTTGACTCAAAGCGGAAGCCAACCCGACTTAAGTTCAACGTAGACTTTACGTTGAAGGATTCTTCGCATCCTAGGGGGAGGTATCGAAGTTGGCTCAAGGGTGGGAACATGCCTTCTAAGTTTTTATCGGGAAGCGCTTTTGGAGTGAAGCCCATGTATCCGGCAAATTCGGCGCCGCTGGTCACTCGGATTCTCTCAAATTTCTTCAGGTGTTTGACGAAGCCGCCTTGAGGGGTCATCCATGCGACCGTCATTGGTCGACGGGCTTCAAACACGATTGTCCCCATGACTTCGACCAGCGATGATGTAGGTCCATGTAGTAAGGCAGCTCGCACTAGCTCGGGCGAAAATGGATCAATGGGACCGCCACTCGGAACACCATATTTCCTGAGCTTTACTGGGGAGGAAAACTTGTGAATACTTCCGTACTTCTTGATGACTTTGAGACTCATGAGGTTATTTTGTAGCCCTCCTTCGTTAACTTTTCTCGAACGATAT
>JANPAV010000312.1:0-2536 GCA_031430115.1 Armatimonadota bacterium | reverse complement strand
TAGGCGTCCGCTGTCGCTTGCTTCATACAAGGCAAGGGGAATGGAGCCACCGCTGGTATTGCCGTACTTATGGACATTGACAAAAACCTTTTCCGACGGGAATCTGAATCGCTCTGCAGCTGCAGTGATGATTCGCATATTAGCTTGATGTGGAATAAATATGTCGACTTCTGATGCGTTGATCCCTGCTTCCGCCAAGACTTTTTCGCATGCATCACCCATTGCCTTAATCGCGAACCGATAGACCTCATTGCCCATCATCTGGATGCCATACTTCATTCCAGCTGGGGCAACACTGTTGGGTGGGTACTTGGTGCCGCCAATATCCATGCTAATAAATGGTGCGCCATTTCCGTCGGCGAGCATAACCGTTTTGATGACACCTCTTTCCCCGCCTTCGACACCACTGACGATTACGGCGGCGGCGGCATCGCCAAACAATATGCACGTCGATCTATCTGACCAATCAACTTGCTTCGAAAGAGCGTCAACTCCAATGACCAATGCGTGGTCAATAACCCCCGTTTCGATAAGCGCGGTTGCGTTGGCGAGAGAATAGATGAATCCCGCACAGGCAGCGCTCACGTCAAATGCGCCAGCGTTCTTGAGGCCAAGAGCACTTTGGACAAAACATGCCGTTGATGGCCAAATATAGTCACCAGAAACGGTGCCAGCAACGACCATCTCTATGTCGGTAGGTTTTAGTCCCGATCGATCAAGGGCCTCTCGTCCCGCCATGATCGCAAGTGAGTGTGCACCTTCATCTCCCGAACAAAGATGACGCTCCCTAATTCCCGTGCGCTGCACAATCCACTCATCATCAGAGTCAATTCCTTTTTCAAGAATCAGTTCCTTGTTCGTAACGACTCTTATTGGCAATCCGTGCCCCACTGATTGAATAACTGCGCGCCTACTCATGATTTGTCTCCTTGACCGTTTGGTCTTCGTCTTGGTCTGCCACCCCTAATTCTCGCTCAACTGCGGTTCGAATATTGTCGACTATTTGAGCACCAGCAGCCTTATCTGCCATGAGAACTGCATTTCTGATAGCTTTGGCATTACTCCGACCATGAGCAATGACACATATTCCATTGAGCCCTAACAATGGCGAACCGCCCACCTCAGCATAGTCCATGTGTTTCTTAATTGGAGCCATAACTTTCTTGACGGGCCAATAGAGGGCTTTCATGATATTGTCCGGCACTCCGGCCTTAACGTGCCTTCCAAACATTTCCGCAACTCCTTCGGCGGTCTTAAGGATCACGTTACCAACGAAAGCCTCACAAACGACCACATCACATTGAGAATTGAACATGTCCTTACCCTCTATGTTCCCGGCAAACCATTCAAATCGAGAAAGTAGTTTGTATGCCTGCTTGGCAAAGGCGTTTCCTTTCCCGGGTTCTTCTCCGATGTTCACAAGATGGACTTTCGGATTTTTTCGATCCATTACGCTTTGGGCGTAGGCTCGACCAAGGATTGCAAATTCAACAAGATGTTCGGGATCAACGTCAGGCGAGGCTCCTGCGTCTAGCAAAACAAATCCACCGTGATGGTTGGGAAGCTGAGTTCCGATTGCTGGGCGATGTATTCCGGCGACCTGACGCCAAGTCAAAAGAGCCGTAGCGGAAGCGGCTCCGGTAGAGCCAGCCGAAACAAAAGCCGCGGCCTGACCATCTTTTACCATCCTTATCCCAACCATCATCGAAGAATCTTTTTTCTTTCGATAGGCATCAAGAGGCTTTTCGTCCATCTCAACGATCTGGCTAGCGTGAACAATTTTGACATTTTTAGGAATATTGGCAGGCAGATTCGCACGAATAATCGCTTCGTCGCCAACCAGTATTAGGTTGCCACGAATATGGGCGCAGGCTTCCAAACCGCCGCGGATAATTTCTCCTGGTGCGTTATCGCCACCCATCGCATCGAGGGCGATGTTCACGCATCATCCTCTTTCACGAGATTTTTGAGCTTTTCGAACTCCGGATGAGCTGTTGAACTTTGCTTATTAATCACTAGCCGCTCTTTCGCAATTGGGCAATCACCTTCCCAACCAAATGAGCAAAGTGGTTGAACCGGATAATTGAGCAAAAGGTCTTGGCGAAGCAGCGCTTCTACCATCAGCTGATTGCCTTCAAATAGTGGATAGGGCTCGTCGGCATCAACTTTGGCGGTGCTTGTGTGGTCTAGGGAACTTGGTACACCTTTCACATCAAACTGCTCGTCGACCTCAAACTCGACGTCAACTTCGATCGGGCCAAGGCATCGCGCACACTCGACAACTGCTCGGGTACAGAAATTCCCTTTAATAAGGAGTAAGTTTCCGGTGGATACCAGATCAAGGTTTCCATCCAGCGGTTTTACCAAATCAAGGTCTTCTTCATCTGGTAGTTCTGTGGAAACTTCAACGGAAAGTTCCCTGCCTGGATGCTGCAGAATGTCATTTAAGTCAAGGAGGTCGTCTCTGAGCAAGGGAAAATCAGTGTACCGCTTTCAGGAAAAACCAAGAAAATTTGCATATTCTGAGACTTTTCTT
>JANPAV010000311.1:0-2111 GCA_031430115.1 Armatimonadota bacterium | reverse complement strand
TCATCGCAGAAACAAACGCACTGCCGCCAAGAAAGATGAGGGATGCGACGAACGCGGAGGAGCCAGGAAGCAAAAAGAAAGGTGCAAGCGCAAGACATGCCGTGAGAATGGCTTGACCAGTCAAAACCCATCTTCGCTTCTTTGCACTGAGATCAACAAGGGGGCCGAGAAGGAATTGAAATGCCCATGGAAGCGCAATAATCGAGGTCCATGTTGCGATCAAAGGGTTTGGAACGCCTAGATCCTTGTAGAAGACCGCCGAAAGATCAGAAATGATCGTGACCGGAATTGCCTGCATGACGTAGAGCAGAGGCACGAACTTCCAAGGGTTTGGGGAAGCTGGTCCGGATTGGGGCTGCAAGACTTCGGTATCGGCTGACATCTGATCGAATTGTATCAGGAATGACTAAAGTTCGGTGTTGATGTCGAGTGGCTTTCGGAACTTCACGTGGGTGTCGAGGTAGGCGACTGTGAACTCGTCACCGTTAGGTGACGAGAATGATTGGGGACCACTGAAGGATGCGCTTCGGATTGGATCACGGAGGAAGGGAGTGGTGGAAATATTTGGGAACGAGTCTGTTACTCGGACGATTCGATTTCCAGCATCGTAATCGGGAATCTTGCTTTTGAAGCTAAGACAGTGAACGTATGACATGACGCCTGGTAGCCCTTCCTGTCCATCGGGAATATTTCCTGTATCCGATGGGCAAAGGTAGATGCTCTTTTCTTTGGCGTAGGCCACTGTTACGTTAACGAATTTTTGTGCCTGTTCGGGTCCATCGAATGTGAAATGGGGCGGAAGTCGATCATCACAATCTGACTGATACATTGCAACCGAAACCATGAGTTGCTTTAGATTTACGAGACAAGTTGTCCTACGCCCACCACAGTTTGAGCCGGTCGCAAAGACCGGGAAAAGGATTGCGGCGAGGAGGGCAACAAATCCGGTTACGCCAAGCCACTTGAGACTCAGAATGAGAATGCTTCCTTTCAAGTACCCGCGGGAACTACCCATTGTATGTGTTCATTATAAGGTCTTTTGCTTGAACTTCACCAAGACTTAGAGTTCGGTGTTAATGTCGAGTGTCTTATGGAACTTCACGTGGGTATCCAGAAACTCGACATAGAACCCGATGCCGTGAGGCGAGCAGAGTTTGTCTCGGTCCTCTTCCTTGGCGGCGACGCGCAAAGGATCACGAAGGTACACCGTGGTTGCCGGATCCGGTGTTATCTGCACGGTATCTACCAAGCGTTTTCCTTGGTCGAAGTTGGGAATAATCCGCATGAAGGCGCGAGGATGGACGTAGCTCAGTTTGGGAAAGAGTTCTTCGGGACCTGGTCCGAGATTCACTTGCTGAGAACTGCAAAGGAATGACTCGTCATTTTTTAGGTAGACGAACAAGGCTTGAGTGAACTTCTCGGACGCTTTTGCGCCATCAAACGTATAGTGCAGGGGGAGGCAGTCGTCGAAGTCCGACTGGTAAATTGCAACGCTGGTTCCGAGTTGCCTAAGATGTGAAAGACAATGATTCCTGGGAGTAGATGTTGCAGGAGCAAAGATAGGATACAGAATGGCGGCGCATAAGCCCACAACGAGGAGTCCGCCAAATAAACGGGCCACTGTACCGAGAACATTTCCTTTCGCGTGTGATGGCAGATCACTCATGGTTAGAATCCATTATAGGGGAAGTTTTGAAGTCCGAAACTAACATTCGATGATCGGAATTTTGTGTTGCGACTACGCGTGATCGAGTGGGAGTTACGTTTTTCGAGCAGTGGATTTGGTCGATTCTCACGAGGCAGGGATAGGGATTGACACAGGTCGCTCCGTAACCAACTCCGACTTTGGCGAACGTATCGCTCATTCTCGTTGTTATTGGTTCGAGGACACCTACGTCTGGGGGCGTGTTGAAGTCTCCACCTATAATGTCAGGACGGAAGTTGAGCCGGTTCAATTCGGCGGCGATGGCGAGAACTTCCTTTCTTCGGGCGGCTCGATTGTTGGCGAAATCGTTCCAAGCCGATTTGTCGAATAAGTCAATTCTCATCGTCGGAGGAAGGAGCCTTAGGCTCATGACGTTTAGTTTTCTACCGTTAACATCCGTCCACTC